>JAITVD010000082.1 GCA_031285965.1 Azoarcus sp.
TATTGTCGGCGACACGAAACAGCTTCCTCCCGCCGCCATGATGGGCGCTTTCTCTTCGCGGCACAGATCGTCCGGGGCGGAACATGAAAACATTTTGGGCGCGGCGCTCGACGCGGGCTTGCCGAGGCGGTGGCTGAATTGGCATTACCGGAGCGAGAGCGAGGAACTCATTGCGTTCCCGAATGCCCGGTATTACGGCGGAGAGCTTGCCGCCCTGCCACGGGCGCAGCGCGATGCCCATGTAGGCATCACATGGCGGCAAGTCAATGGCCGCTTCCTGTGCGGCGCGAAGGGAAACAACCCGGTCGAAGCGCGGGCGCTGGTCGATGAGCTGACCGCCCGGCTCCACGAACCCTCCAGACAAGGCGAATCCTTGGGCGTGCTGTGCCTCAACCAGGCACAGTGCGAGCTGATACTGGATATGCTGGAAGAATCGGAAGAGCCTCTGGTACAGGAAGCCTTGGCGGCTCCCGCCGAGCGGCGGCTTTTCGTAAAGAGCTTTGAATACGCGCAAGGGGAAGAGCGCGATGCCATCCTGATTTCGTTTGTCCTCTCGCCCGACCCCGCGTCAAAGAGGCTGCTTTCGGATTTCGGCGTGCTGAGTTCCGAAGGCGGGGAACGCTGGCTGAACGTCGCCATCACTCGCGCCCGCAAGCAGGTTCGGCTCCTGACCTCGTTTGCCCCGGAGCAGATCGGCTCCGATTGCGCGGGCGGAGTGAAGGATTTGAGGGATTACCTGATGTCCGCCAATTCCGGCGACATCCAGACGGAAGCGCCGTTATCGAAGCCGGAGCGCGGCATGATGGCGCAGGAAATCGTCGCCGCGCTGGAGGCGAAAGGCTATGTTGCGCAAAGCCGCGTCGGGCATTCGGCCTTCCAGGTCGACATCGCCGTAAAGAGGCGCGGCGAAAAAGGCTGGCGTCTGGCCGTTATGCTTGACGGCCCTGAATGGAAATCCCATCTGGCGGCAGCGGATCGGGACGGAATGCCGTCAATGCTGCGGGAACTCGCGCACTGGCCTGTCAGTACAAACGTCTGGCTTCCGGCATGGCTGCGGAACAGGGAAGGGGAGCTTGCGCGGCTCGTTGGGCTGGTCGAGCCTTCCCCTCGCGCCAGCAGAATTCCTGCCTGACGGTCTGAACCGCAGCGAACCTCAAGGGCGCGGCGGCTGCTTTCCGCGCTGGACGATTTCCGGCGAGGCATTGGCGCGGAGCAGCCCAATCATGTCGCCAAGGATATTCGCGCTCTCTTCAAGCAATACATCGCGAGCCACCTTTCGCGCTTTTTCAGCGGCAAGCTCGTTTGAGAGGCTGCGCTCGTTGGCGAGCAGGCCATCATCGCCCATTTCGTCATCTTCGGCCAGATTTTCGCCGGAGGACGATTCGGCGTTTTTGATGCGTGCCTTGGTGCGCGTGCGTTCGGCTTGGCGCGTGCTTTCCTTGAGCGAAAAGGTTTTCTGTTCGCGCAGGTTCTTCAGTTCAGCGGCTTTTTCCTTGAACTGGAGGAAGCTCTTGTCCTGTGCGACCCGCTGTTCGTGTTGCAGTGCCAGCGCGGGCAGCAGGGAGGCGACATTGCCCGCGCTGCGGAATTCGACGGGGGCGATGCGCGTCCAAGGCAAGGCGTTGTCGTAAGACGATTCGCCGAAGCTCTTGGGGTCGATGAGCGAAGGCAGTTCAATATCGGGGCTGACGCCGTGAAGCTGCGTCGTGCCGCCCGAGATGCGGAAGAACTGGGCGACGGTCATCTTGAGCTCGCCGTAGCGGCGCTTCGAGGTGCGTTCCAGTTCGTCGAGGTCGATTAGGGTTTGCACCGTTCCCTTGCCGAAGCTGTCCTCGCCAATCACGATGCCGCGCCCGTAGTCCTGAATGGCGGCGGCAAAAATTTCGGAAGCGGATGCCGAAGCGCGGTTGATGAGCACGCCGAGCGGCCCTTCCCAAGCCATGCCCGGCGCGGAGATGCGCTCGATGCGGGTCTGCCCGCCGGAGTTCTGCTGGATGACGACGGGGCCGGCATCGATGAAAAGCCCGGTGAGCGAAACGGCCTCATCAAGCGAGCCGCCCGCGTTGTCGCGCAGGTCGATGAGCAGGGCGTCGATTTTGTCGCGCTTGAATTCGGTGATGATTCGGGTGACATCGCGGGTGGCGCTGCGGAATTGCGCGGGGGATTTGCGGCGGGCGTCGATGTCCTGATAGAAGCTCGGCAGTTTGATGATGCCGATTTTCCTGAGTTGCCCGTTTTCCCGAAGCTCGCGGATTGAACCCGAGGCGGCTTGGCTTTCGAGGCGGATGGTGTCGCGCACAAGCGGGATGCGGCGGTGCTCGCCATCCGCCGAAGCGTCGACGGGCAGAATGTTGAGCACGACGGTGGAACTCTGCTTGCCCCGGATGAGCGGGACGACTTCATCGACCCGCCAGCCCGCGACATCGACCATCGCGGCCTTCTCGCCCTGCGCGACCCCGACGATGCGATCCCCAACGTTGATCTTGCCTGAACGCTGCGCGGGGCCTCCGGGAATAAGCTCGCGCACGATGACGTAATCGTCGCGTTCCTGAAGCATCGCGCCGATGCCGACGAGCGAGAGCTTCATCGAAATAGCGAAGTCTTCCGCCGCGCGCGGGCCGAGGTAGTTGGTGTGCGGTTCAAGCGCCCCCGCCCAAGCGTTCATGAAAAGCTGGAACACTTCGTCGCTGTCCAGTTTGATGGAACGGTCCAGCGCGTGGCCGTAGCGTTTGAGGAGGGTCTGGCGGATGGCGTTGTCGTTCTTGCCCGCAAGGCGCAGGCGCAGCCAGTCGTTTTTGACGCGCTTGCGCCATATTTCGCGCAATTCGGCATCGGTCGCCGCCCAAGGCGCTTCGCTGCGGTCTGGCTCGAAGCTCTCGTCCACAGTGAAGTCGAAGTTTCCGACAAGCAGTTCTTGAACGATGGACTGCATTTTTTTGACACGGGCGATATAGCGGTCAAAGAGGAGGAAGGGCGCGTCGAGATTGCCTTGGAGGATGGCGTTCGTAAGCGAGGGACGCACATAGGCGAAGTCGTCGATGTCGGTTTGCAGAAAAAACAGATGCCCAGGGTCGAGCGCCTTCAGGTAACGGTCAAAAATCTGCGCCGAGAGGGTGCTGTTGAACGGCGGGGCATGGTAGTGGTAGCGCGACAGCAGATGGGCGGAGGCAATCGCCGTCTCGGCGTGGATCTGCGTGGGGCGCGGTATTTCAGAGGAAGCGGGGGCGGCAAAAAAGAGGCTTGCCGCGAAAAGGGCAGCGAACCAGTTCAGCCAGATCAGGCGGCGACGCATCATGTGGCGTTGGGCGGGAACAATCCGCCGTTTGTCGTAAGGGCGATACCAAAAGCCGGGGCGCTCAGAAAGCGTCCCAGCCCATGAAGATCATTCCTGTAGTGTAGCCCAATGAGCGCGGCCCAGATGTTGTTTTATCCACACGCCCCGACCGCGCCGCAAGCGGTGCAGAAATCGCAGCCGTCCTTGCGGATGACCGTGGGGTTGCCGCATTCCTTGCATATCGCGCCGTGCATGACCTTCGGCTCGCTGTCGACGCGGGGCGATTCCAAGATGCCCATTTCGGCCACCGGATAGCCGTTCTCATCGAGCACGCCGAGCATGGCGTAGCGGTGGATGATGAGGCGGGCGATATAGGCCACGGTCGACGGAAAGGTTTGCTGTTTGCGCTCGCCTGGCACAAAGGCCATGAAATCGCCGAGCGGTTCGGGATAGTCGAGGAGCTTCCTGAGCTTCATCCCGATCCATGCCGGATCCATCACGCGCATGTCGAGCGCCAGCACGCGGGTGAGGCCGTCGAGCGCCCTCGGGTAGTTGCCGGAGAGCCACACGGAGTAGGGGCGGGTGACGCCGTCGGGCAGGGTGATTTCCTTCAGGCCGAGCACGAAATCTTCGTTTGTGGCCGGATTGCGGATGTCGACCGTCCATGAGAGCGTGCCATCGGTTCCGGTTCTTGGCTCTTCAAGGCTGAACAGCGTGTCGAGCACCGGGGTCGGCCTTGGGTGGGTGAACGCGCCCAGTTGTTCGCAGCGGTAGCGCACGATCTGGGCGAAGGCAGAGACCGCGCCGGGGACGGGCTTTTTCTCGCCGTGGGGCGGGAAGGGCATTTCAAAGGCTTTTTCGCCGATGGTGTGCGCCAGCGTGTCGAGCTTGAGCTTGAGCCATGCGTGGTCGTTGGCGCGCATGTCCATCGACAGCGTTTTGGCAACCGCCCCCAGCCCGCGCGGCTGGTCAGCGCCGTTGACCCAGACTTCAAACGGGAACGCGCCATTGAACATGTCGAGCGCCACCTCGACTTGCCCGACGAAAAGGGCGAAGCCACCCGAAGGCGCGTCGATCATGTATGTCCATGCCATGTTGCCGCTGGGCAGCACGGGACGGCTCGGCCAGCGCAGGCTGGCGAGCACCGGAGCGGGCAGGCTCTTGATGGAAAGGCGGCGGTTAGCGTCCGAAATGTCTATGTCTTGCGGTTTTTTCTGGTTGCTGGCGGGCGTGACGGACAGCACCGGGGTAAGCACGCTGTTGGGGCGATAGGTGGATAGCCCTTTGAGGCCGGATTTCCACGCCGAGAGATAAAGGTCTTCAAAATCCGAATACGGATAGTCTTCCGGGACGTTGACCGTCTTGGAGATGGACGTGTCGATATAGGGCGCGACGGCGGCCACCATGTCCTTATGGGCAGCGGCGGAGATTTCCAGCGCGGTGATGAACCACGGCGGCAGCTTGTTCGCGTCGCCGCCCATATGGCGATAGAGCCGCCAGGCGTAGTCCTCCACGCTGTGCTCCCTGAAATCCCCGTCGGCGGTGCGCTTCCTGCGCGTGTAGGTATAGGAGAACGGCGGCTCGATGCCGTTGGAAGCGTTGTCCGCGAACGCGAGGCTGATCGTGCCGGTCGGCGCGATGGACAGCAGGTGCGAATTGCGGATGCCGTGCTTGCGGATGCGTTCCTTCAGCGCGTTGGGCAGGCGCGAAGCGAAGTTGCCGCCCGTCAGATACATGTCCGCGTTGAAAAGCGGGAACGCGCCGCGCTCACGCGCCAGTTCCATCGAAGCGGCGTAGGTGCGGTCGCGCAGGTATTCCGATATTTTGCGCGCCTGCTCGCGCGCTTCTTCCGTGTCGTAGCGCAGGCGCAGCATGATGAGCGCGTCGCCCAGCCCGGTGAAGCCCAAGCCGATGCGGCGCTTGGAACTGGCTTCTTCCTGCTGCTGCTCAAGCGGCCAGTGCGTCGTGTCCAGCACGTTGTCGAGCATCCGCACGGCAACATCGACCACTTTTCCAAAGCCGTCGAAATCGAACGCGGCCTTTTCGGAAAACGGCTCCCGAACAAAGAGCGTGAGGTTGATTGAACCCAGACAGCAGCAACCATATGGCGGCAACGGCTGCTCGGCGCAGGGGTTGGTCGCCTCGATGGTCTCGCAATAGCCAAGGTTGTTGTCTTGGTTCATGCGATCCAGAAACAGGATGCCCGGTTCGGCGTGGTCGTAGGTCGAGCGCATGATCTGCGCCCAGAGGTCACGGGCCTCGACCTTGCGATAGACCCACGTCCCATCATCAAGCAAGTACGCGCCAGCGGCTTTGATGTCCTCGCTGGGTTCGGATTTGTGCGTGAGTTCAACTGTTTTGCCCGTTTCCACCGCCCGCATGAAAGCGTCGGTGACACCGATGGAAATATTGAAATTCGCCAGATCGCCCTTGTCTTTGGCGTGTATGAACTCCTCAATGTCGGGATGGTCGCAGCGCAGCACGCCCATCTGCGCACCGCGCCGCGCCCCGGCGGATTCCACCGTTTCGCACGAACGGTCGAATACCCGCATGTACGACACCGGCCCCGACGCGCTGGAAGCGGTTCCCCGAACCATCGCGCCTTTGGGGCGGATAGAGGAAAAATCGTAGCCCACGCCCCCGCCGCGCCGCATGGTTTCCGCCGCCTGCGCGAGCGCCGTGTAGATGCCGGGCCGTCCGTCAACGTCTTTGGTGACGGAATCGCCCACTGGCTGCACGAAGCAGTTGATGAGGGTCGCTTCGAGCGTTGTGCCCGCCGCGCTGTTGATTCGCCCCGCAGGCACGAAACCCCGCTCCTGTGCCTCCAGAAACCGCGCTTCCCAAAGCGCGCGAGCCTCTTCGGCCTCAACCGCAGCCAGTGCCCGAGCGACGCGCTGGCGTACTTCATGGACGGTTTTTTCGGTTCCCTTCGCATATTTTTCGAGGAGGACTTCGGCGGAAATTTCCTGCGGAGCCAGATTGCTGGCCGTGGGCTTGGCGGCGGTTTTTGATGTTGTGCTCATGGTTTCCTCTGTTCCCTCAAACAGTGACAGGCAGGGAACGAAGCATACTGCCGGAGCAGGGAATTTGCAAAATTATGATTTTTATAAAAAACAAATAGTTACGTGTTTTTACGGTATGTCAAGAAAAATATTTCAACTAGATGTAGTAGCTTAAAAAAAGAAGAAACAAGACATATTGGTTTGACAAAGGCGCTTCGATTGCCATGCAAAATGCCCGCGTTTTTGGCGCGGGCATTTGCGTTTGACGGAGTTTGGCGTGGGCGCTTTAATATCCCGAACGCATGGCATCGAAAAATTCGGCGTTGTTCTTGGTGGCGCGGACTTTGTCGAGCAGGAATTCCATTGCTTCGACTTCGTCCATGCCGTAGAGGAGCTTGCGCAGTATCCAGACTTTTTGGAGGATGTCCGGCTTCATCAGAAGCTCTTCGCGGCGAGTGCCCGAGCGGTTGACGTTGATGGCAGGGTAGACGCGCTTCTCGGTCATGCGCCGGTCAAGGTGCAGTTCCATGTTGCCCGTACCCTTGAACTCCTCGTAAATCACGTCGTCCATGCGGCTGCCGGTCTCGACCAGCGTGGTGGCCAGGATGGTGAGCGAGCCGCCTTCCTCGATGTTGCGCGCCGCACCGAAGAACCGCTTGGGCTTTTGCAGCGCATTGGCATCCACGCCGCCCGTGAGCACTTTTCCAGAGGCGGGCTGCACGGTGTTGTAGGCGCGCGCGAGCCGCGTGAGGGAATCGAGCAGAATGACAACGTCTTTTTTATGCTCGGTGAGGCGCTTGGCTTTTTCGATGACCATTTCGGCCACTTGCGTGTGGCGCGTCGGCGGCTCGTCGAAAGTGGACGCGACGACCTCGCCCTTGACCGACCGCTGCATTTCGGTGACTTCTTCGGGGCGCTCGTCGATGAGCAGCACGATGAGTTCGACATCGGGATGGTTGGCCGTGATGGCATGCGCGATGTGCTGGAGCATCACGGTTTTGCCGCTCTTGGGCGGCGCGACGATCAGCCCGCGCTGGCCTTTGCCGATGGGCGAGATCATGTCGATGATGCGGCTGGTAATGTTCTCCTCGCCGCGCATGTCGCGTTCGAGCCGCAGGCATTCGTCCGGGTGCAGCGGGGTGAGGTTCTCGAACAGGATTTTGTTCTTGCACTCTTCTGGCGGACATCCGTTGATTTTGTCGAACTTGGTCAGCGCGAGGTATCGCTCGCCTTCTTTCGGGGTACGGATTTCCCCTTCGATGGTGTCGCCGGTGCGCAGGTTGAAGCGCCGTATCTGTGAGGGCGAGACGTAGATGTCATCGGTTCCCGCGAGATAGGAAATATCGGGCGAGCGCAGGAAGCCGAAGCCGTCGGAGAGCACTTCGATCGCGCCGTAGGCGCAAATCGGCTCGCCTTTGCGGGCGCGGTTCTTGAGCAGGGCGAAAATCAGATCCTGCTTGCGCAGCCGGTTGGCACCCTCGATATTGTTGGCGATAGCCATTTCCAGCAACTCGCTGACGTGCAGCGCCTTGAGTTCGGAAAGATGCAGCGCCGGAACGTTCGACGCGGGCATGCCCGAGCCATCTGAAGGCTCCTCGACAAAATCTTCGTCAGCGGGCAGGCCGGTGTAGGCGGGGTTGCCGTCGCGGTGGCGTGGGTTGCGCCGACGGGGGCGCTGCATGCCACGGGGACGGCCCGGAACGGAGTCCGGTTTGTTAGATATGGGAGTCAATGAAGGAAGTCAGTTGAGATTTTGAAAGAAGGCCGACCTGAGTGGCAACGAGGTCGCCATCCTTGAACAGCATGAGGGTCGGGATGTTGCGGATGCCGTAGTTGGCGGGGGTTTGCTGGTTTTTGTCGATGTCGATTTTGGCAATCTTGAGGCGGCCATCGTAAGCGGCGGAAATGTCGTCGAGCACGGGCGCGAGCGCCCGGCAGGGGGCGCACCATTCGGCCCAGTAGTCGACCAGCACGGGAACGGGGGATTTCAGGACTTCAGCCTCGAAACTGCTATCTGTTACAGAGTGGATATGCTCGCTCATGATGCCTCACGGAAGAAGCGGTTGCCGGAACCGCTCGCGGGGAAAATGCTCTGGAATTTAGACAGGCGTGCTGCTTTTTGCGCACAGCCTCTTGCTGGATACCAAGTTTGCTGGGGACAGGCGCGGAACCGCGCCCGAACAGAATGTGCGCCACATTATTCTATGAATGTTCCGCCGTCAAGGCGGAATTAAGCGGATTGTGAGGTTTTTTTGCTTAGGGCGAATAGTGGGGGCGCGGTCGCGCTTTGGGGCGGCGCGGGCGGTGTATAAAATGCGGGAAACCGCTGGGTTCTGTTGGCTCTGCTTTTAGTGTGGGTAGAATAACGGGATTCATAAAAGACCACATGGGGCATGGGCATCCTTTTACGAGGCAGATGTGGGCAGGCATTGGTATCGCGTCGGGATTGACATCGGGTCGACGACTGTCAAGGTGGTTGTGCTGGATGGCCGGGGGAAACTGGTATTCAGGTCTTATGCCCGGCATTTTTCCGAGGTGCGCAAAACAGTTGGGCGCGGCCTTGATGCCCTCGTGGCGGAAGGCGCGTTAAGCCCGGACGACAGCGTCTCCGTGGTGCTGACGGGTTCCGGCGGCGTGGGCATGGCGGAGACGCTCGGATTTTCTTTCGTGCAGGAAGTCATCGCCTGCGCCAGCGCCATCGAGGCGCGCGCGCCGCAAACGGATGTGGCAATCGAATTGGGCGGCGAGGACGCCAAAATCACGTTTTTCACCAATGGCGTCGAGCAGCGGATGAACGGTTCCTGCGCGGGCGGAACGGGGGCGTTCATCGACCAGATGGCCGTGCTGCTCAAAACCGACGCGCCGGGGCTGGATGAACTGGCAAGCCGCGCCAAGAACATGTATCCGATTGCGGCGCGTTGCGGCGTATTTGCCAAGACGGACGTGCAGCCCTTGCTGAACGAAGGGGTGGCGCGTGAGGACATTGCGCGTTCGGTGCTTCAGGCGGTGGTGAACCAAACAATTACCGGGCTGGCTTGCGGGCGCAAGATTTGCGGCAATGTCGCTTTTTTGGGCGGCCCGCTCAACTTCCTGCCGGAACTGAAAAACCGCTTCATCGAAACGCTTGCCGTCAAGCCGGAGAATCAGGTCGAAATCGAAGACCGCGAGCTTTTCGTCGCCATCGGCGCGGCGCAGCATGGCGAGAGAAAAAAAACGTGCCTGTTCGGAGAGGTGCTGGCGGCGTTCAGGAAGCTGGCGGCGCAGCCTGCGGCGGGGGCAAGCGCCTTGCGCCCGTTCTTTCTGGATGAGGCCGAGCGGCAGGCGTTTTTTGCGCGGCACGAAAAGGCGCGGGTCAAGCGCGGCGATCTCGCGGGGTATCGCGGCGCGGCGTTTTTGGGCATCGACGGCGGCTCGACCACGACCAAAGCCGTGCTCATCGGGGAAAACCTTGAACTGCTCTACACGTATTACAGCAGCAACGAAGGCAACCCCGTCCGAATCGTGGGCAACATTCTTGAGGATATTTACGGGCGGCTGCCGGAGGACGCGCGCATCGCGGCTTCTTCCGTGACCGGCTATGGCGAGGCGCTGATTCGGGAAGCCTTCAGGCTCGACCATTCAGAAGTGGAAACCATCGCGCACTACAAGGCGGCGAAGCATTTTCTGCCGGAAGTCGATTTCATTCTGGATATTGGCGGGCAAGACATGAAATGCCTGTGCATCCGCGACGGCGTGATTGACAACATCTTGCTGAACGAAGCCTGTTCTTCGGGCTGCGGGTCGTTTATCGAAACTTTCGCGCAGTCGCTGGGGATGCCGGTCGATGCGTTCGCCCGCGAGGCGCTTGTCTCGCGCGCGCCGTCCGATCTCGGCTCCCGATGCACGGTGTTCATGAATTCCAGCGTGAAGCAGGCGCAAAAAGAAGGCGCGTCGGTGGGCGACATTTCGGCGGGGCTGTCTTACGCGGTCATCAAGAACGCGCTGATTAAGGTCATCAAAATCAAGAACCCCGAAGAACTGGGCAAGCAAATCGTCGTGCAAGGAGGCACTTTTTACAATGATTCGGTGCTCCGCGCTTTTGAACGGGTTTCCGGGCGCGAAGCCGTGCGGCCAGATATTGCCGGGCTGATGGGCGCGTTCGGCTCCGCGCTGATTGCGAAGGAGCGATGGCAGGGGCAGGACGTGAGTTCGATATTGCAGGTTGGGGAACTGCGCGATTTCAAGGTCAAGCATTCCCAGGCGCGTTGCCGCTTGTGCGAAAACACCTGCGCGATGACGGTCAACCGCTTCTCGGACGGGCGCAAATTCATTTCCGGCAACCGCTGCGAGCGCGGGCTGGGCAAGCAGAAAGCATCAGATGGGCTGCCTAATCTCTACGATTACAAATATGAGCGCATGTTCGCCTATGAGCCGGCCAAAGCCGCGCCGCGTGGCGTGATGGGGCTGCCCCGCGCGCTCAACATGTTTGAGAATTACCCGCTGTGGCACACTTTTTTTACGGAACTTGGTTTTGAGGTGCGGCTGTCCTCGGCATCGAGCCGCGACTTGCTGGAGCAGGGGGCGGATACTTTGCCATCGGACACGGTGTGCTATCCCGCCAAGCTCGTGCATGGCCATGTCATTGATTTGATTGAGCAAGGGGTAAAAAGCATTTTCTATCCCTGCATCCCTTTCGAGCAAAAGGAATTTGCCGACAGCGACAATAATTACAACTGCCCGGTAGTGACTTCTTATCCTGAACTCATCCGCAACAATATTGATTATCTGAAAGAGCGCGGCGCGATTCTGATTCAGCCCTTCCTTTCGCTGGAAGACGAAAAGAAACTCGGCAAGCAGTTGGCGCGTATCTTTCCTGACATCGCGCCCGTTGAAATTCGCCGCGCCCTTGAGCTTGCGTGGGCGGAACAAAAGCGCGTGAAAGCCGACATTGCCCGAAAAGGCGAGGAGGCGATTGATTATCTGAAAGAAACGGGCGGGCATGGCATCGTCCTGGCCGGACGGCCTTACCACATCGACCCGGCCATTCACCACGGCATTCCGCAGCTTGTTACTTCGCTCGGCATGGCCGTGCTGACCGAAGACTCGGTGGCGCATCTCGGCAAGCTGGACGCGCCGCTGCGGGTTGTCGACCAATGGACGTATCACGCCCGCCTTTACCGCGCCGCCGCGCTGGCGGCGGCTGAGCCGGTGCTGGATGTGATTCATCTGAATTCTTTCGGCTGCGGGTTGGATTCGGTCGTGCTGGAACAGGTGCAGGAAATCCTGACCCGTCGCAACCGGATTTACACGGGCATCAAAATCGACGAGGGCAGCAATCTGGGCGCGGCGCGTATCCGCATCCGTTCGCTCAAGGCCGCGCTGGCAGAGCGGGGGGCGCGGCGATCCGCGCAGGTCATCCATTTCCATCCGCCGCAGCAAAGGCCGCGCCCGATGTTTACCCGCGAGATGCGCGGCGACACGACCATCCTGATCCCGCAGATGTCGCCGATTCATTTTCAGTTCATCGAACCGGCGTTCAGGGCGAGCGGCTATCAGGCAAAAGTGCTGGAAAACGTTTCGGCGGAAGCCGTCGATCAGGGCTTGCGCTTCGTCAACAATGATGCCTGCTTCCCTTCCATCATTGTCGTTGGGCAGATTATTGAGGCGCTGAAATCCGGCGAATACGACCCGGCGAAAACGGCGGCGATGATTGCGCAGACAGGCGGGGGATGCCGCGCTACCAATTACGTCGGTTTCATGAGAAAGGCGCTTCAGGATGCCGGATACCCCGATGTGCCCATCATTTCGTTCAACACGCTTGGGCTGGAAAAGCACGAAGGCTTCAAGCTGACCCTGCCTTTGTTCAACCGCCTGATGATGGGCTTGGTGTATGGCGACCTGTTCATGCAGGTGCTATTCCGTATCCGTCCTTATGAAAAGAAGGCGGGCGCGGCGGACGCCCTTTATGAAATGTGGGCGGCGCGTTGCAAGGAAGCGGTATTCAAAGGCAGCTTCAGGCAGTTCAGGCGGAACGTCCGCGACATCGTGCGGGATTTCGACGGATTGCCGCTCACCGACGAGCGCAAGCCCCGCGTCGGGCTGGTGGGCGAAATCCTCGTCAAGTTCAATCCGGGGGCGAACAACGACATCGTGCGCATCATCGAGCAGGAAGGCGGCGAAGCCGTCATGCCGGGGCTGATGGATTTCCTGCTCTACTGCGCCTATGACTACGATTTCAATTACCGCGTCCTGTCGCGCAGCAGGCTGGCGGCCTTGGCGGGCAACGCCACCATCAAGGCGATGGAGTTTTACCGCCGCGATTTGAGGAAGGCGCTTTCCGCGAGCGAGCGGTTTGCCGCGCCGCCAACAATCGACCAAATCGCCTTGGGCGCGTCCCCGTTCCTCTCACGCGGCAACCAGACCGGGGAAGGCTGGTTCCTGACGGGCGAAATGGTGGAGCTTATCGAGCAGGGCGTGCCCAACATCATCTGCATGCAGCCCTTCGCGTGCATGCCCAACCACATTGCGGGCAAAGGCGTCATCAAGGCGCTGAAATCGCGTTATCCCAACGCCAACATCACCGCCATCGACTACGACTCCGGCGCGTCGGAAGTCAACCAGTTGAACCGCATCAAGCTAATGCTCTCGGTCGCGTTCAAAAATATTCGGCTGGATGTGGAAGAAGACGATTTTACCTGCCGCGCCTGAGTTTCAGCAGGGGCGGCAGGTTTTGAGGCCAGACAATGCACCGCAATGTCGCACCCCCTTTCGTTGGCCAGCGCCTCATCGGCGCAGGCCATAACGATTTGTGGGCGGGCATCCGGCGCATCGGCCAGCCGTCTTGACGATTACTTCGGGCGCGCAGGCGGGTTATTGCCGCGACCGGGGCCTGAAGGGTGGTTAGGAATTTTGCTGGGCCAGTTCGGGTTGTTGCTCATGACGCATCTCCTTTGTGTTCCCCTGGATTTTCCGCGTCAGGTTGGGGGAGCCTTCGCGGTGTCGAGTGCGGTTCGCCTCCGATGTCGGGCAGTATCCAAGCGAAGAGAAAATAGGTCACGGAAAGATTGCGAACACACCGATTTCCTGTTCATTAGCGCAAGAACACGAGTGTGTTCGCAATTTTTCCGTGACGCTTGAGGCTTCGAGCGGGTTTAATCGTTTCACACGTCAGCACAGAGGAAGTCATGGCTCATATCCCGTCCTTTGAGGAAATCCTCACCGAAGTCCATGCCCGCCTTGGACTCAAGGCATTGCCCAACAAAGGCCGGTTCATCAATGGTGAATTGAAGTTAGACAGCTTTGTTGAGCGAGGTCAGCAGTTATTAGAAGAGGTTTTTGATGCTCTCGAACTGGGCGGAGAAGCTCGCCTAACAGCAAGAATAAGCATCGTAAATCAAAGTAGTATGCTTAAATCTATTGAACTGTGCACTTGGACGGGCAACGCCAGCCAGCGACAAGTTCTTTGGACTTTATTAGCTCGTATCTATGTGCCGATGTGGGCAAGAGAGATTGCGTTTTGGGCATCGGAAAATATTGAGCACGGTTTGCCAGCAATCGACGCTGGGATGCCTGGCGGCGAGTTTTGGTTTTTTCCCATAGGGGATGCAGGTGAAATCTTGCCCACAGGCGAAATAAAATTGCCTGTTTCTAAAGTTTTGAACTGGCTGCTGGATTTGCTTGGTGAATCTTCTTTTGAAAAACTGAGCAGCGCACTTGGTAATAAGAAATTGCGCGAAAAAGAAGGTGGTAACGATACTGTTGTACGCACCTTGCGCAACTGGCAATCTGACGGGTTGCCAAAAAGCAATATAAAAATCGAAGAGATTTTTCCAGATGACGCAGAATTAACATTTAAAGGTGCTCTTAAACTTAACGCAGGAATGTCTCCAGAAACGCAATTTGAGAACGCGCTAGCACTTGTCATTCACGATAAGGCTCTGAGTGTTGAGCAATTGAGCCATCAAATTCCAATGACACCGGAGCAATTGCGCCCAATTTTCGAGAAAACGGCCAGCGTGGAATTAAAATTGAAATTTGTTCAGGATGTGAGTATTCGATATTCTGTGCCATCAATGGCAATGATTCGTCAACGTCTGCGGGTTTCTCGCCTGATGCAATCGGGCTATCAAGACCTTGTCAAGTTTCTTTGTCCCGATTTGAAACCGGAAGACGCGCATAACCCAACGCAGAACAAAGTTCTGCAATTGGTCGCACTCTTCAGTGACTTCTACAACAAGACAATTGAGTCACTGAAACATGGGGATTCATGGGCAAAACGGGATGAGTGGTTTAGAAATCAGTCTATGTGGGAGGGTTTCGACTTGCTGCCGCAAATTTTTTACCCTTTTGATTTCATTGACACAAAAGATTGTGACAGTCAGCTTCGTTTTTTTGCGAATAGGTTGAGCTATTATTTTTTCTCACTTGAGCCAGAACAAGAACTGGAGGACATCTATGTATGTAGGAAGATAGGTATTGCTGCGCCATTGCACCCTAGTTTTGAACGTATGAAACATATAGAAAACATGTTTGGTGAGTATGAACGCATTAAAAATTTACTTGATCGGGTGAATACATCGTCACCTTATCGCGCTTTGCAGAGCGAGGACAACTTCTGGGTGCTGCATCAATTTGCGCAATTCGAGGGTCTAAATGAAAAAAATCAGAAAATAGCATGGGATCGCATGGCTGAGGTGGCATCTTCCCCGTTGGAGCGTGGTTGCTACAGGCTGCTGGAGCTTGATCGGCTGTTGAATGGAAATGCTGCTTCTTGGCCTAAGGATGTTCGCTCGATAGCCAAAGAAAAGCTGGATGCAGCCGAAGCGGACGCCGATGCGTGGAATCTTTGGAAAGCGCCTATGCTGCATTTCAAAGGCAGACATGCTCTTTTTGAAAACCGCTTTGATGATGCTGAAAATCTATTTAAATCTGCATTGGATGCCTGTTCAGAACGTAATTTTGGATCGCTGTGTGGAGGTATTGCCTATGATGCCTTTGCCGTTTCGATTAACCGAACCGCGCTTAATCGGAAAAATCATGAGCCGTACTATCGGAACATACTTGGCTTCATGGAGTTACAGAATACGGAATCATCGAATGGCGTTCCATCGTTTGAGGATGTGGCAACGGATGTCGAGGATTTTTTCTGGACAACGCTGTATCAGCCGTATCCTGGGTTGGAACCCATCAAGGGAAACTCACGGAAGAATTGTGAGGACGTTTTTGAAAACTTGATTTGTTTGAGCATAAAAGGCGATTGGAAAGGTGTCAAAGCGTACTTTAACGAAAAAGAAAAATTGTTTAGAAATAGCGATTTAAAGGACGCTCGACGAAGCAGCGTCTTAATGGCTTTATTGAAAATTCGTGCCATGTCTGAAAATAGCCTTCCCAATCTTCACGCGAAGATGCCTTTCGGCTTAATGATGGATATTTATAAGGTTGAGCAAATTTTTCGGAACAACTGGCCTGAAACAATTCGCCTGCTTCTCGATGCGTGGCCTGAACAAGCCAGAATTGCCGATTTCAAAGGACAGACGCCTTTGATGCTGGCTGCGGAAAACGGTGATTTTCAATTGGTTGAGCTATTGTTGCCTCTGTCAGATATTGACGCGCAAGACTACCTTGGCCGAACCCCGCTGCGTGCCGCTGTAACAGGGCGTTCTCTAGATTGTCTCGGAGCGGTGCTGGCGTTGAACCCAGATGTTTTGCGTGTAGGTCAAGAGGGAGGGAGTACGGCAGCGCATATTGCGGTAAGTTTTGCTTGGGTGGAGGGTTTGCGCATGCTTTTGTCCGCCAATGGGTCGAAGGGCAGGGCAACGGATGAGCGCCCCTGGCCGGACGGGGCGTCGAGCCGCCTTGGCGCATCCGGGCGCGGATACCACCAGAAAAAGGCTGCACGCCTATGGGCATGCGCTGCGCGACGCGCTCGCCGGGGGCATGGAGCCGCTGCACGGGATCGGCGTCTGGATCGACAGGATGCCGCCGGAGCGCCCCATGCTCGCGCGGCTGGCCGTGTTCGGCGATACCAGGGCAGAAGGCGTGGACTGATCGATGTGCCGTGGGCGGGACATCTTCATACTGCACGCCGATTCCGTCGGCAAGTCCCGGCTGAAGTCGGTCTGCCACGCGATCCGGGACGCCGGCCCGCGCCGCCTGATACTGGTGGTGGATTTTCCTGTGCCGCACTTTGAGTTCGTCGTGTCGGTGAGCGGGGTGAAGCGATGACCATCTGGAAGGAGCCCGAGGCCAGGTCATCCGAATGGCCCGAACCGCAGCCGCTGTCCGCGAAGGTCGCGCCGATGCCCTACCCGGAGGATGCGCTGCCTGATGCCATCCGGGCGGCAGTGGACGAGGTTCACAGCTTTGTGCAGGCACCTTACCCGCTTGTGGCGTGCTCTGCCCTTGGCGCGCTGTCGCTGGCCTGCCAGGTGCATGTCGACGTCCGGCGGGCGGAAAAGCTGCAAGGGCCATCAAGCCTGTACCTGCTGGCCATCGCAGATTCAGGGGAGCGCAAATCAACGTGCGACGGGTTTTTTATCTCGCCGATACGCCAGTACCAAGCCGAGCAGATCGAAGCCGCAAAACCTGCGCAGTCGGAATACTGGGCGGAAATGTCGGCATGGGAGGCGAGGCGGGACGGCATCCTGTCGACAATCAAGGCGGCAGGGCGCGGCGGCAGGGACACGGAAACGCTGCGCTCCGGCTTGGTGCGCCACCATCTGTCGCAGCCGCAGGCCCCGCGCGTGCCGCGCATCATCCTGGGGGACGAAACCCCGGAGAGCCTCGCATGGTCTCTCGCCAAGCTGTGGCCATCGTCGGGGATCATGTCCAGCGAGGCGGGAACCGTCTTTGGCTCGCACGGCATGGGCAAGGAGTCCATCGTGCGCAACTTGGGCGTCCTGAACGAGATATGGGGCGGCGGCGAGCTTTCCTTTGGGAGGAAGACCTCGGAATGTTTCACGGTGCGCGGCGCGCGCCTGACGATGGCGCTACAGGTTCAGGAAGCCACTCTGCGGGACTTCATCGACAAATCCGGGGCACTTGCCCGAGGCTCTGGATTCCTTGCGCGGTTCCTGGTGGCGTGGCCCGAATCGACGATAGGAAAACGGGCGTTCAAAGAAAACCTGACAAGCTGGCGGAGCCTTGGCGCGTTCCATGTGCGCCTTGCCGAAATCCTGAACCGGAAAGCCCCTGTCGGGGATGATGGCGCACTGTCCCCAGCGGCGCTGGGATTCACGCCAGAGGCAAAAGCCGCATGGGTCGCTTTTTACAACGCCATTGAGGCGGGCCTGCTGGACGGCGGCGAACTCCACGAAGTCAGGGATGTGGCGAGCAAGGCGGCGGACAACGCGGCGCGTCTGGCGGCGCTGTTCCATGTCCTCGGCAAAGGCGCGGGCAGCATCGGCATTGGGAGCCTTGCGCCCGCCAGCCGTATCGTCGCATGGCACTTGGGCGAATCCCGGCGTTTCTTTGGCGAGATGGCGCAGTCCAAAGAGATTGCCGACGCCATGAAACTCGAATCATGGCTGCTGGGATATTGCAGGCGGCAGGGAACGCACATGGCCGGAAAGAGCCACGTCATCCAATGCGGTCCCAACCCGCTGCGCGACAAGAGGCGGCTCGATGCCGCGATTGCCGAGCTGGAGGCACTTGGCCGCCTGCGCGTCCTGCAAGAGGGGAGGCGTGTCACCCTCCAGGCCAGCCCGGCACTGCTGGCGGGTGCGCCGTGAAACTTGCGGAACCCGCCCGCGAAATTGAATCCGCCCGCGCCGCTAACGCTAATCTTGCTAATTTTGCTAAAGACGGAGCCAGGATTAGCGACTTTAGCGGGATTAGCGGCAGCCCCCGGAAGCCGAAAAGTGCAGAAGCAGTTGAAGAACCCGGCGGCACAAGCCTTTCAGGCCGGAGCGCGCCAGGCCCGGCGCGACGGTGAGCGCCGGGGAAGGGGCTGCAATCCGGGCGTGTCGGCGCTTGCTAAAGCTGCTAATTTCCAGCCTGTCTTTAGCAGCTTTAGCAAGATTAGCGTCAGCAGCCTTACGGGCTGCGGAAACGAACATCCGCGCGGGCTGCCGCCGCGTATCGCGGGGCTGTTGCAGGAATGGCCTGAATCCAGCGCAAAGTTTGGCAGGCCAACGACAATGGGCTGCGCGGCCAGCAGGAAAAACATTGCGGGCTGATGCAGCTTGGATTAGTCTGAAGCCCGCAGGTTAGACATGCGTTAGATATTCTGAAAAACACAAGGGGCTGCATTGCTGCAACCCCTTGATTTTCTGGTGGCCAGTCTCGGAATCGAACCAAGGACACGCGGATTTTCAGGACTTGGCAAACTAATTCTCATAAGTTCCATAATGTTCAATAAAGTTAAGTGAAACAGCACGTTATATGGATTTGAATTACTTCGTAGTTCTATCAAATTCTCATAATTTATGTAATTTTCCTTGCACGATTACACAGAAATTACACAGAAGATTTATGATGTTTTACTTTACACATGGCTATGGCCGAGAATGAGGTGGCAGCGTTTCGGTCATCGGATAGTGCTTGCAGGAAAGTGAAGCAGGATGATTGCACCGGCAGGGCAACCGAGTGTACATGGGTACTACGCCAGTCGGGGCGGCCTTTTAAACCCTTTGCGCCAGCGCCTTTTGCCTTTTCAGGGATAGGGGCTTTTAACCCCTTGCGCCATTCCATTAGCCCCTTCCCTTACAAACCCTTGCGCCAGCCTTTTTGCAGCCTGACGTGGCAAGCACTGCCGCTTCAGGCTGCTTCCTCAAGTCGCAGGGCAGGCTTCTCCGTGTCTGCAATTGAGGGCTATCGACTATTTTGTTAGATGATGTACTGATTGCAGATCAGTACATAATGTGATGAAGTTGCACGGATGTGGTCAAGGTCACTGTTTACCACTGGCGAGTCGGTGCGCGCTGGCAGGACAGAGGAGAGAGCAAACCCTCATAGAAGCCAATCCACATGAGCAACTTGACAGACATTCAGCCATGGCAATCCATTCGGCATCATGGGGAGGGATTCATGGCAACAGCAGAGCAATTCGAGCATGACCTGACCGCCATGTACCCCCTAGCAATCGACACCCACGAAATCGACAAAAGCAGGTTGATGCAGCAGTTTTTCCCAGCGGTGACTGAGGTGCGTGGATGACTTGGGAAACAGCCTACCAATCGGCTCAGGGTTGCGTCTCGTGGCAAGGTGAGCGTGCACAGGATGGCGATACGTTCAACGGCTTTCTACAAGGGGCTGTGGCCGCACGCTTGAACGATACCGAAGGCAGAAAGGCACTGAGTGAGCATCTGCGTGGGTTGAGCCTGACTGGCATGGGACAGGCGGTGTTGGAACAAGTGCTGAATGCTAAGGTGTTGGAGGCACGTGATTGGGCCGTAGGTGAGGCGCTTGCCGAAGCGGTGCTGGAAGCCCACCACGATGTGGTACTCCCGTGGAATACCGAGCGCGATAAGCGCAATCCTTTCGCGTCCCTGCCGGGCGCGGATATTGTGGGTTTTCAGCGCGATGGTAACTCTCACCGTCTTGCGCTGGGCGAAGTGAAGTGTTCATCCGAAGCGAGATGGCCGCCGCAGGTGATGAGCGGCAGAAGCGGTGGCTTGGCCCACCAGCTTGACACCTTGGCTCACAGCCTTGACATCATCTGTCAACTACTTCAGTGGCTTTTGCCTCGGGTCAAAAATACCGAGCACGAAGCTGCTTTTAACGTGGCCTGTACCCGCTATTTCAATTCCAAGCAGCGCGACTTGGCACTGTTTGGCATCCTCGTGCGTGACCAAGAGGCACGCGAGGAAGATTTACAGGCTCGCGGTAGAAGTCTCGCCAGCCGCCTGCAAGCCCCGACTCATTGCCTTTTGATTGCGCTCTACCTGCCGTGGCCGATTACTGGGCTGCCAGAAGCTATCGGGCAGGGAGGTGCAGCATGAGTCACTGGCTGCTGGATGCAATGGTGGAAAAGCGTGTCCGTGCACTGCGTGAGGTAGACCGGATTCAGTTCTACCGTGAGATGACGCAGGAAGAACCGGCGTTTGATGTCGAAGCCATTCGTGAGGTGGTTGCCGCGCTGGAGTTGGCCGTACTTGATCTGGAACTGGATCGTTTGACCGAGGATGATGAACATGTGGCGCTGTTGCACACTGCGGCGGCGGATAGCTTCCGGCTGCTGCGTGTTCTACCGTTCTCAGATGCTCCGATGGCTGCGGCAACGCATTTGTTGAGGGCTTCTGTGCTGGCCGTGATTGGTGACCGTGGAGCGGATGCGGCTCGGTGGCTGTGCGCGCTGGAAGATGAGCAGAAATGGCCAGCCTTGTCACTGGATTCGCACAATTGGGGCGAGCGTTGCCGTGCCACCCTGACCGACATCTGGCTGCGCTTGGTGCGCAAGAAAGGCTGGGATGACCGCGACGCCGTTCTGAAGCGTGTCGCAGTGTTGCGCACTACGCAGCAGGAATTTGAGCGAGACTATCTGGGCTCTTTCGAGCCGTTGGAGGCCAAGCGATCCGCGCTTGAGTTGATTGCCATCTATCACTTGGCTAAAGCGGCGGACGTGCTGGCGCATTTCATCACTGATGGCGTGGTGGAAGACAACTACCAGATTCAGCTTCTGCTTGATTCTCACTTTGATCGCGCCATTGCTGCTTGCGAGACGGCGCATCTGATGGAGTTGGAGTCGCTGACACGCTTGCTGGCGCGCGCCGCTGCGCAGATGGTGGCGAACTCCTTGTGGACTGTCACTCGCGCCGTGAATTCGCGCGTGACACAGTTTGTGAAGGAGTTAGTCAGTCGTGGGCGTGGTGATCGTGCCTTGTTCGATGTGCTGCCGCCACAGAGGCGTACCTTAGCCGAACGTGGTTTGCTGGGTTCCAGTCGTCGGGCGGTGGTGGTGAGTTTACCGACTTCCAGCGGCAAGACACTGATTGCTCAGTTCCGCATGTTGCAGGCGCTGAACCAGTTTGAAGATCGCAAAGGCTGGGTGGCTTATTTGGCTCCCAGTCGGGCGTTGGTGAATCAGGTCACGCGGCAACTGCGACGCGATTTTCAGCCACTTGGCTTGACGGTGGAGCGCGTCAGTCCTGCAATGGAAATCAACGGTATTGAGGCTGGAGTTCTGCGAGAGTCGCAGGATGAGTCACCGTTCCGCATTCTCGTGGCGACACCTGAGAAGTTCGACTTGATGTTGCGCCAAGGCTGGGAAGAAAAAATTGGCCGCCCGCTAACGCTGGTGGTGGTCGATGAGGCACACACGCTTCAGGAAAAAGAACGCGGTCTACGACTGGAACTGCTGCTAGCGACCATCAACCGGGAATGTCGCAATGCGCAATTTCTTTTGCTGACGCCCTTCATTCAAAATGCACGTGAGGTGGCACGTTGGCTCGGTGGGCAGAACTCGGACGACATCAGTTTGGGCGTGGACTGGCAACCGAATGACCGGGCGATTGGCATTGTCAGCCCCGTGGATGCAGGGCCGATCAACGGTCGCAGTCACGACTACCAGTTGAACTACGAGACAGTGCACACCTCGCGCCCCAGTATTAGGCTGGAAAAGGAGTTTTCCTTGGGAAAAGATGGAGCCTTGGCTTTCTCTCTATCGCAAGCGAAGGACGTAGGCACACTGACCGCGATCACCGCACGGAAGCTGAAAGAGCGTGGGCCGGTTATCGCTATGCACAGTCGCCCGGATTACGTTTGGAAGTTGGCTGAAAAGCTGAAGGGTGAGCGGGCCAATGCACTGTCTGAGGATGTGAACTTTGTACAGAGCTATGTAAAAGCGGAACTGGGATTACAGTTTCCTTTAGTGGACTTGCTCTCTCATCGTATCGGCGTGCATCACGGTGGCTTACCGGAAGAAGTGCGAATGCTGATGGAGTGGTTGTTTGAAAAAGGCCATCTCGAAGTGCTGGCAGCGACAACCACTCTCGCCCAAGGGGTGAACTTCCCCGTTAGTGGTGTGGTGATGGCTTCTACGCATTACCCTCAAGGGAAAAAATCAGTGCTAATGCCACCAGAGGATTTCTGGAATATCGCTGGTCGGGCAGGTCGTGTGTCTCAGGGACAACTGGGCGTGGTGGCGTTGGTTGCTAAAGATGCAAACGAAGCAGCAAAACGCCGCGAATTTATCAACCGAAACACAGGAGACCTGAATTCTGCGCTGATTCAATTGACGCAGGCTGCGGGGGATGGTTTGGACAATCTCGGAAGGATCGTTTACCGCATACCGGAATGGTCGAGCTTCCTCCAGTATCTTGCGCACACATATCAGCAAATGGGCAAACCATCCAACTTTGCAGCCCAGATTGAGCAAGTTTTGCGTGGAACATTCGGGTTTGAGAAGTTGCGGACATCAAATAGTCAAATTGCGCATCGTTTACTGAGTGGCATTGACGCATACGTTTCCGACATGACCAGCCCCGGACAACCACTTACGCTGGTGGATAGCACAGGTTTTTCACTTCAGAGTATCAAAACAGTTCTGACACATAAGGGAAGTATCGGCCCTAATTCCTGGGATCGGGAGCGGCTATTCAGTGATGGAGACCGCACTTTGCAAGACATGATGGGCGTACTGCTGCGTGTTCCCGAATTGCGCGACAATCTGAACTCCGTGCTTGGCGGCAGAGCGCCGGATGGTAACAAACTCGCTCTTATCTTGAAGGACTGGGTGAATGGTGAAGAACTGACGACCATTGCCCAGAAATATTTCAGCCAAGAAGATACCGATGAGGTCAATGCGTTGACAAAATGTGGGCAAAACTTGTTCGGGAAGCTCACTCACACATCTTCTTGGGGGCTGAGCGCGCTTCTGGCGATTACTGCCTCCGGGCTTGACGATGAGAAGTTCGGCCAACTGGCTAATCTCCCCTCACAGGTGTTCTACGGCGTATCCACGGACGAAGCGGTTTCCCTACGATTGCTGGGTGTTCCCCGCCGAGCGGCTCCGCGTTTGGCACAGGCATTAAGGCTGAAGTTTGGCGACTCTCTGTCGTCTGTCCGTCAGCGTCTTGCAGGTTTGTCAGAACAAGGCTGGAATGCAGCACTGGGGACTGCTGGAAGCGTTTATCGCAAGGCATGGCGGATCATGGATGGGGCGGAATGATGCTCGCCGAAACGCAGCATAGATTATAAGTGGGGGTATTTTCGTGGTGTCAGCATGTTGGGTTAGGCCGAAATTTTCATAAAAATCTGGTGGTTACGCGAACCTTTCCGACTTAACGTGTGATCAACGTCTGAATCGGCAAAGCCTCGCCGCTTCAGGCTGCTTTTTGACGCTGCGGGGCGGGCAGTTCCGTACTCGCGGTTTTTTTGGGGGGGCAGGCCAAGCCGATGATGATGTTTTTGCTTTCATCGAACTTGGCAATCAATACCGGCTTTTGCAGTTGCGCCGTGCGGATGAGTGCCCCGGCCAGCAGCAATACGTTGTGCGCTTCGCCTACTTCCCCATATTCCGTCATCACGTTGCCGATTTCCTTGATCGGGTCAAGATCGCTGCCGAATTCGTACAAGGCGGATGTGAGCGCCGAAAGGCCGTCCGGCTCAGCGTCATGCACGAGCCAGCCCAAGCCCAGCGGCACTGGCTCTTCGGGCTTCGGCGGTGCGCCTTCTTCGCCCCCGTTGGCATCGGCGGGCGGCGGCTCGCACAGCCCGGCACGGATTAGCGCCGCCTGGATCGCCTCGTGGAACTGCCGTGCAAGCGCCCCCTGTTTGGGGGCAGGTTCGCGGATCGTGCCTGTTCGGTGCAGCGTGGCGATGGGCGGAAAGTTCTTCAGGAACTCCGGCTGGAGCGCCAGCGGCATGCTGCCCCACATGGGGGATGCCTCCGCGCCGTGCGTCTGCTCGCGCATCCGCTCCCGTTCCCAGAAAGGCACCATCAGGCCGTCGGCTCCGTGCCGTCGGGCGGCGGCGATCTGCGCATCGCTGGGCGCGGTCAGCCCCGGACGGCTTATCAGAAGGGCTGTAACGGCATGGCTCAACATGGAATCGGGTGTTTGCTGCACCGCATTGGCAAGGGGTGAATCCATCCCCACCAGAATCACGGCAGGCAAAGTCGGTTTGCTCTCGAACAGGGCGAGAAGGCGCTCCAGTATCTCTGCGCCACCGGGCAAAGTGGCGCAACCGGGATGCGACGGGAACCGCTCAATGCCGCTCTCCATCACCGCTTGGTACCAGGCTTGCCTGATCCAGCCCGATTGAGCCGGGTCGTCGGAGGCAAATATCACCGGAAGCCAGACAAGGGCTTCGCATTGCTTGAAAGCCGTTTTGAAAACCTGTTGCAGAGAAGGGGGGATTGCGGATTCGCGTCCAGTTCCCTGTAGGGTGTCCGGGGTCTGTTCCAGCAACGTGCACTGTTTTGCCCCGGCTTTGGCCCACTGCGGTATGTTGGTGAGTGCCGCCCACACCGCACGGCATTCCACAAAGGTGCGGAGTTGTTCCTGTGTTTTCTGGTGGCCGGTTTTGGCTGCTTCCTGCGCGGTCGCTTTTCGGCGGCTTCGCTCTTTTCGGCGCGTTCTTTGACTTTCGTCTTGCGCCAAGCCCATGCCCGCTTGCCCGCCCACCATGCCGTTATCGGCAGGAACGGCGGAACGACATGTACCGCGACGAACGATGGCAGCGTGTCTTGCAGCCAGCTAATGGGTAGCACAAGCCAGAGTGCGGCCCACCATAGGGCTGCGAGGAGGGCGAAGATCAGAAGTCTTAAAACCATATTCTTCGATAAATAAATAATGACACTTTGAACCTCATAGGGCGTGACGCCCTCGGTGCGCTAGACAATTTATCCCAATTGCCGGACTTTCAGGTATCATTTTTCCGCCCTGAGAACAACAAGGGTCGGGATTGGTCTCCCGGATAGAGCGGTGAGGAGCCGCTATGCGGCTTTTTTTGCCGTCTGTGTGTCCAGTTATGGGCAGCCGGGCGGGGAGCCGCAAGGCTCGCCGTTGCTCTATCGGTAGACCAACCCGTCACGGCTTGCCCGCCCGATTGGTTTCGGGTCAGCAGGTGGTTACAGAACCGTACTGGAGCGCACATCATGCTCGCTCACTCCCTCTCCGCGCCAACCACACTTGCGGCTACAGGTTCGAGTGAACTCGTCGACAAACTGCATTCGGTCGCAGCCACCATCGACGATTGCAAGTGGGTCGCCAACGCGCTGCACCTGTCGGCTGCTTCCGGCAATGACATTGCGCCACACGAAACAAGCAAGCGCACGGAAGGTGTTTCGAGAATTCTCTTCACGACGCTCCGAAAGGCGAGCAATGACATATTGGAACTCGTTGAAGTCCTGGAAAGCGGGAAGGGCTTGAAATCATGACTGCTAAACATTTATTGTTTGCCTGTATCCGGCTCAAGCGCATCACACATCATCCACATTTGCAATGGTTTTTTACCGCCAGAGTAATTTACACGACACCAACCTTTTTTGTATTCATCAACCGTGGCCTCATCTCCGGCTATTAAATATTTTTTGGTTTTTCCATGAACTCCAGAATATTCGTAAAGGTGACTTTTCCGTTTGACAATTACGGGTATTATTTCATCTCTGAGCATCAGTGGTGCATAAGGAGAATGCAATGCTTCCCGAATCGATTTCTGAGTCATATAAGGAAACTTGTAGATAATTTTATGTTCATCTGAGTACCAGCTAAAGTCATATCCAAGCCAACCAGAAGCGCGGCGGTTATAATCCAGCATTTTTTCGTTACTTTTTGATGTTATTATGTTTTGAGTGAATACTTGAACAGAGTAAATTGTGTCAGAAGAACCTGGATCAGGATGGAGAACTTTTTCAGCAAAAATTAAAACAACCCCACCTTTTTCGCCAGCATCAAAGTTCAGTATAAATGCGTCAACAATTACCCCCTCAACATGACTGAGATGAAGACGTTTGTTAAATGTTTCTGGTTTTTGCTCATGAGGAATAAAGTAAACCGTAGTCCATTGTTTATAGATTATACCGGCTGTACTAATTTTAGTCATTTCTTCAAAACAAATAATTCCGTCTTCAATTTCCAACGGAGGGCGGGGTTGTTTCGATGAAATTTTATCACATATAGAACCAGCCAGCGCGAAACTGCTAAACATCAGTAGCAGTAATGAGAGAAATATCTTACTCACGTTCTGTCTCCGTAAAAAACACAATAGTGTGGCAGTTTGTAGCGAAAATACTATCCCTAACATCAGGGCATCCCTTCATTTTTGTCATTATTTCTGTATAGAGAAAAATAATTAGAGTTACACTTTAAGTCAGTAACTTTAACATTCTTTTTGATTCCTCTTTTATATACAACAATACCACGATCATCTTTAGGTTCGCCATATCTAGGGACTATTTCATCTTCGTCCATTTTGTCAGCTATCCTTGAATTTTCTTCTATGTAATTATCATAAATAACATATACGTAATTTTTATTGTAAAAAGACATTTCTCGTGAAAATCCTAAACTCCGTGCCCCCTTAAAGGATTGAGAGAGGTGTGTCCTAAATTCTCTAAATGAACTTTCATCTTGGATTTTCGGAAAATCCATTTCTATGTTATTTTTTCTTCCAAATCGATAATACTTCCCAGATGGGTTATTTATCGCACCTTTTTCACAGAGAGATATTATTTTTTTATTTTCTGTTGTGCACGTAAATAAAACAATATCGTTAGCATTACATAGACTGGATACTTCAATCATACCTTCTCCATTGTCCGCTAGCGCGAAGGGGAAAACTTCACCCTTTATTATAATGGCGGGCCGTGCGGGAAGGCGAAAGCCTTGCCGGTTTCCGTTTCACCGGTCTGCGAACCCGCACGGTTCCGCCTCCACGTTTCGCGGCGGGGAAGCGGAAACACAACCGCTTTGAAACGGAGGCCGCCATGCCCGCCCCATCCCTCTCCACGCCGCCCGCATGTTCCAGGGAACTCGTCGACAGACTGCATTCAGTTGCCGCCACCATCGACGATTGCAAATGGGTCGCCAACGCGCTGCACCTGTCGGCCTCATCCGCCGACGAGAGCGCGGCACACGAAGCCAATACGCGCATGGCAGGCGTCTCCAGAATGCTCTTTACGGTTCTTCGGAAGGCGAGCAATGACATTTTGAACCTCGTTGAAGTGCTGGAAAACAGAAAGGGGGCGAAATCCTGATTTGTATCCCCGGACGGCGCTTCGCTTGTCCGGGCCATGCCTGCTACAGCGTGTCAAAAGAAGTTGACAATAACCATTTTGTTATGTTGCGATTAAGTTTTTTGGAAAAATATTGAACTCGAAACCAACCGATTTCATTTTCTTTCTTATCAACACGGTATTTATACTCTTTGACAATAACAACATCGCCTTTCACCAGATACATTCCTGATTTTGATGATTTATCAGGAGAGTCGAAAAGATCGGCTTTATCAGTAACTATTTCTGTTTGTATAATATTTTTATTGTAATAATCATAATCAGTCTCCCCAAATCCAAAATCAGGTTTAGGAATAATTACATTAAAATCAATGCACTTATTGTAAAGTTTAACAAACTTATCATATTTAGACCGTTTCTCTATGTAGTCATTAATTCCAGTAGCGGTAGCATGCAAGCACATTTTTTCAAGAGATATGTCCCATTTGTAAACTGCATAAGCATAATCCAATTTGCCAATATAAAGAAGTAGATAACCTGGTTTATTTCTCAGTGAAGAAATCGTAGACTCATAAGGTTCTGCTGCGTGAAGAGTCGCGTTTACTGCGGGAACGCCTGAGCT
Organism: Azoarcus sp.; assembly: GCA_031285965.1. Taxonomy (GTDB): domain Bacteria; phylum Pseudomonadota; class Gammaproteobacteria; order Burkholderiales; family Rhodocyclaceae; genus WRNU01. The sequence continues at coordinate 27,993 of JAITVD010000082.1, forward strand.
AAAATCAATACGTAAATTGTAACGAGTAAAAGATCCGTCACCTATTTCATCAGATGTTGCTCTTGCGACATCTACTTTATCAGGAATACCATCAAGATCAAGATCAACTTCAAACCCAAATTTATCTACAAAATCCTGCGCGAACACATTCCCGGCGAACATAAACACGCAGAATGCACAATTCATCATATGTTTGTTCACTATAGTGTACCCCCTAATGCTGGAATACGGGTTCTTGCTATGTTCTTTCTTGAGTTATCTGCTCCAATTTCTAAATATCTCCTATATGCCATAATAGCTTGTGCAGAGTCTTTAGGCAGATGATTTAATCCGGGTTCACTAGGGTCACTATGACGAGCCCAAAGCCAAACAACATCTCCATGACCAAAACCAAAACTATCCTCAAGATGATAAACTCCATCTTTATTTTTTTTCAAATGTTCATGCAATTTCAGCTTGTCAATTGCCGCATTAATCAGTCTAAGCCTGTCTGCGTAATGCGTAAACCCTCCATTAACAAGAAAAGTAATCCAAATAAAATCATCTTCTTTTCCATAATCTTCAAGATTTACTATTCCATTTCTATAAGGCTTGTATTTTGTCCAAAACCATCCCGAAACGTCTACACAGTACGGAACGTTTTCCAGCTTCTGCATCGCCGTCACATTAGAAACAAAATCCATTCCCCCTGCATGTACACCGTATTTTTCATAAGTATTCCGATGTGTAATTTGCAACAAGCCGCGACCTATATATGGGGAATAACTATGCCCAGACCCTCCCTCTATTGTGGTTTTAAAATACATACTCTCATGCAACATCTGTGCAAGCAGATGCGCCTTTCCAATACAACTGCTTATTCCATATTTCTCATACATTTCAAGAATTAATGGAACATACAGTTGTGCTTTACTAACTGGAACTGAAGGTTCAATTCCCAACAGTAAATTTACCGTCAAAGTCTCACACCCACACCCTTTATTTATAAAATTTTCCACCAGCGCCAACGGATGGACATGCCAGACCTTGATGTCTTGCGGGAAGCCATGCTGGCCCTTGACCTCATCCCAGAAGCGCAGCTTCTCAATCCGCTTCCTCTCCTCTTTCCAGATTTTCACAAAATCAAACACGTTCAGTTTTTCCGCGCTCCGGGCTTCCATGATCTTCCTGCCCACTTCGTCCCAGAAGCTCATCCCAAGCCCCCATTCGCTCTTGTGCTCGATCACGAGCCGGGAGAGCGGCTGCACCAGGCACGGGTTCTGCCAGGCGTCGCGGATTTCCTTGAGCGTGATCACGCCATCCCCGTTTGCGTCGATGAGCGCGAGCAGCTTCTCCAGCAGGGGGGTGCTTGGGTCATATTTGTCGGCCTTGCGCTGGTTGTGCCTGTCCAGCGGGCTGGCGCCGTCTTCCCCGACCAGTTCAAACCCCGGCCATGCCCACGGGGTGCAGAGCTTGACTTTCGCGGTGGCCCCGCTCACCCATCCCTGCGTCCAGACAAGCTTTTCCCCCATGCGCGCAAAGTAGCGCACGAGCCACCAACGCTGGTCGTGTTCGTCGTCTGCAAACCGCAGGGCAAGGGGCAGAGGCTCTTTCTGCTTCAGGTCGATGACCTTGCCCACGGCCACAGGCGGCCTGTCCCCGCCCGCGAGCAGCGGGAATTGCCCCCACGCATCCGTCCAGGCGGAGGCCAACTCCCACAGGCCGTCTTGGGCGGAACGCGCGAAATCGCTGCGAGGCATCCAGGCGATGCCGCCGCCGGGCGTAAAACCTGCCTTGCGCTTTGCCTTGTCCGTGCCGCTGTAGCTGTTGGTGCCGCGCTGCGCCAGCACCCAATCGCCTTCCTTGGGGGAAGCCGGGTCAAGCCCGAGCCATTCGCCCGCCGGGAGCGTCAGGTCGGGAGAAGATAGCGCCTTGGGCAGCGCCCCCGCTTCGAGGGCGAGCAGGCTCTTTTCTTTGTCCGGCTTTGCTGCATCCAGCGTGCGGCACCGCTCGACAAACCCTTTGAATTCCTGGCCCGCGAACACTTCCAGGTGCACGAGCCGCTTCTCACCGCTACGGATGGCGACTTCCCCGAACCGCTGGTAGTCGCCGGGGTGCCCGATGAGTGCGCCTGCCTTGACGGGCAAGGGCTCGGGCAGGATGTGCACGGCCCCGGCCTGCGGCAGGCCAGGCACCTTATCCAGTTCGTAGTCGAGCACATGGAGCCCGGCAACGGGTATCTCGCCCACTTCGGGATTGAAGTGCACCTTGTTGCCTTCCTCAATGCTGGCCACTTCGCAGGACCAATCTTCATCGTTCTTGAGGGTGAGCTTTGTGCCGGACCCGATCCAGGCGACATTTTTGCCCTGTTGGGTGAGGTACACGCCGATTTCGTCTCTCAGCTTGCCTTTTTCGCGGGATGAAAACCCTTTCGGGATGCTCCACTCGGGCCGTTTGCCATACCGTGCTTGCCTGCCGACCACCCGGCGCAAGCGGTCAGTGATATTGACCCAGATGTCAGGGCGGGCAGGCAGCAAACCTGCGGGGTCGTAGGCTTGGGTGTGCAAAAGGTGCATGTACAGGCTGTAGAAGATGCAACTCGGCGGATCGCCCCCGCCTGCGGGTACGGGGTATTGTAACCGATGTCGCACGAGTACGAAGCTGGTGGAATATTTGCCCTTGCCTTCGTCGTACTCGGAAACGAACGGTTTGGCGTTGTAGCGCCAGGCGATGACTTCCCCGTCGGCAATGCAGCGCACGCCCGTGTGCTGGAGAAGCTGTGTGCCGGTGTTGTCATCAAAATGGATGCCCCCGTGCCACTGCCCGCTCAACCCCAGGGGATAAAAGCCGTTCATCGCGTACTGGCCCCAGGTCTTGACGTAGTTGGCGGTAGGGATTTCGGCAGGTTTGGCTCCCACGGTGTTGATGCCGGGAAACGGGAAGATGTATTTTTTGACCGGATCGGGTTTGACGGCAGGGGCCGTTTGCGGGCTTGCCGGAGCCGTTTGTGGGGCGGCAGGGGCTGCTTGTGGAGAAGCGGTGGCTACGGGCTGAAGTGCGGGAGAAGCCATATTTTTACCGTCCGAGATCGTTGTCTTGTGAAATGGGCACGTCCAGAGAAAAAATCAGCCCGAAAAGTCCAGCATGTCGGGAATGTCGAGTTCCGAAACCCGCCCCTGCGCCACGCCGGGGAGCTTTTCGTCCAAGCTGGCCGAGCCGCTGAAGTTGTGATTGGCCCCCTTGACCGAGACCTTGCCGGGGCAGTGGATGTCGATGTTGCCGCCTTTCAGGCGGATGGTCGCGCCGCCGCAGGCGAGCAGCAGTTCTTCCCCGGCGGCGATGGTGGTTTTTTTCTTGCTGGCGTAAAGCCGCAGGTTCTGGTCGCCCACAATCTCCACGTCCCCGCTTTGCGCATGGAGCAGCGCATGGCCCTTGGCCGCGATGAGCTTCAAGTTGAATTTGCCAGCAACGCCATGCACGAAGAAGCTGATTTTTTTGCCCACGTTGTGAATCCAGCGCCGCGCGCTCGTCTGCTGCGTGTCGTTCTGGCTCACCATGTCCAGATTCGTGCCGCTGGTGAGCACCATCTCCTTGGGTGTCACGAGCCCGATGCCTTCGGCACCGGAGAGGAGCAGCACGGGCTGACGCCCGGACTGCCCGCCGCTGGCGGTGCTGCCCTCCGGGTCGGTGTTCGTGTCCGCTTCCCAGGATTTGAGGGCTTCGACCAGATGCTCAAGGTGGCCGGTGTCGGTCGGGGATTGTTTGCGGCCCTCTTCGTCGCGCGCCTCCGGCCCGGTTTCCATTGCATCCGCGCCCTGGCCCTCGGCGGCATCGGCGAGGCTTTGGGCGGCTTTGCGGGTGGCTTCCAGTTGTACTTCCGCCGCCTTGCGGTCAAGCTGTTTGCCGTCCGCCCCAAGCTTTGCCTCGGTGGAAATCAATAGGCCGTCCCCTGCCCGGATCGCCCCGTGCCGGTCGGTGCGCAATTCAAACCCGTCCCCCCTCGGATCGGCAGAGCCGTCCCGGCGCGCGTGCGTGAGGAACCCCTGATTGAGTTGGGTCTTGCCGTGTTCGCTGGAGAGTTTGGTGCGTACCTGATCCCGCGTGTCGTCGAAGAGCAGTTCGCCGTATTGTCGCCCGTGATGCTCTTTGGTCTTGATGCCGGTGAGCGCCTTGTTGTAGGGCAACTTGCCCGCGCCGCTGTACCAGGGGGGCGAATGATTGCCATTATGGATCACGCCCGAGATGACGGGTCGGTCGATGTCGTGCTCGAGAAAGCAGACCAGCACTTCCTGCCCGATGCGCGGGATGCTTTGATGCCCCCATGCCGCTCCCGCGCCCGGGGTGGCCACGCGCACCCAACACGAGGATCGCTCATCGAAGTTGGCCCCGAACGCCGGGTGTTCCTTGGGACGCTGCCAGTGAAACTGGATTTTGACGCGGCCCATTTCGTCGGTATAGACCTCCTCACCTTCCGAGCCGGTCACGGTGGCCGTCTGGACACCCAGGGCCGTGGGCTTGGCATGTTTGGTGTGTGCGTAGGCCGGGGTGAGCGGCAGGCCGCGCTTGCGGGCGCTGATTTTCATCCAGTATGGTGGCGGCAACTCTCCCGAAGCCAGGGGCGGGCCGAAGGCGGGCAGCGGCAAGGGGGCCAGGGTGCTGGCGAGGCCCTGCGGCAGGTTGTTGCGGGCGTAAAAGACCAGTTCGCAGGCGACGAACGCGCACTCTTCTTCGGGGAGGCTTTGGAAAAAGGGGTGCTCCGTGAGTTCAAACCATTGCCCGGCCAAGAGCCCGCGCACGTTGCCTTCCCCCTGGTAGCCGCTTTTGCGCCGATCCAGCGCGGCCCGCCGAAGCTCGGCGTAGCGGTAAAGGTCGCCCCCGCAGTTGTCGTTGACGCCGTAGCAGAGCGTCTGCGCGTCAAAATCTTCCAGGCTCGACTCGGCGGGCAGGATGACTTCCCCGTCCTCCCCAAACTTTTCGTCCAGCCACGCGCGGCATTGGGCGTAGGCATCATTGGCTCGTGCCAGCTTGTAGTCGTAGCTCGTGAGGCTCGCCCCGCCCGGGCCGATCCGGCGCATCTGCGTCCATCCGGTCAGGCTGTCCTCCATCTCCGTGGCATCCGCCCGGTGGAACCTGACCGTACCCTGATCGGCTTGCGGCAACTCCCAAGGGTCGTCAAAGGCGATGAAGGCAACCTTGCCCACATCCCCGGATTCGTGCGCGTGGGTGTACCCGATGCCCTCCTCAAACAGCAGCCGCTCGATAAAGGCCAGATCCGTCTCCCGGTACTGGAGGCAATAGGAGCGGGCCGGATATTGTTCATTCAGGTTGAATTGCATCGTGAGGATGCGCCCGATGGCCGGGCTGGTGTCGATGTGTTCCTGAAGGATTCTTTCAACGATCTCCGGCACCGTCACGTCCTGGAAGACGCGGCTGGCCGTGCGGTGGCGCAAGAGCGCCAGCGGCGACTCGATGATGAGCTTGTACCGGGCAAACCCGCCGTCCGAAGACAAGGAGCGTACCTCGGTAATGAGCCCGCAGCGGGTGATCTGCCCCGGCGAGCCTGCGTGGAAGTCGCCCACCTTCCCGAGTCCCGTGAGGATGTCGATCTGCACGTCCTGCCCCAACAGCCTCTCCAGCGGGATGAAGGCATCCGGCGACAGGCACAGGAGTTCATATTTATACGGCTCGGAGAGCATCTCGCGCCCTTCGAGCAGTTGGGGGAGGAGCCGCTCGTCGAACGCTTCGCCGTCGCCCACGCGCAGCCGGACGAGGCGGTTGTCCTGCGTGAAGGCGCTGGCAAAAGCGGCCAGCAACTTCTCTAACGCCGGGTACGGCATCCCAGGCAGCGCCGCCGAGAGCTTTTCCAGCGGGGTCATGTTGTCGAGGCTGTTCCTGGCTGCTTTGAGGCTGCGAAACTCCATCAGGGTCTCCCGTCACAAGTCTGAAATCTACTTGCATAAAAATCTCATTCACATGAGAAAGATTATATGCCGTAAATGATAACTTATGTTTTGAAACCTTTATCGGTTTAGCTGTGCCCCACGATCATGGCTGCCATTCAGCGATTTTTCAGTTATGGTCAAACGTTATCACTCTGCGCTGGCGCGCCGCCTGGGACAAAATCTTGCTTACTATCGCAGACGCGCCAAGCTCACTCAGGAGCAGTTGGCCGAAGCCATCCAGGTGGAGACGCTGACTGTTTCCAGATACGAGACGGGCGCGGCATTGCCGTCGCTGGTGACGCTGGAAGCCGTGTCGATGCTGTTGCGCGTTTCGATTGCCGATCTGCTGGAGGAGGAGGCGTTTCCACGATCGGAGGGGGAGGAGCAATTCCTGGGGACGCTGGAATCGCTCTCGCTCGACGAACGTTCCACTGTGATAGACGCGCTACGGACACTGGCCGGTTTTTTTCGCAAACATGGCTCACGTCCAAGAAGGACTCCCAAGGCGGGTTCGCGTGATCTGGATTAGCAGCAGCCAACCGAATCGAAGGCTGACAACACGAACCTTTCTCTCGCCGACAGTCCGCGTACTAGAGCGCGTGGTTCCTGATATTGACCCCGCGTTTTCGTGCGATGCTTTGTTGGCCTTGCTGAAAAAATGACTATGTTCTATCCGCAGTAAACCGAGACAATTCCGATCCTGCCGTGGCCGAGTTCTTTGGAGATCGTCAGCCGTGCAGCCTTATCGGTTTTATGACTCTTTCCTGCGAGTGAGTCCCGCGCTGGCCCACCTGCTATTGGGCATTTCCACCCGGTCAGTTCTTCATAGCGGCTTTGCGCGTACATGTGGCGCAAGCCGTGATTCTTGTGCAGGCCCGCCGCCTGGGTCTGCCCGTCGTATACCCGCTGCTGCTGGACGTAGTTTTTATCGGGAGGAATGAGCGCCCCGGCCCCGACCAACCGGTGCACGGCATCGAGCACCGCGCGTTGTTCCGCCGTGCGGATCGGAACCAGCCGCTCGCGCCCGCCCTTGCACCAGGAGCCTTGCAGATAAAGGGCGCTGCCCCGGTCGGCAATCTCCGGCCTGACCTTGATGGACTCCTCGCGCCGCAGCCCGAAAGCCGCCTGCATCTGGAGGCTCAGGCGCACGTAGGGGTCGGTCACCGCGCTGAGCTTGTCCGCATCAAGCATCTTCGCCTTGCTGCCCTGGCCGACATACTGACGCTGGGCAATCCCCAGGGCGGCATTGTCGGCAGGCACGACACCTGCCTTGCCGATTTTTTCCGACCACCAGCGAAGCGCCGCGACGCGGTTCTTGATCGTTCCTGTGGAGAGCTTCCCGGATTTCCAGCTATTGACAAGGTAGCCGACATGCTTGGCCTGAAGCGAGGATGCCCGCATGTGCCGGTAGCCCCCGGCCTTGAGCTGGCGCGCGGCAAGGAGGAGGATGTTTCTGCGGTCGGCTTGCGTGGCATGGCTGCCGTCCCGGTTGTGCTTGCACAGCATAATCAGGTCATGTCTGAGGTTGGCGCTGCTCATTGTCCGGGCCTGTCTTGTTGGGGGGGGCGTCTGGGGTTCTTGGTGAGTTTTCAAGCCATCCCGATTTCGGAATCCCCGGCTCTGCCGGGGCAAAGGCTCAGGCGCAGACTTTTCGCCTGTTGCCGCGTAGGGAGCGCGGCCCCTGCTTTGCCCTCTGTTGAGGGCGGCGGCGAGGTTGCTACAGGGCATCTTTGGTAACGGTGATGCCTCACCGTGAAACCCGGATACGCCGGGGCGGTACTTCATTACTACAGAGTTACAACAGGTTTACTGCGTTGTGCAGGTCTTGGCTGCTTGCCGAATGGGTACGGCAGGGTCGTAGAGACGACCCCCAGGGGGTTGTTCCAACCGCCTCAGCGGTTCGCGGGCTTTGCAAAGGAACTGCCCGCCTTCTTTCCGGCATTTGATGCCTGCCGGCGGGCTGGCTTGCCTATAATTATGTTGAATTGCTGCCGCAAAAAGAGGGTTCTTATTAAAATTATTTTTGCAGTTATTTACGGTTCTTATATTAGAACCTATTACGTTCTATTTGCTTCTTTATATGCCTGTTTCGGCTGCCGCATTTTGCCGACAATACAATTTGGCGCAGCCGTCTGCCCCCCGTCACGGAGCCGTCATGCCGCGCTGCGGCCAGCCTCCGCCGTCGGGGCAGCGCCCCGCCTGACGTTCGCAGCAGCAATCCGCCCGCGTCACTGCGCAGCAGTAACGCGGGCTATTTGCGCCGCGATTCGACCGCAGACGGAATGGCTTGCGCCAACCCTCCGTTTTCTTCTCTTGTAGGCCGCACCCCTGTCTGCGAGATGCCGCCACAAGCAAAAAGTTTCTTCGTCTTTCGTTCCTGCAAGACCGCTGACACCGATCCTGCCAGAGTTGCTAAAGACAGGGCGGAAATTAGCGACGTTAGCGGGATTGGCAGTCCCGCCAACATGCCCCTCGCTACTGGATTCATGCTGGAAATTTGATTTTTTTCCCTCTAAAGATGAACCGTGCAAACCGCGCAAAGCACTTTCCCCGGTTTCCCCGGTTCCGTCCAAGGACAAAAATTTTTTATTTTCTGCCCGGCGCATGGCGAGGCAGTTGACGGCAGTCATGGCTCCGCGCCAGCCGCC
>JAITVD010000015.1 GCA_031285965.1 Azoarcus sp.
TCGCGGCGAAGGCGGCTATCGGGTTCGCGGCGGCGGCGGGGCTTTCCAGCATGCTGGGCGGCGGCGGGCGCGGCATTGTGAAAGGGGCCGGGCGGATATTGGGCGGCATCGCCGGGCGCGTCGGGGCGGCGGCGGGATTCGGCGCTGTGGCCAGCCGTGCGTCGGCGGGCGTCGCAACCGCCGGGGTCGCCTCAAGGCTCGGCAAGGGGGCGCTGAAAATGGCGGGCAAGGGCGGCATCGCGGCGGTCGGGACAATGGCCGGGGAATACGCGCTCGGGAAGGCTTTCGGCGAGGATTCCGCCGTGACCCGCTACGGCAGCGCGGCCCTGTCCGGCGCGGGGATCGGGGCAACGGTCGGCAGCATCATCCCAGGGGTCGGCACGGCCAGCCGGCGCTTTGCCTTGGTCGTCCGCCTGCCGGAATCTGCCCGCTCGCTGGACGGATTGGGGCAAATTCTGCTGGAGACGCCCAACGGCCACATTCCGCTCTCCAGAATCGCCACCATCGAAGACAGCGACGGCCCCAACCAGATCAGCCGCGACGACGGCAAGCGGCGCATCGTGATTTCGGCGAACGCCCAAGGGCAGGCGCTCTCCCAAATCGTTGCCGACATCCGCCGGGCCGTTGGCGAAACGCCCCTGCCAGAAGGCTATTTCGTCACGCTGGGCGGCCAGTTCCAGGCGCAGGAGGACGCTTCGCGCCTGGTCGGGCTGCTCTCCATCGTCTCGCTGGCGCTCATGTTAGTGGTGCTGCACAGCCGCTACAAATCCGCCACGCTCTCGGCGCTCATCATGGCGAACATCCCGCTCGCGCTGGTCGGCGCGGTCATCGGGCTGTGGATTTCCGGCCAGCCGCTGTCGGTGGCCGCCCTCATCGGCTTCATCACGCTGGCGGGCATCTCGGTGCGCAACGGCATCCTCAAGGTCAGCCATTACATCAACCTGATGCGCATGGAGGGCGAAGGCTTCGACCACAAAATGATTCTGCGCGGCTCGCTGGAGCGCCTCTCGCCCGTTTTGATGACCGCGCTGGTCACGGCCTTCGCGCTGGCTCCGCTGCTGTTTGAAGCCGAGCGGCCCGGAACGGAAATCCTGCATCCGGTCGCGGTCGTGATTTTTTCGGGCCTCATCAGCTCAACCCTGCTCGACACCTTCCTGACGCCCGCCATGTTCTGGCTGTTCGGGCGCAAAAGCGCGGAGCGCCTCACCGCCGACCGCGATGCCGACGCGCTTTGAGTTTTTGGCAAAAGGCTCAGGCAAGTGCTTTGAGAAGCAATTGGCCGCGATGCTCATCGCTAACGGCTTCCCACGCGGCGAGCAACTGAACGTGCGCTTCCTTGCTGATGTCTATGGCAACCGCGAGCACAGCGTCCTCTTCGGGAACCTGCGTCATTTTTCCCGCATGCTCAATGGACTTGAGGATAGCCGTGCTCACGGTTGCGGAATCAAGCGAGCCGAGTTTGTTCCTGAGTGCACGCGCCGTCGCCGCAGAAACCCATAGGCGGACAGTTGCCGCATCTACAGGCTCGCTCTGGACACGGAAATAGCAGAGGTTTTTGTCCGAGGGCAGCGGCACATCAAAGTAGGGCTGAATCTTGATGCCCGCACTGGTGGTAACGGAATAGCGTTTCTGTCCCGTGTTTTTGTCGTATATCCAAAGGCTCTTGCTGGCCTTGCGCACGCCCTTGGCTGGCGTGACGTTCCATTCGGCAGTGAACTGCTCCGGGTTGGGCGGAAGCATCTGCTCTTCAAAGTAAAGAAACTCCGTTAGGCTATCTTCCCAAATCAGCCAGCCCATTCGCATATCAGGTGACTTGTTGGGCGTGGCTTCCTTAACGCGGCTGGTACGCTCGTGAATCAACTCGGCATACTGCTTAAACACGTCACGCATAACATCGGTCGCATTGCGCGAGGTATCATCAATGCGAATGGAGCGCGTGGCTGCCGGGTGCATGAGCGTCGTGCCGCAAACAGACTTGATGGTTTTGTCCCGAAGTCCCGCGACACGTAAAAGTTTCATCTCAAGTCCGAGACCTTCGTAGTTAATGTCGATGTGCAGGTTGCTCCAGCCCCCATCTGGGATGTTCTTTGCAAGACAATAGACGCGGCTCCAGTCTCCTTCTTCCAATTTCCTTCCCATCATCGACGCGACCTGCGTCGCAAGCCACCGCTTTGCAAGTTCCTTTTCCGGGTCTGTAAATGCTTGCAAATAAGACATTACGCTACCCCTTTCTTATTTTCGAGAATATCCATTGCTTGAGACCTGAACAAGGCGAAGTCCAGCATTTTGCCGTACCGCAGAAGACTTTCGGCTAGATATTCGCTGTACAGCGTTCGATAGTCGATGTCGGCCTCCCGTTTGACATGCAGGTAAGGCAAAACGGGAATAGCACTGCGGCGGCTATGGAGAAAATCCTTTACAGAGATCACGTTAGCAGCGTCATTCGCTGCTTTCACGGAATTCGCATACACGGGCTTATAGCAATGCAGCATGAGGTCAGCACCCGCTGTGTTGTCGCTGACGAACTGCTTAAACGTACCGTGCTGCTTGTCGAAAATATCGATTCTCTCGATGCTGAAACCAGCGTCAAGCACAGCGCGACGAATGCAGTGCCAAATGTCTTTGGAAGAGTTCATGAAAACGAGCACAAGCCAATGACCATGCCGCAGAACGCGATAACACTCTTCAAGGCTCTGCGTCATTAAGTCCTGATACTTTTTGGCATCCTTCTTTTGGACGCGATTCACAATGACCTCATTCGTGGTATCCGTATAGGCTCCAAGCCACGACTCCCACAGCATGTTCATCTCGCTATAGTTGATGTTGGCTCCGAAAGGTGGGTCAGTGAAAATCAGGTCAATGCAGTTATCTGGCAGGAAAGAAAGGTTTGTTGCGGTTCCCGTGTTGACAATGCACCGCCCCGCATAGGACTGAGCAGTTGTCTCAAGATGGTCAATAATTGAGCGTGCCTTGCGCTCAAAAGTCACGAAAACATTTGCCTCATTGAAGATATAGGGAACATTGAAGTTCGCGGTATTCCCGCTCCCTCCCCAAAACCTGTACTCGGAAAGTTTCGTCACGCGCTGATAGAGCGATGTAAAGACAAAGCCAAGAAATGCCGCGAGGTTAGTATCCTCAATCCTGTGGATCGCTTTCCAAAGCTGGCTCATAGCCGCAAGATTCCTTGCGGTGTAGAAGTGTTTGATATTGACCAAACCGTGGCGCTTGGGCTGCGAGAGGTTCACACCGCCGGGCAACGCGCAGTCTGGAACAAAGTCCGCTGCGATGAATCTATCCGCTTCAATTGAAGCAATGCGCTTGAGGTCTGCTTCGCTGGGCGGAACCTCGGACTGAACCTTGCTGCAACACTTGTAGCCAATAAGAACAGGAACTGGGGTTGTGCGAGCAAGACGCGACTTCTTTAGCGGGCGCTTGCAATGAGGGCAAGGGAATTCGCGCAAAAATTTGTGTTCCCGAACAGTTTTGCCATAGCTTCGGCATTCGTCCCAAAGAACGAACTCTTTATTGCAAGCACTGCAAACAACTTTATATGACCAGACTGTAAATAATAGCTCTGTATCCTTGCCGCACGTGCGGCACTGCGTCGTGTAGAGGTCGTTGCGCAGTCCAGCAAGACTGCCGATCACTGCCTTGACTGCCGCTTGCAATGCTGCGGGGTCGCATTGGGACGTAAAGCAATCCGCTATGAAGCTCGCGGCGGGCGAAAGCTCGTTGAGGATGACATCGTGTCCCGTCGTCAGGGCGGCGACACCAGTCATGCCGCTTCCCGCAAAGGGATCGAGCACCAATCCGCCAACGGGCAGATACTTCCGCAAGACTTGGGCGATGCCTTGCGGCGGCATCTTGGTGTGATAGGTATGAGCGTCATAGGTGTAGGTGTTCTTGCCGGCGGAAACACCCTCCGCTACCGCTTCCTCGACCGTCTGCGCAGCGGCAGCATGGGCGGACAGAATTGCCGCAAGCCGCTGCTGCCCGCTGCCCCAAAGCGAGCCATTCCTAAGCCGAGAGAACAGGCACGGACCAGGCGCGTCCCACATGACAACTGTGCCTTCATAACCATTCGCCGCAGAGACATGACGGATACGATGTGAGGCAAATGTGCGGTTCATGCTCAAGCAGGCAAGGTCGATCACGCGCCCAGCCTTGATGTCAGCAAGCAGACGATGCAACTGATTGATGACTTCTGCCCTAGGTTCAATGTCTCCGCGCTCCCATCGAACAACGGAAAAGTAGGATGTGCCAAGGTACTGAGCCAAGCCCCTCTGATCGAGACCGCTTTCATCAAGGACTTCCCGCAACAGCGACTGGTTAGTTTTGTTGCGGTTTATCGCTTCTTGTGTTGCCCTAATCATTTCGTCTTTCCGTTTTCTCTCTTGATAACGGCCTTCGCCGCCGCGCTTTTCATTGCTTCCTGCACTCGGCGCTTGTGCACCATGCGCAAGCCTCAGCCCGCCTCCAGTTTTGCCGCTGACAGCAGCAGCCATTTGACGCCCGCGTCGCCGAAGTTGATTTGGAGTTTGGCATCCTTGCCGCTGCCTTCGGCGGCGAGGATAACGCCGTAGCCGAAGGCGGGATGGCGCACGTTCTGCCCGATGCGCAGGCCACCGGGCAGTTCGCGGGACGGGCGCGGCGGGGCTTGCAGCGCGGAAACGGACGGGTGGCGGGAGGCGCTGCCGCCCCAGTGTCCGCCGCCGTAGCCATGCGTCAGGTGGGCGGGCGGCGTAAGCGGCTTGAGCAGTTCGGGCGGGATTTCGTCGAAGAAGCGCGAGCGCAGGTTGTACTGCACCTGCCCGCGTGTCATGCGGCTTTGCGCCCATGACAGGTACAGCCGCTCGCGGGCGCGGGTCACGGCGACATACATCAGCCGCCGCTCCTCTTCCAAGCCGGAGACGGACTCGAAGAGGCTGTTCCAGTGCGGGAAAAGCTCTTCTTCCAGACCGGACAGGAAAACGATGTCGAATTCCAGCCCTTTGGCGGCGTGGACGGTCATCAACTGCACGGCTTCTTCCTGCGCCCCCGCTTGGCGCTCCCCGGCTTCGAGCGAGGCATGGTCGAGGAAATCCGCCAGCAGCCCGTGCGGCGGCGCCAGCGTCTCGGGCGAGGCGCGGGTTTCGAGGTGGTAGCTTTCGGCGGCGCGAACAAGCTCGTCGAGGTTCTCCAGCCTGTCCTGCCCTTCCCTTTCCGCCTGATAGTGGGCGCGAAGCCCGCTTTGGTCGAGGATGTGCTCTATCAGTTCGGGCAGCGGCAGGGTTTGGGTCTCGCGGCGCAAGGTTTCCATCAGATGCACGAAGCGCCCGAGCGAGACGGCGGGCTTGCCGGACAGGCGCGGAACCGTGTCGTACAGGCTGCCGCCCCACTGCCGCGCCGTGTCTTGGAGCATTTCCTGCGCGCGCGCGCCGATGCCGCGTGTCGGGAAATTCATCACGCGCATGAAGGCGGTGTCGTCCCCTGGGTTGATAAGCAGCCGCAGGTAAGCGAGCGCGTGCTTGATTTCCTGCCGCTCAAAAAACCGCAGCCCGCCGTGCACGCGGTAAGGCACGCCGTTTGTGAAAAGCTGGTGTTCGAGCACACGCGACTGGGCGTTGGAGCGGTACAGCACGGCCATGCCGCTGCGCGATGCGCCGTCGCACAGCAGGGATTGGATTTCTTCCACAATCCATCGCGTCTCGTCCGTGTCGCTGAAGGCCTCGAATACACGGATTGGCTCGCCTTCGCCCTGCTCCGTCCAGAGGTTCTTGCCCATGCGCTCGCCGTTGTGGCGGATGATGGCGTTGGCGGCATCGAGGATATTGCCGTGCGAGCGGTAATTCTGCTCCAGCCGGATGATGTCCCGCACCTGGAATTCCCGCTCGAAATCGCGCATGTTGCCGACTTCCGCGCCCCGAAAGCGGTAGATGCTCTGGTCGTCGTCGCCAACGCAGAAAAGCGCCGCGCCGCCCGCTTCCCCGTCCGTGGCCAGCAGTTTCAGCCAGCGGTACTGGAGGATGTTGGTATCTTGAAATTCGTCGACCAAGATGTAGCGGAAACGCTGCTGGTAATGCCGCCGGATGGGTTCGTTGCGCTGGAGCAGATCAAAGCTGCGCAGCATCAGTTCGGCAAAATCCACGACCGATTCGCGCTGGCACTGGGCTTCGTATTCCTGATACAACTCGACGCGCTGGCGGGTGTATGTGTCCGTCGCGTCCACCGCGTGCGGGCGCAGCCCCGCTTCCTTGTGGGCGTTGATGAAGTGCTGTAGCTCGCGGGGCGGAAACTTCTCGTCGTCGACGTTCAGTCGCTTCAACATGCGCTTGATGGCCGCAAGCTGATCGACCATATCCAGAATTTGGAACAGCCGCGCCAATCCAGCATCGTGGAAATGCACGCGCAGCAGGCGGTTGCAAAGCCCGTGGAACGTGCCGATCCACATCCCGCGCAGGCTCAACGGCAGCAGGGCTTCGAGCCTCGACGCCATCTCTCGCGCCGCCTTATTGGTAAACGTCACAGCCAAGATGCCCGCCGGACTGACCATGCCTTGGCTGAGCAGCCAAGCGATGCGGGTGGTGAGCACCCGCGTTTTGCCGGAACCCGCTCCGGCGAGCACCAGCGCGTGCCGGTCGGGCAGGGTCACAGCCTCAAGCTGCTGCGGATTCAGGTGGGCGAGCAGGGGGTCAGGCATGGACATGGGCGCTCCTCGGACATCCCGCATTCTAACCGTCCGATGCGCCTGTGAATTTTTTGGAGCCGCGCTGAAATTTGTCCGTTTTCACCTTGAAAACCCGCTTGTTTTGTACTATCTTCTGTATTGTGCATAGCAGCAAAACTATTTAAGAGACAATTTCAGACTGTTTTTTAAGTTACTGTAATAAATGGAATATATTTGTACAAATTTAAGTTTTTGCAGAACAGCATTATGAGTACCTAAGCAGTTCGCGTCAGGTTTTGCGGGGTAACGCCCCAACAGTTCCCTCCCTCTCCTTCATAGGAGACTTCACACCCGGCTAGACCGGGTGTTTTTTTATCCGCCGGACGACCGCGCGGGCGGGCCGCTCGCCCAGCCCCGCCCTTCGCCGCGATATACTTTCGCCTTCTTTTCATTCCGGCGACTTCCCGCCGCCCTTCCCATGCAGGACAAATACCAGCCCGACGCTATCGAAGCCGCCGCCCAGAACCACTGGGAAGCCACATCGGCCTTTCTCGCCACGGAGGGCGGCGAGCGACCGAAATACTATTGCCTGTCGATGTTCCCTTACCCCTCGGGCAAGCTGCACATGGGGCATGTTCGCAATTACACGATTGGCGACGTGCTCGCGCGCTACCACCGGATGCGCGGCTACAACGTGTTCCAGCCGATGGGCTGGGACGCTTTTGGGATGCCCGCTGAAAACGCAGCAATTCAAAACAGCGTCCCGCCCGCGAAATGGACTTATGCCAACATCGACTACATGCGGGGGCAACTCAAGCGGCTGGGCTTTGCCATCGACTGGTCACGCGAATTCGCCACTTGCGAGCCATCGTATTACCGCTGGGAACAATGGCTGTTCACGCGGCTCTTTGAGAAAGGGCTGATTTACCGCAAGCTCGGCACGGTGAACTGGGACCCAGTCGATGAAACCGTGCTCGCCAACGAACAGGTCATCGATGGCCGTGGCTGGCGCTCGGGCGCGCTCATCGAAAAGCGCGAAATTCCCATGTACTACATGCGAATCACCGCCTATGCCGACGAACTGCTCGCGGCGCTCGACGCGCTGCCCGGCTGGCCGGAACAGGTCAAACTGATGCAGAAAAACTGGATTGGCCGCTCCGAGGGCGTCGAGGCGCATTTCCCCTACGACGCGGCAAGCATCGGCCAAGCGGGCGCGCTCAAAGTCTTTACCACCCGCGCCGACACGCTCATGGGCGCGACTTACGTCGCCGTGGCCGCCGAGCATCCGCTGGCCGCCCGCGCCGCCGAGCGCAACTCGGCTCTGGCGGCCTTCGTCGAAGAATGTAGGCAAGGCGGCACGGCAGAAGCCGCGCTGGCGACGATGGAAAAAAAAGGCATGGACACCGGATTCAAAGTCGTCCATCCGCTCACCGGCGAAGCCCTGCCGGTGTGGGTCGCCAACTATGTGCTGATGGGCTACGGCGAAGGCGCGGTCATGGCCGTGCCCGCCCACGACGAGCGCGATTTTGCGTTCGCCCGCCAGTACGGGCTGCCCATCAAAATGGTGGTGCGTTCCGCAAACGGCGCTTACAGCGAAGTCGGCGAGCAATGGAACGCCGCCTACGCCGAACACGGGCTGCTGGCCCATTCTGGAAAATATGACGGGCTGGATTTTCAGGGCGCGGTCGATGCCATTGCCGCAGACCTCTCCGCCAAAGGGCTGGGGCAAAAACGGGTGCAATACCGGCTCCGGGATTGGGGCATCTCGCGCCAGCGTTACTGGGGCTGCCCGATTCCGATGATTCGCTGCGAGCGTTGCGGCGATGTGCCTGTGCCTGACGAACAGCTTCCGGTCATCCTGCCCGAGGATGTCGAAATCACCGGACGCGGCTCGCCGCTCGCAAAAATGGCTTCGTTCTACGATTGCGCCTGCCCAAAATGCGGCCAGCCAGCACGGCGAGAAACCGACACGATGGATACTTTCGTCGAGTCCTCGTGGTATTTCCTGCGCTACGCCTCAAGCGACAACTCGGGCGCGATGCTCGATGCGCGCGCCGAATACTGGGCGCCCGTCGACCAATACATTGGCGGCATCGAACACGCCATCCTTCATTTGCTCTATTCGCGCTTCTTCACGCGCGCGTTGCGCGACTGTGGCCTCACCCGTCTCTCCGAGCCGTTTGCCCGCCTGCTCACGCAAGGCATGGTCGTGGCGGCCAGCTATTACCGCGAGGACAAAAACGGCAAAAGGCAATGGGTCAGCCCAACGGATGTTTCCGTTTCCGCTGACGCGCACGGGCGTCCCGTCAGCGCGACGCTCAAGTCCGACGGCTTGCCGGTAACAATCGGCGGCATCGAAAAAATGTCGAAGTCGAAGAACAACGGCGTCGACCCGCTCAGGATGATTGAACAGTACGGCGCGGACACAGTGCGCCTGTTCACCATCTTCGCCGCCCCTCCTGACCAGCAGCTTGAATGGTCGGATTCCGGCGTGGAAGGCGCGTCCCGCTTCCTGCGCCGCCTGTGGGCGTTCGGCCACGGCCTCGCCGCCAGCCAAGCCGCCGCCCGAAATGCCGAAATTCCTTCCGGCTTGCCGTGCGCGCTCGCCGACGCACGGCGCGAAATCCATGCCCATCTCAAGCAGGCCAATCACGACTTTGCCCGCCAGCAACTTAATACCGTGGTCTCGGCGGCCATGAAAATCCTCAATGCCCTCGAAAAGCTGCCGCAGGCAGACGAGGCCGCCCGCGCGGTCTCCCTTGAGGGCTTTTCCATCCTGCTGCGCCTGCTCTCGCCGATTACGCCGCACATCGCCCATGCCTTGTGGCGGGAATGCGGCCTCGGCGCGGACATTCTCGACGCGCCTTGGCCGGAGCCGCTGCCCGACGCGCTGGCGCAGGACGAAATCGAGCTTATGCTCCAAATCAACGGCAAGCTGCGCGGCAGCCTCCGGGTCGCCGCCAGCGCGGAAAAAAGCGACATCGAAGCCGCCGCGCTCGCCGCTGAGGCGGCGCAAAAATTCATGGAAGGCAAGCCCGCCAAAAAAGTGGTGGTCGTGCCTGGTCGTTTGGTCAACATCGTGGTCTGACAGCATGACTCCTTCATTCCCATTCCAGCCCCTAGCCCGCCGCTCGCTGCTCGTCCTTCTCGCCGTCAGCCTTGCCGCGCTGGCGGGCTGCGGCTTTCGCCTGCGCGGCCCGCAGCCGATGGATTTTTCCACCGTCCACGTCAACGTGAGCCAATATTCCCAATTGGGCATCGCCCTGCGCCGCCAGATTGCGCTGAGCGGCTCAACCAAAATCGAAGAGGATGCCGCCCGTGCCGAAACCCAGCTTCAAATCATCGCCAACGAACGCGGGCGCGACATCCTGAGCCTGACCGTCTCCGGCACGGTGCGCGAATATGAACTCACCCAAACCATTCGCTTCCGCCTAATCGACCGCGAAGGCAAGGAACTGATTCCGACCGCCGCAGTCTCCGCGAGGCGTGAATACACCTTCAGCGACGAACTCATCCTTGGCAAGGAACAGGAAGAGGCCCTGCTCTATAACGACATGGAAAGCGACCTCGTGCGCCAGCTCATGCGTCGGCTGGCCGCTTGGCGGCGTTCGTGAGCCTGCGCCCGGACGGCCTCGCCCGCCAGCTTGAAAAGCCGCTCGCCCCCTTGTGGGTGCTGCATGGCGACGAGCTGCTGACGCTGGAAGCGGCGGATGCCGTCCGCGCCGCCGCCCGACGGCAAGGCTTCGACGAGCGCGAAACCTTGGTCGTGGACAAAAATTTCCGCTGGAATGCCCTGACGCTGGCCGCTGGCAATCTGTCGCTCTTTGGCGGCGCGAAGCTCGTCGACCTGCGCATCCCCACCGGCAAGCCCGGACGAGACGGCGGCGACGCGCTCCAGCGTTACGCCGCCGCGCTGCCCGACGGAACGGTCACGTTGATTACTTTGCCCGCGCTCGACTGGACAACGAAAAAAACCGCATGGTTCAAAACCATTGCGGAAGCAGGCATCCATATCGAATTTGAAGCACCGCCGCGCGAACGGCTGCCCGCCTGGATTGCCGCGCGCCTTGCCGCGCAGCAGCAGTCCGCGCCCAATGCCGCGCTGGAATTCATCGCCAGCCACGTTGAAGGCAACTTGCTCGCCGCGCATCAGGAAATTCTCAAGCTCGGGCTTCTGCATGGCGAAGGCGAACTGACGATGCCTCAAGTCGAAGCGGCGGTGCTCAATGTTGCCCGTTACGACATCGACATGCTGCGTCAGGCATTGCTCGCTGGCGACGCCGCCCGTTGCGCCCGGCTGCTCGACGGGCTGCGCGGCGAAGGGATGCCCGCGCCGCTGGTGCTGTGGGCCATCGCCAACGAAATCCGAACGCTCGCTCTGCTGCGCGGCGGCGCTGACTCGGGGCAACCGCTGGCCGCGCTTTTCAAAGCCGAGCGCATATTCGACTCCGCCCGCCAGCAGGGCTGCCGCGCCGCCCTTTCCCGGCTGGCCCGCCCAGCCCTGCAAACCGCCCTGCTCCACGCCGCCCGCATCGACCGCATGGTCAAGGGGCTTGTCCGTGGCGAAATATGGGACGAATTCCTGCACCTGTCCCTGCGCCTCTGCCGCCGCTGAACGTCCGTCCTGTACGGCATTCGCGTTCAGTGCTTTAATCTCAGCTTCTTTTTTTCTGGAACGCTCATCCAGATGGACATCCCGCTTTTCATGCGCACTCTGGGCCGTCAGGCACGCGAAGCGTCGCGTGTGCTCGCCAGCGCCTCCACTGAAGCCAAGAACAGGGCGCTCGTTGCCACGGCGGAAGAAATCCGCCGTCAGCGCGACGCCCTCGTCGCCGCCAACGCCAAAGACCTCGCCCTGGCGCGTCAGGCCGGACTGGAACCCGCCATGCTCGACCGCCTGACCCTGAACGAAAAAGGCGTCGAAACAATGGCCACCGGGCTTGAGCAGGTTGCCTCGCTCCCCGACCCGGTGGGGGAAATGACCGAAGTCCGCCGCCGCCCTTCGGGCATTCAGGTCGGCAAGATGCGCGTCCCCATCGGTGTCGTCGGCATCATTTATGAGGCGCGTCCCAACGTGACCGCCGATGCCGCCGCGCTCTGCCTGAAATCAGGCAACGCCGCGATTTTGCGCGGCGGCAGCGAAGCCATCGAATCCAACCGCGCCATCGCCGCCTGCATTCAGGCGGGGCTGGCCGATGCCGGACTGCCCGCGACCGCCGCGCAGATCGTCGGCATCACCGACCGGGCAGCCGTCGGGGCGCTCATCACGATGCCGGAGTTCGTCGATGTCATCGTCCCGCGTGGCGGCAAGGGGCTGATCGCGCGCATATCAAGCGAGGCGCGTGTGCCGGTCATCAAGCATCTCGACGGCAATTGCCATATCTATATAGACGATGAGGCCGATCCCCTAAAAATCGTGCCGATCGTCGAAAACGCCAAAACGCAACGCTACGGAACCTGCAACACCGTCGAAACGCTCATTGTCGCCCGCAATGCCGCCGCTGCCGCGTTGCCGAAAATCGCCGCCATGCTGTCCGCCAAAGGCGTGGAAATGCGCTGCTGCGAAACCTCGCTCGCCCTGCTGCGGCAAGCGTCCATCCCCGGCGCGAAGCTCGTCGCCGCCCGCGAAGAGGACTGGGGCGAGGAATATCTGGCTCCGATCATCGCGGTCAGGATTGTCGACGGGCTGGATGAGGCTATTGCCCACATCAACGCCTACAGTTCCGGGCATACCGAGGCCATCATCACCGAAAATTACACACGCGCCATGCGTTTCCTGCGCGAAGTCGATTCTTCCTCCGTCATGGTCAACGCCTCCACCCGCTTCGCCGACGGTTTTGAATACGGGCTTGGCGCGGAAATCGGCATTTCCACCGACAAATTCCATGCGCGAGGCCCTGTCGGACTGGAAGGGCTGACCAGCCAGAAATGGATTGTTTTCGGCAACGGCGAAATACGCCGCTAAGGCAATGAACTCCCGCGCCCCACGGGCAAGAGCCGGTTCCGTGCCCGCGCTGCCCGCCGCGCTCGCGGACGCGCTCGATGCTTTCTGCGACGCGATGTGGCTTGAGCACGGGCTGGCGCGGAACACTTTGGCGGGCTACCGCAGCGACTTGGCGCTCTTTGGGCGCTGGCTCCTCGATACGCATGGCCGGAACATCGACGCGGCAAATGGCGAAGACTTATCCACATGGCTCGCCGATTTCAGCAACCGCGCCAAATCGGCCAGCCAGCACCGACTGCTGGCAGCATGGCGGCGCTATTACCGATACCTGCTGCTCAACGGGCGCATTGACGAAGACCCGACGCTGAAACTCGACTCGCCGATGCCCACCTTCCGCTTCCCGCGCACCTTGAGCGAGGCGCAGGTAGAAGCCCTTCTGGCCGCGCCCGATACTGGCTCCGCGCTCGGCCTGCGCGACCGCTGCATGATTGAGGTCATGTACGCAAGCGGCCTGCGCGTCTCGGAACTGACTGGGCTAAAAATCTTCGCGCTCGACGTGCGGGAAGGCATCGTGCGTGTTCTCGGAAAAGGCAGCAAGGAGCGGCTCGTGCCGCTTGGCGAAATCGCCGCCGACTGGGTGCACCGCTACCTTTCCGACGCGCGCGCCACATTGCTGAACGGACACGCCTGCGATGAATTGTTCGTCTCCCGCCTCGGCGCGGGCATGACCCGCCAAAGGTTCTGGACCATCATCAAACGACACGCTATCTCCGCCGGTATCGCCCCGAAACAAATTTCCCCCCACACCCTGCGCCACGCATTTGCGACCCACCTGCTCAATCACGGCGCGGATTTGCGTGTCGTGCAAATGCTGCTTGGACATGCCGATATTTCGACCACCCAGGTCTATACCCACGTCGCCCGCGAACGGCTCAAGCAACTGCATCAGCGCCACCATCCACGTGGTTCGTAAAATAAGCAAGAAAAACAAAAAATTGCCACGCAGATCTAATGCTGTTTCTCGTCATTCTCTTTTGGCATCGCTTTCGCCTCTCTAAGTACCTTTTATGAATTCATAAACAACGCCGCAAACATCTCGGCATACAAACCAATGCGGTTAAATCTCTTTTGCTTTTATTTGCCAATGAATGCCAGAATAATTTCCGCCATAAAATATATTAAAAATATTTGAAAAAAGTTTTGCTTTTACGAATCAATACTGGCAGAATGCTGTTCGTGTTGTTTTTTCAAGCCGTTGTGCTTGTAGTTTGAGGCACAGCATTTATTAGGTGTCCGCATCGCCATTGCCGTGACACCTCTTCCAACACGGAAGACCAATCTTAGAACTCATGGAGAGCACAAAATGATCGACCTCGAAACGATGCCTTTGCCTGAATTGCGCACTTTGCGTGCTCAAATCGAATCGGAAATCCGTCGGCGCGGTTCTGCCACGCAACGCCTAATTAGGCGCGTACAGAAACTCGCCGCCGACCAAGGCCTGTCCCTTAACGAATTGCTCACCGTCGCGGGCAGTTCTTCAGATGCGGTTTCGACCGTTTCCCGCACCGGAGCCGCAATCAAATACCGCAACCCGGTCAATCCCGCCCAAGGCTGGACGGGGCATGGCCGCAAGCCGGGCTGGGTCATTGATTACCTTGCCAATGGCGGCACGCTGGACAAGCTCGCTGTTTGAGCCAAATGAATGCGGGGCGAAAGCGTCTTTTGTTCGCCCCGCCGCTCATCCCAAAATAACCCAAAAGATACTGATTTTATGATTAAAGTCCGGCTGGATCGGGCTTTTTTGTCTCTTATATTCACCTAAAATATATTCACATTTATTCAAAACCACATTCCGGTTTCTGCCCGTCCTGACTTTTTCGCTGAATATATACGCCCACTCTGCGTGCGCCTTTCATCACTCCGGGCTTTGAAACCCATAGCCTGACCCAGGGTGTTAAAAACTTCACGCACAAGAGATCTGCGACAAATTCCCCCAGCGTCTCTATTAGATTAAAGCGCCGCCGCGCAAGCTCCGCACGGATAAGGTCTGCCACTTCCGCATAATCTATGCTGTCCGCAATATCATCACGAAGGGCGGCAGACTCTGGAATACCAAACTTCAAATCGAATTCGACCGTCTGGGGAGCAACGCGCTCGCGGGGATATATTCCAACCCAGGCATCAACACGCAAGCCCTCGATAAAGATGAAATTCATTGCGGTTATCAATAGAATCAGCGAATTGCTATGATTCTAACCGCGCCCGCGCCGCTGCGCACGCCACTCACGGAGAAACAATGTCTTTCGTCCCCCTCTTCTTGCTGGCCATTGCCGCCTATCTCATCGGCTCCATCCCTTTCGCCATTGTTTCGAGCCGCCTATTCGGTCTCAGTGACCCGCGCAGCTACGGCTCTGGAAATCCCGGGGCCACCAACGTGCTGCGCAGCGGAAATAAAGCCGCCGCCGCGCTGACATTGCTGGGGGACTGCCTGAAAGGCTGGCTGGTGGTCTGGGCGGCGGGGGCACTCGGCTTTGACGCCGCAGCCGCCGCGTTCGCGGGGCTGGCCGCTTTCATCGGCCATGTATTCAGTCTTTTTCTGCGTTTCAAAGGCGGCAAAGGCGTGGCCGTCGGGCTAGGCGTTCTGGCGGGACTACACTGGCAAATCGCGCTGGCGGGCATTGGAACTTGGCTGCTGGTCGCCCTGGCCACCCGCTACTCCTCCGCCGCCGCGCTCTCGGCGGCGCTCGTTGCACCGCTCGCCACCGCCCTTGTTTTAGAAAACCTTGCCGTCACGCTCATCGTGCTGGGCATCAGCGGCATCCTCATCTGGCGACATGCCGCCAATATCCGCCGCTTGCTGGCTGGAACAGAAGGAAAAATAGGCAAGCGCAAGCAAACAGAACCGGCTTCGGCACGCGATTAGGGATGAAAAATAAGGCCAATAAAAATAACAGACCCGCACGAATGCGGGTCTGTCCGTACCTAGTGTCATCACCAGCACGGTATCTGGGAGAGGACTGAACATAGGGCTGCATCTGAATTATAGGTTTTATATATCAAAGGTTGCAAAAAATGGACTGGAACGACCTAGAGAAACACTTTTCCTCAGCCCGGTTGAGCCGCTACCGCGCAGCGTCAGGCGGTGATGTGGCGAAGGCGGTGACGGACTACTCTTGAACATCCTGCTGGCCGAGGCGATGGTGTCGATGCTAAACGTCTTGGAAATCACGCTGCGTAACGGTATCCATACCCGCCTAACCAATCTCTATGGCCGGACAGATTGATGGGAAGCATGGGCTGGAAGCCAACAGTTCAATTTGCAGAATGGCGAAGTGAGGCGTGCCAAGAAAAAGCTATCAAAGCGAAAAGAGCAGCAAAATCAGGACAAGGTATTGGCAGAGCTAAACTTTGGTTTCTGGACTTCTCTCTTCAACGCCAAAGTTGAGCGCATCCTCTTGAAAGACTTGCGCCTCGTGTTTGCGCACTGCCCGAAGGAGAAAAGGCAGCGCGGCGAAATCTCGCCCGAACTGAACACGATTCGCAACCTGCGCAACTGAGTTTTTCACCATGAGCCGCCGCTGCGAAGCCAGCATGGAGCGGCATGAAACTCATCATCTGGGTTGACCCACAGCCTGCACAGTGGCTTGGCAAGCATGATCGTCTGCCTGCATATTGGGGCAATGAAATAAGCTCCCCCTGCGATTAGGGCATCGCCTGTCCAAATGCCGCCGCGCCCTCGCCTGCCTGTGGGAGAGGAGCGGGGATAAGGGAAAACCGCACCCTCTCCGTGTTTTCCCTACCGCGACATGTAGTCCAGCAAGCTCCGGCAATCTTCCTCGCGCCCGGTGACGCGCCCAAAAAGAGCCAGCCGTTCGCGCACGAAGTCATCGGACAGTTCTTTATTCGCGCAGTAATCGCGCAAAATCATCGCCTGCGCCATGTTTCGCGCCGCCGCAACCGTATCCGCCAACGCGGGAAATGGGTAGCCAGAAACATCGCGCCAGTCTTTTTTGGATGAAGCGTTGGGCGTTTTGCCCGCTTCGGCGACGGAAATCGCGCCGCTTGCTTGCGCAGCGCCATCCGGCGCAGGCTGCCCCATCACCGAAGTTGCCGCGAAAAGCAGCAAAAACACAGGGAAATTACGGAAAAACATCGCGCTAGCATCTCATCCAAGGATAGCGCCACGATAGGACAGGCTTCAGTCTGCCGTAATCCGCATCTGTTGCTTGAGCGTGATCTTTTTCCCTGATTTCTGCCGAAAAAAAGCAAACGGCAAGGATTCCTGCCTCACGACGCCATCCACGCCAATACGCGCCCGCCGCAGGTCGAAATGCAGGTGAGGCCCGCCCGCAAAGCCGGTATTGCCCGACTTGCCGATCATCTGACCCGCCTCGACACGCTCGCCGGGGCGCGCCACGATGCTGCGCGGGGCAAGGTGCGCGTATTGGGCAAACGTGCCGTCGCTATGGAGGATGGAGACGAGATTGGTTTTTTCGGCGAGCCTCGGGTCAGGCCGCCCCTCATCAAAGCGATCCCTGACTTCAATCACGGTTCCCGCCCGCGCCGCCAGCACGGTCGTCCCCAAAGGGACACCGAAATCGACGGCATAACGGCTCAAGGCATCCTTGTGGGTTCCCAAAACGCCAGTGGGTTCCTGCGTGACGCGGGCAACAGTGCCTTCCCTGAAAGGAAGAAAGTATCTGTAATGCCTGTCGGGCACGGCAAACGCATCGCCAACGCTGTGCGAATAGGCCATCTCCGCCCCGCAAGGTGTCCGGTTTCTTTCCGCGTAAATCCGGGCAATCTCACGGGAGGAGTTCGGCGCGATGACATCCCGCAGAGGCCATGCCCGGTTAGACCGATATTGATACGCGCCCGCAACCATCCCGGCCATGACAGTGACCGGCGCAAAACTTCTGTTGACAGCGACTATCCGGCACGCCGTCCCGGATTCAATCTTGTCGACCTTGAAAGGAATTTCCTCCGCGCCCCGCGCCAAAGACACCGCGCAGGCCAGCACAACGGGAACGGACAAAAGGTTTTTGAATGCGGACATCATTTATTGCGCTAAGCGCGAAAACACGCACGATACCAGAGCCAACCCGCGTTACGCCATGCGCATTCAAGCCCGCCAAGTTGCGGTGCAATCCGAGCACAAACAAGTCCGTGTATACGTAAAAACACTCTATCGCCACGTCCCCTATGCCGTGTTACCCTAAGCCAACATATTTCGGAGAACAACTATTCAACCAACTTTTGCTTTGGCGTTAAAGATTTGCGTGTACGGTTCTGCCTTTCTTTTTGAAAAACTTCTTGCCTTGCCATGAACAGCCTGAGTGTATTCAATACGCGCCCTCCAAAAAAATCGCCAAAATACCGACTGCCGATTCTCATTGGCATCCTGTTGCTGACTGCGGTCGGCATTTTTTTGGCTCAGCCCTGGATAAACTCGGTCGAGCCATCCGCCATCAAAACAAGCTGCGACAAGATCAGGCAGTGCTTGAGGGTCGAACAGGCGTGGCCACCGGGCATGGAATACTGCCCCAGAGTGCTGGTTCCGGGCGCGGCCAGGCATCGCGCCAACGGAAAATGGGGCTATTCGGTGAACTTCGAGGAATGCGGCGCGGATTCGATCATCCCCGCCAAGTTCGATGTCGCGGAAAAGTTCGCGTTCAATGGGCTGGCAAAAGTCAGCCAAGGCGGCAAATGGGGCTATGTCAACCTCAAGGGCGGGGAAGCCATCCCTCTCAACTATGACGAAGTCGGGGATTTCGATCACGGAATGGTTCCCGTCAAGCGGAACGGCAAATGGGGCTATTCCGACGCGCAGGGCCTCATCACGGTTCCCACCCATTTCGACGCCGTTTCGGGCATTTGGCAGGACGGGCTTTCCGCCGTGCTGGTTCAGGGAAAATGGGGTTACGTCAATCCTCACGGCGAAATGGCCATCAAGCCCGGTTTCGACAGGGTGACGAAATTCCAGGATGGCTTGGCGAGAGTCCAGATCAAGAGAAAATGGGGCATCATCAATACTGCTGGCGAACTCGTCATCCAGCCAAGTTTCGACGCCATCTTCCAGACCAGCGACCCTCACCTGCTGCTCGTGGCGCGCAACCAGAAATACGGCTATTTCGATGACAAAGGCAAAGAAATCATCCCGCCCCATCTGATTAAGCCCGTCAGGGCCAGATACAACAGCGGAGGCTGGCAGATTGTCCTCAACTCGGCGGCGCTGTCCTCGGCCAGTTCCGCCGCAGCCGCTTCCTACAATGTCCTGCTGAGCGCGTGGCATTTTCTCGACACGCCCAACGAAAAACTGCGCTTCGACGAAAACGGCAAAGCCCAGCTTTGGCGCAACGGGGAATGGTTCCATGTCAGTCAGGCGGGCAAACTAATCAACATAAAGTAAAAATCTTTCCCTTTTCCGCAACGCCCGAATGGAGCCTGTTCCGGCGGATTGGCGGCTTGTTCCGCCCACTACTCCCGCAATCGCCGCCACAAACCTTGATACACTTTCGCCCCTCATCCTGAAGCTCCCGCAAGGGAAGCGACCCGCAGATTTCCGACATGGCTCCCACGCAAACTCCCCCTCCCGAATCCCCTAAAACATGGTCTGGCCTTTTCAGCGAGCCAGTATCGGATTTGGTCAAACGCTACACCGCGTCGGTCTTTTTCGATTGCCGGATGGCGGCGCAGGACATCCGAGGCTCGCTCGCCCACGCGCGGATGCTCGCCAGACAAGGCATCCTGTCCGAAAAAGACCTTGCCGACATCGAGCGCGGCATGGCGCGGATTTCGGATGAAATCGCGGGCGGCACGTTCCAGTGGAACCTCGGCGACGAGGACGTGCATCTCAACATTGAAAAGCGCCTGACCGCGCTCGTGGGCGACGCGGGCAAGCGGCTGCATACGGGGCGCAGCCGCAACGACCAAGTTGCCACCGACATCCGCCTGTGGCTGCGGGAAGCCATCGACCAAATCCTTGAACTCATCAAAGCCTTTCAAGCCAGCCTGCTCGACATGGCGGAACGGCACGCCGACACGCCGATGCCCGGCTTCACGCACCTTCAGGTCGCGCAGCCGGTCACGTTCGGGCATCACCTGCTCGCCTATTTCGAGATGACCCGCCGGGACGCCGAACGGCTCAAGGACTGCCGCCGCCGCCTGAACCGCCTGCCCTTGGGCGCGGCGGCGCTGGCGGGAACCACTTACCCCATCGACCGCGAATCGGTGGCCGCCGAACTGGGGTTCGACGAAGTCTGCCGCAATTCGCTGGATGCCGTGAGCGACCGCGACTTTGCCATCGAATTCTGCGCCGCCGCCGCGCTGCTGATGACGCATCTGTCCCGGCTGTCGGAAGAAATCATTTTGTGGATGAGCCCGCGTGTCGGCTTCATCGACCTCGCCGACCGCTTCTGCACCGGCTCCTCAATCATGCCGCAGAAGAAAAACCCGGACGTGCCCGAACTCGTGCGCGGCAAGACCGGGCGCGTGAACGGGCATCTCGTGGCGCTGCTCACGCTGATGAAAGCCCAGCCGCTCGCCTACAACAAAGACAACCAAGAGGACAAAGAGCCGCTGTTCGACACGGCGGAGACCGTCATCGACACCTTGCGCATCTACGCCGACATGATCGGCGGCATCCAGGTCAAGCCCGACAGCATGCGGGCTGCGCTCGCGCAGGGGCATGCCACCGCCACCGACCTTGCCGACTATCTGGTCAAAAAAGGGCTGCCTTTCCGCGACGCGCACGAAGCCGTGGCGCGGGCGGTGCGTACCGCCGAGGAACGCGGCCTCGATTTGTCCCGCCTGAATTTCGACGAACTGCGCAAGGCGCTGGACGAGCTGCCCGGCGTTGCCGAAAAGCTCTCCGAGGACGTGCTCGCGGCCCTCTCCATCGAAGGCTCGCTGCGCGCGCGAAGCCATGTCGGCGGCACGGCACCCGGCACGGTACGCGCCGCCATCGCCCGCGCCCGCGCCGAACTGGGCGTCCGGGATGCGTGATGGCTCTTGAGCGGATTGGCAAATACGAAATCCGCCGCCTGCTCGGCGAAGGGGCGACGAGCAGCGTCCATCTGGCATGGGACCCGTTCAATCGGCGCGAAGTCGCGCTCAAGCAAATCAATCCCATTTTTTTCAGGCCGCCGCACCGGGGACGGCTGTTCCGGCAGCTTCTGGTCAATGAGGCATCGCTCGCGGGCAAGCTCAACCACCCGCATATCGTCAAAATCTACGACGCGGTCGTCGAGCCGGACAGTGCCTATGTGGCGATGGAATACGTTCCCGGCGGAACATTGGAGGCGCTCACGCATCCCGCCAAGCTGTCGCCGTTCGACCGCGTCATTGAAATCATCTTCAAATGCTCGCGGGCGCTCGATTACGCGTTCCACAACGGCATCACCCACCGCGACATCAAGCCCGCCAACATCCTGCTGACCACGGCGGACGGCACCGACATCCGCATCACGGATTTTGGCGCGGCTTTCCAGATGGAAAGCGACGTGACGCAGATTGCCAACCTCGGCTCGCCCGCGTACATGTCGCCGCAGCAGGTGCGCGAAGCGCAGGTCGACCACCGCTCGGATATTTATTCCCTTGGCGTGGTGATGTACCAGTTGCTCACCGGCCATCTGCCGTTCGAGAGCGACAACAATTACAGCCTGGCGTACCGCATCGCCAGCGAAATACCGCCCCCCGTCACCGAATACCGCCCGGAAATTCCCGAGGCGTTGGACATCATCGTGAGGCGGGCAATGGAAAAAGACATTGAGCACCGCTATCAGGCGTGGGCCGAGTTCTCGCATGACCTCACGCTCGCCTTCCGCAACTGCATCCTGAAACCCGACCAAGAGGCGCTGCCCGAAACCGAGCGATTCCGCCTGCTGCGCGGCCTGCCTTTTTTCAAAGATTTTTCCGACGCCGAGCTATGGGAAGTCATCGGCTTTTCGCAATGGCTCCAGATACAGCCCGGCACGGTCATCCTCAGGGAAGGCGAAGCGGGCGACCACTTCAGCTTTCTGGCCGAGGGCGAAGCCCAGGTCAAGCGAGGCCATGCCCTGCTCGGCGTGCTCACGCCCGGAGACTGTTTCGGCGAAATCGCCCTGTTCTCCGGCGGCAAGGGCGTGCGCTCCGCCTCGGTCGAGGCCACCAGCACCGCCCGCCTCGTCACCATCCGCAAGCAGGCATTGGAACGCGCTTCCGAAACCTGCCGGATGAACTTCTACAAAGCGTTCCTCGCCGTCCTGGCCACGCGCCTCTCGCTGGCCAGCTCCCGAATCGCCAATCTGGAGGTCTGAGGGGCGCTGCCGCATGGGCGGCAAAACGGCTTGGCGTTTTATCTGCCGCTTTTTCCGTCTGAACGCCTGTTCGCCCAGCGGTATTTCCACGGCGGCACGGGCGACGGGTCGACCCATAGCCCCCGGCGGGCGGCTTTTGCTTCGGCCTCCAGTTCGCGGAGCACCTCATTTTTGCACTGGCTTCGATACATCCACGCAAGGCCGAGCCGCACCATTTCCGCGTTGATGTCCTGCCTACCGAGCCAGACGCGGGCGAGCGTCCGTCCGTACTGGTCGCGCCCCTGCACGTCCAAATCAACGTTCTGCCGGAAAACGAGCTTTGAGAGCGCCTGCCGCGCCCGGTTTCCAAAGGCTTGCCGACGCTCCGGGGCATCGATGCAGACCAGCCGCACCCGCACGGACGCGCCATTGATAAGCACGCGCAGCGTGTCGCCGTCCGCGGCGCCAATCACGCGCCCGCTGGCGGCGGATGCCGGCGCGGCGGCGAAAAGCAGCGCCAGAAGCGCGGCGCGAGCCATGTTCTTCATCTTTTTGCAGCGCATCTTTCTTGTCCTGTGAGGTTTGACGCACAACGCCTTTACTTTAGCCCGGTTGCCTCGAAGCGCGGGATGCGCGAGAGCGTTCCGAACGGATGCCATCTCAAAGCCTCCCTAAAAGGAAGCTCACAATTAACAGGCGTTGTGTGATGGGACATCATTTGAAGGACTGAATCATGGAGAGAGGCAGCACAGATAGCTATCTGAAATGCTTATAGAATAAAAAGGCGAGCCCCTAGAAACCAAAGCATAGAAAAATACATGCGCGGTGGCGTCCGTTGTGCCTGAACCTATGAAGGGGTCGAGGATGTCGCCGCCACAGGCGGATACCAGCCCCTACGCCATCCATTCCTGATAGCGCACCATCAGGGCAGTGAGCGATGAGTTCGGGTTCTGTCATGGCGGCGGAAAAACCATAGAGCTTCATCACGGCACGGTCAAGATTCTGACACGCTTTCAGCATCCCAGTGGTTTTCATTAAATTTGGTTATTCCTTTTTTATTCCTCATCACTTGAGGGGAAAGATGCTGGCGGCTTTAGTGCATTGAAATGATGGAGAACTCTTTCACCATTCTTATTTTCGGAAAAACAGAATCCTCCTGAGTAATGATGGCTTTCATCAAAACGTTGTTTGATAAAATGACCTCCGATGCTAACACCATATAAAACATTGGGGAATTACACCCTTAACTCCCTGCCCTCTGCACCAATCCGATGCTAGAATGCCGTTAGCGTTTTGGTTAATAGACTGACCACGAGTACGGCTGATGCCGCATCAATGGTGAGGGTGTAGTTGCACATAAAGTGCTCCTTATCAAAGCCGCCCTGTCAGGGGTGTTAGTTCGTACAACTTGGAGAGCCGCTGTTACCAAGCAGCGGCTCTCCGCTTTTGCAGCCTGTGAAGCTGCTACTCGGTCAAGTTTATACGCCATGCGGAAAACGGTAAACCGCGCTGAACGCGGCTTGCCGTTTTCATCCGAAGTCGGTTAATTGTCAATGCCGTCCTTGACCGTTTGCGTCACCTGCACTTTATCGTTGCACCTGCAACTATCCAAAGGGTATTGATAAGGGCTCACTTGTTGTGTTAAATCTTTATTTATATCATTGTTTTTATTATGCTTACCGGGGTTCACTTCGTTTAACATTTTATGCTCCTATGCTGTCACATAGCTATCAGCGGCGTGATGCCGCGCCAGACCCGTTAGCGAGATAAACAAGGTTGCTAAAGCTGGGCGTGTAGATTTTTACGCGCCGTATTGACGATGTGTTTTTGTACTGAAGCAACGTCCTCACACATTAAAACACACTCCAGTAATTGTTCCAACAACTCGTTTTCAAGAGTGCCGATGTGCTTCAACTCTTTTGAAAAATAGCTTTGTGATATATGGTTATCGATAAGTTCGTAAAATTCATCAAGACAAATCCATGTTGCCTGTTTTAGAATAGACTGTCCTTTTGGTATATGGAAACATGGAAATTTATTACTAGGTTGAGATCCGTAGCTGTTGCTGAATCGACCTCCTTTTGACCTGGTTTTTGCAACTAGCATCACATCGCCATTTATACCGAGACATACTAAAATATTATTCGCCTTATTTCCATCATGAAAACGAAAGTTTTGATGAAATAACAATGTTCCGGGTGTCATGCGTGTTCAGGTTTCACTGATTGAAAAAATTCAAGAAATTCATTTCGCTCTCTAATCACTTGAGCCATATTTTCTTTTTCATCCTGTGAAACTGAATACTCATAAGGAATTTTCCCGCCATTTTTGCCTTCTTCGTTGTATACCTTATGCCACGGCAGCGTTTCAGAATGAGTATCTTCGATTATCTCTTTGGCGAGAGTTTGGCGGTATTTTTTCGCAAGGTTCGTCATGATTCGCATTTCGCGTTTTGTAAAATGTGAATCGTCAAATGCAGATCGCGGCTTTATGATAAGCATGTTTGTGCCGTGATCCGTCATCTCTTCATCGAAACGAACTTTTTTCTTCAAGTCCGGTTCCGGTTCTGTGTCGATCTCATAGGAAAGGGTCGCTGGCGCAGGCCCCATTTTCCAAGCATAGTAGTCAAGAGCCGTCACAGACCGCCCAGTCTCTTTGAAGTGTTCAAAATCAAGGAAGTAAAGCAGCTTGAACAGCTTGATTTTTCCAAGATGTTTGACGTTTTTTGCAAAAAATATGATCGCGTTGATGAGTTTTTTGCGTTCGTGCGTGATAAGCATGACGTTTTCCATAAGTTCACTATACATGTACCACTAGTTGCGGGCTACAAAACAGCGGAAAAATCACGCCCGCGACGAAGCTCTCTGTATCGCTTCCGCCTTCTCTTCATCATTGCGCCTGTGGAAGCAGCGCGGCAGCCTCGCCTCATCGCTGCCTTCCGCATGGGAGGGGGGTTGGCATGCCAAGCCGCGTCCTCTCCGGCATGAAAAGCTGTGCGACAGGAAAGATTGAGAATCCGGCGGACATCATAGCCTTTGACGGTCTGAGGGAAGCGGCGCGGGCGGCGGGTCAAAAGCGGCAGCCTATTCCTGCCTGCTTCATAATCTAGTTGTCCATGTGGCGGCTAGGCATATTGCGGGAAACTGGCATGAAACTTGATCGTAAATTTCAAAATCAATTTCTTAACGAGCTAGGGGAACATTATCCACGTTCATATTGCCCGTCGTTAATTGAAACCTTAGAGAAACGGATTGTTGAGATAAACGTGGCCTATCTAACCGAGCATGGTCTGATAGAGCGCCAACAAAGCTCACCTGTGCGACCTACAGCATCGTCACCGTTAGGATGGAGGATTACAAAAACTGGAATTGATTTTCTTCAAGACGACGGTGGGCTTTCCGCAATTCTTGGCACTGTGGTTGTCAAACTTCATGCTGAGACAGTTCGTGAATTGCTCGAAGCCCACCTCCTCAAATCTAAGCTAAGCCATGACGAAAAGAACGGATTGACGAATCGGCTTCGACAGCTTCCTGCCGACGCCATAGGACACCTGTCCAGCAAACTTCTGGAAAAGGGGTTGGATCATCTGCCTGATGCAGCGCAGACAATTCAAAAATTCCTTCAGTCTCTTCCGCTGGTGTGAAAACAAGTTTGCCAGCTTTCGGAACCTGAACAAAGAAGCCGTCTTTCGGAAGCTCGTGTTTCCCATCTTTAATAAAAACTCCGTTTTTATGAAAAATGAGATTGGGCGCGATTTTTCCCATGTGTTTACCTTTTGAGAGTGCAGGAAATCTGATTTTACAGCTTTATATGGGAATGACAACCGAGTACTTTAAGTATCTAGGAAGTTCTTTATTTAAGCAGTCAATGCTTTATACGTAGTTCTTGCTTTTGTCACCTTGCGCAAAAAAAGCGACAATTCTGTGAGTAGCCATGCGTGGATTGTGTATGTAAGGAAACTGCTTGACAATGTTTTGTAAGAAACATCCTCAAAATCTGGTAGTGGGGCAGTTTGAAATTTGATCAGGGGTCGGGACTGTCGTCACTGAACTGAACAGATACCAATCCTATGAACCTGCATGGCGTACTGAGTGCAATGTCTCTTAGACAAGCCCCATTCGTCAGAACTCCTCCTGTTCTTGAAATTCCTATCCCAAAATGCGACCCAAGTCATCTTGGGCAAGTTGCTTTGCGGAATAAATCCCTTTCTTTCTGGGTACGGAAAATATCGTTCTTTTTTGTACCATGCGATACAGCCTCGATATCAGCAGAGCTAGGCTCCGTTTCGCATTTGCTCTTACTGCCTTTGGGCAAATTTTCTTTACTGCTTGAATCGTTGAGAAAATCTTTGAGCACAGCCTGTAATTCATGCAAACGATATGATGACTTTTTGAATTTCTCTTTCGATGAAAAGAAATCAAACATAGCATAGTCGACAATGATATTAGCCTGCCCTTCCATTGGGTAATCCGATAATTTAGTATTTGGCTTGAGGGCATAGTCATATCCGTATCCAACAGAACTCTGGAAAATTCCAGCTAACTTGACTAAGTAACCTAGCTGGTATTGCAGACATGCGCCATTTCATGAATGAATAAATAAATAAATGTTTTAGCTCAGGTTTTAACGTAGAAGAATAATCATCCTCATAGAATCTCGTCGGAAAATAAATTTCCCCATTGGGCGTCATCACGACATGCTCTGGCTGAAACCGCATGTACTTTCCATGATGAATCTTGACCCACGTATATTGGATGGAAGCGCCAAATATTTTTTGAGCGAACATGATTTCGCCGTGGGGCAGGTTTCTGGATTTTCCGTAGGGCAGCGGGGGCATGATGCCTTTTTCCTTTGAGCGGGGCGAGAGTCTGATGGCAACAGCTCCAGTTTTGTTGATTTAGAAGGGTGTGTTTCTGCCCAAGCCTCAGCCCGCTGTGATATGACCGCCATCCGTGACATACCGCCAGTGGATAAAACGATATTGCAGGCTAAAGCATTGGCATGGTGCGCGTAGAGAACCCGCAGCGCAATGGCTCAAAAAAACGGCGCTTCTCTGTTTGTAATGCCTGCCCCCCTACCAATCCACCCGCTCGATTTCTCCCAGCGAGCGGCCCAGAAAACGCTCGCCGATGGTCTGGAAGCGCAAGGGTACGTCGGTAACGAAGTAGCGGCAGGCGGCGGGAGCTTGCCCGGCGGCGGCTTGCCCCATTTCCCGCAGATGGGCGGCGGCCAGTTCGGCGGTGGTTTCCGCCGAATCGATGAGCTGGATTTTTTCACCGACGACATCGCGCAGCAGCGGCTTGAGCAACGGGTAGTGCGTACAGCCCAGCACGAGGCTGCCGATGCCTTCCGCCAGCACCGGGCGCAGGTACTCCTGCGCCGTCAGCCGCGTGACGGGGTGGTCGAGCCAGCCTTCTTCCACGAGCGGCACGAAGAGCGGGCAGGCTTGCGAATAGACCCGTGCATCGGGGTCGAGCGCGTGTATCCGCCGCGCATAGGCGTTGCTGTTGATCGTGGTCGGCGTGCCGATGACGCCGATGCGCGTGCCGTTCGCCCCCGCGACAGAGGCGCGCGCGCCCGCTTCAATCACGTCGAGCACCGGAACGTTCCCCGCCCGCTGGACAACGGTTTTCAGGGCAACCGCCGCCATCGTGTTGCAGGCGACGATCAGCATTTTGACTTCCCGCCGCAGCAAGAAATCGACGATTTGCCCGGTAAATTGCCCAATTGTTGCCACTGACTTAACGCCGTAAGGCACGCGGGCAGTGTCGCCAAAATAGATGATGTTTTCCAGCGGCAGGCGCTCCATCAGCGCCCGGACGACGGTCAGCCCGCCGACGCCCGAGTCGAAAACGCCAATGGGGCGGTCGCCGCCCTGCGCATCCACCGCTTACTCCAGCGTGACGGCGGCAAACTTCCGCTTGCCGACCTGCAAAACGACGCGGCTGCCCGCGAAGAGCAGCCGTGCGCGATCTTCAACACGCTCGCCGTCGAGCTTCACCGCGCCTTGCTCGATCATGCGCGAGGCTTCTGAGGTGGTTCCGGTCAAGCCCGCTTCTTGGATGACTTTGAACACGGGCATCCCCTCGCCTACCGCCACCCGTACTTCCGGCATGTCGTCGGGGATTTCGTTTTTCCGAAAACGCGCCTCGAAATCCGCCAGCGCGTCGTCCGCCGCTTTTTGCCCGTGGAAACGCGCCACGAATTCCTGCGCCAGCATCACTTTGAGGTCACGCGGGTTGCGTCCGGCTTCGACTTCGGTTTTCAGCGCCGCGATTTCGTCCGCGCCACGGAACGAAAGCAATTCGTAATAGCGCCACATCAGGCTGTCGGAAACGGACATGGTCTTGCCGAAAATCTCCTTCGGCGGCTCCGCGATGCCGATGTAGTTGCCTAGCGATTTGGACATTTTGTTGATGCCGTCCAGCCCTTCGAGCAGCGGCATCATCAGCACGCACTGCGGCGCTTGCCCAACATGCTTTTGCAGTTCGCGCCCCATCAGGAGGTTGAACCGCTGGTCGGTTCCGCCCAGTTCGATATCGGCCTTCATCATGACCGAGTCGTAGCCCTGAATGAGCGGGTAAAGAAATTCATGAATCGAAATAGGCTGCCCGCCCGCGTAGCGTTTGGCAAAATCGTCGCGTTCGAGCATCCGCGCCACGGTCTGCTGCGCGGCCAGGCGAATCATTCCCGCCGCGTCCATTTCGTTCATCCATGTCGAGTTGAAACAGATTTCCGTTTTGTCCGGGTCAAGAATTTTGAACACCTGCTCGCGGTAAGTCGCGGCGTTGGCGAGCACTTGCTCGCGTGTGAGGGGCGGGCGGGTCGCGTTTTTGCCGCTCGGGTCGCCGATCATGCCGGTGAAGTCCCCGATCAGGAACAGGATGTGATGCCCAAGTTCCTGAAAATGGCGCAGTTTGTTGATTAGGACAGTGTGGCCAAAATGCAGGTCGGGCGCGGTCGGGTCGAATCCCGCCTTGACCCGCAGCGGTCGACCGCTCTTCAGCTTTTCAATCAGTTCCGCCTCAATCAGCAGTTCTTCCGCCCCGCGCCGGATGACATTCATCACGGTTCCGATGTCTTTCATTCCTTTCTCCAACAAGGTCACACTCACGCATCCAAGTACATCTTTAGACTTTGGGCAAGCTCTCCGATAAGAGGGCTAGGCTCTCCGGCAGAGAGAGAGAGAAATACCCCAACAGAGAGTTCTCAGATGAAAATAAAAAGAAGAAGGATTCTAGCCGAACTGCGGTGGCGGCTTGAAGAATCGCGCTGGATGTTCGCCAGACTTTTCGGGCAGGCGGGCAAAAAAAAGCCGCATCCCGCCGAATTGCGGTGGCAGATGAATGAGCTGCGCTGGCGAATTATCAGAACAGGCCGCGCGCGCCGCGCCGTTCCCATCCCCCTTTCGGAGAGCGTGGCGGAATTGCCGTGGCGGCTGTTTGGCGACAAACGGCGGCTCATTGCCACCGGCATCGCGGGATTTTCCGCGCTGGGCGTGGCGGCGGCCACTGCCGTGGTGGAGCCTTCGGTTCCTGTCGGCGCACAGCCCGTCCTTGAGAGGCTCATCGTCACCCCGGAAGCGATTCCTGCGGAAGAAACGCCCTATATTTATGAAGGCCACGTCAGCGCCGGCGATACGATGCAGTCCCTCTTCGAGCGCCTAAGCATTTCCGACGCGCAGTCGCTCGCTTTCCTTCAGAAAAACCCGGATGCCGTCCGCGCCATACAGCAATTGCGCAGCGGCCATTCATTTACCGCAACCGTCGATACTTCCGGGCGGCTTCTCTCCATGCGCCTGCCTATCACGGCGGGGGGCGATTCTTTTGAGATTTCGCGCAAGGCGGCCCATCAGGCATTCACCGTTCTCAGCGCGCCCATCGCGCTGGAAAACGGAACCGAAATGCGCAGCGGAGTCATCCAGAATTCGATCTTTGCCGCAACGGAAAGCGCGGGCATTCCCGACAGCATCACCCGCCAACTGACCGATCTTTTTGGTTCCGAAATCGACTTTCACGTTGATTTGCGCCAAGGCGACACTTTCGCCGTCATTTACAAAACGGCGTATGACCGCGGATCGCCCGCGCAGGTAGGGCAAGTCGTTGCCGCCGAATTCGTCAATCAGGGCGTGCGCTACGCCGTGTTCCTCCACACAAGCTCCAACGGGCAGTCGGAATATTACAAGAGCACGGGACAAAGCCTGCGCACGGCCTTCCTGCGCTCCCCGCTGGAGTTCTCAAGGGTCACGTCCACCTTTGGCGGGCGCGTCCACCCAGTGCTCGGCGGCTGGCGCAACCATACCGGCGTGGATTTCGGCGCACCCACCGGAACGCCGGTGCGGGCAACGGCGGACGGCGTGATTACCTATATTGGCCGTTATGGCGGCTACGGCAAATACATCACCCTCAAACATCGGGACAACGTCACCACCAGCTATGCCCACCTGAATGCCTACGCGCCCGGACTGAGCCTCGGCGAAACCATCAGGCAGGGCGAAATCATCGGGGAAGTGGGCGCGACGGGCCGGGTGACGGCGGCTCACCTGCATTACGAGTTCCGTGTTAACGGTGTCGCGCAGGATCCGATGACGACCGTGCTGCCGAATCCCGAGCCGCTGAAAGGCAAGGAGCTTGCCCGCTTCCGCGAAAACACGCGCATCCAGCTTGCGCGGCTGGGGCTGCTGAACCATCGCATCGCGTCCAACAAAAACGAGGGCGAAACCGGAAAGGCGTCCCGCAGGCTATAGCGGCATCTTTTTCAATCACACCAACATATCCCCGTCTGCCACTTCCACAAGCTGCGCCCTCTCCTGCTCCGGCTCGACACGCAGCCACCAGAGGGCGCTTTTGCGGAAGGCTTCGGGGTGGGGATGCCCCGCCAGCAAGCGGGCGGCCAACGCGCCAATCAGGGGTTGATGGCCAACAACGAGCGTGGGCAGGGGCATGTTCGGCCAGCCGATGATGCCTAGGATTTCATCGGGCGACACGCTCTCATAAAGCGGCGGGCAAAACTGGATGTCGCTTTCGTCATCGTGGAAATGCGCCACCGTCTGCCGGGTACGGGTCGCGGGGCTGACCAGAAGACGCAATTCCTCCGGGGCGCGGGCGCTCAGCCATGCCGCGACCTTGCGGGCCTGCTCGTTCCCCTTGGGGGAAAGTTCGCGTGTAAAGTCAGGCGCGCCCGGCAGCGCGTCGGCATGTCGCCAAAGAAAAAGCGCCGTCATCCTGACCCTCCGTTCCGGTTACGCAATTTTTCGCCCAAGCCGCTGAATCGCACGCTGCGTGTGGCGCAGCCCGCCTCAAAAACCGCCGCGCTGCCCGCGATACTCACACGGCGAGCGGCGCGGGTAACGCCAGTATAAAGAAGCTCACGGCTCAATACGCGCACGGTCTGGCTCGGCAGGAGAAGCAAAACTTCTGAAAATTCGGAGCCTTGGCTTTTGTGGACGGTGAGGGCAAAAGCGGTATCGTGCTCCGGCAGGCGGTGCGGCGGAATAGCGCGAACGCCGCCGCCGGAGGCGGGAAAAACGGCCATGAGCGCACCGTCCTGCCAAGGCAGGCACAAGCCAATATCGCCATTGAACAGCCGGGTGACAGGGTCGTTTTTCAGCACGATGACAGGACGGCCCGCCCAAAATGCCCCGGATGCCGCGCCGCTGCCCACCTCAGTGCGGGCATGCTGTTCCAGATGGGCATTGACGGCCATCAGCCCATGCCGCCCCTGATGCACCGCCACGAGGACGCGAAAACGCCCGAAAGCATCGAAAAGCCTGTTGAACCGCGCATCCGTCGGCTCATCGGCGCGAATATCCCGAAACGCGGAAAAATAAGCGGCATAGCCTTTTTCCATCGCCGCTAACACGGCAGCGGAGAGGGGCGCGTCGGACGAAGAGGAGCCGGTTTCGTCCTCGATCCATTCCACTTCCGGGTCAGCATGTGCTCTCATCCAGCCGAGCGCCGCCGCGCCGTCGCCCGCGTTGATGTTCCGCGCAAGGCGGCCAATGCCGGAATCGTCGCGGAAGCGGTAGCTTTCCTGTAGCCAGACGACGCTATCGGGCAGCGCCGCTTCGCTTCCCGCGCCCTGTAATAAAACTTTTTCCGGCGCGTCCGCCAGCTTGGCGAGCCGCGCCGATTCATCCGCGCCAAAGCGCCATCCAGAGGAAAGTTCGCCAAATACCGCGCCCGCTTCGACGGCGGAAAGCTGGTCTTTGTCGCCGAGCAGCACCAGCCGAGCCTGCGGGGGCAAGGCATCGAACAAGCGGGCGGCAAGGGCGAGGTCGAGCATGGAGGCTTCGTCGACGACGACCAGGTCGAGCGCGAGGGGGTTGCCAGCGTGATGCCGGAAGCGCCCCGGCGTGGCGCTTGCGCCAAGCAGCCGATGGAGGGTGTAAGCCTCAGCGGGCAGCCGGACGCGCACGCTCTCCCGCAGATGGCGGGTGCGTTCGCCCAAGGCTTCACGCAGCCGGGCAGCCGCCTTGCCAGTGGGCGCGGCAAGGCCGATGCGCAGTTCCGGTTCGAGTTCGAGGAGACAGCCGATGAGCGCCGCGACGGTCGTGGTTTTGCCCGTGCCGGGACCGCCGCTGATGATGGTCAGCCGTCTGGTGAGCGCGAGCGCGGCAGCCGCTTTCTGCCAATCGACGCCTTCACGCGGGGGAAAAGCTGTGCCAAGCGTGGCACGGGCGGCATCCAACGCTGCCGCATCAACGGGCAGCGGCACGGCCAAAGTCGTCAAGGCGCGGAACAGGCTGGATTCGAGATCGAAAAAAGCGCGTAGATACAAACGGCCTTGGTCGATGACGAGAGGGAAGGCCGTGGCGGGCAGGGCGCGGCAAGATGCCCCCATTTCGGCGGCCATGCCGCTTTCCAGCAAGATGCGCTTCGCGTCGGCAACGCTTACGTTCGAGAGGGCATCGAGCGGCAGGCAGACATGCCCATCACATGCGGCGAGTGCCAACTCCCGCGCAATGCGTGCCAGACAATCCATGTCGGCGGGGCAAACCGCGCCTTCTGCCCAGTTTTTGACTTGGGAGGCAAACCCGTCGGCAAGCCCTTCGCTGGCCGCTTGCGGCGAAGCGGCGGCAAACCGCCGGTCAGAAAACCCATTCATCGGCAAGCCTCCATGCCGTGACCCGCCAGCAAGGCATCAAGCGATTCAATGGCCGCTTGCGGCGCGTGGTGGCGAAAAACGCCCGCCGCCACGCCATCCGCCCGCCAATGGGGGCGCACGCCGCGCACAAAAAGGTAAAACGTGCCGCCAACGTGCCGCGTATAGCCGTAATCCGGCAAGCTCTGGCGCAAATGCCGATGCAGCGCCACGGTGTAGAGCAAGTGCTGGAGGTGATAGCCATGCTGCCGCATCGCGCCCTCCAGCGCCGCCGGGGCGTAGGCGGACGGCGTGTTGCCGAGGGTGTTGGTTTTCCAGTCGAGCACCCAATAGCGCCCTCCATGCTCGAACACGAGGTCGATGTAGCCCTTGAGGTAGCCGTTCAGGCTGCGGGCGGAAAGCCGGGGCATGCCGTAGCCGTGACGGGCAAGCCAT
This sequence comes from Azoarcus sp., assembly GCA_031285965.1. GTDB lineage: Bacteria > Pseudomonadota > Gammaproteobacteria > Burkholderiales > Rhodocyclaceae > WRNU01. The sequence continues at coordinate 33,404 of JAITVD010000015.1, forward strand.
TCGCCGAGCTTTTCCGTTTCCAGCCGGGGCGACGGCAGGCAAAAACCAAATTCGGACAGACGCTTTGAGAGCGGAACCGTTTCAAGGCGCAAGGAAACGTCCCCATCGCCCAGAAGCGGCGTGGCAAGGACATTGGCAATCAGGCCGGAGAGCATTCGCGCCAAAAGAGCAGGTTCCGCCGCCGTGCGCAGCGGATGAGCCGCAAGCGCCCCGCCAATGCCAGCGGGGAAGGTTTCGGGGCGGGTGAAGTCAATGCCCTCAAACAAGGCATGTACGCAATCGCCCGCCGCCGCGCCACGCGGGAAACGCAAAATATCGTCCTCCGGCATGGATACGGCTGTTTCCGGCCCGGCAGTAAGCTCGACGCGGGCATCGTGGTCTTGCGCCGCGCCTTCGTGGCTTGCGCCTGAAACGAGCGCGCTGTAGCTGCCCATCCGCCAGCCTTCCGGCACGGCCGGCGATTGGGGCGCGGAAAAAGTTATTTGCCCTTCCCCAAAAGGCAGCGGCTCGCCTTCGCCGGAAGGCAAATCTTCCAAACTGATCGTGCCTTCGCTCTGGTCGGCCAGCGCCCGCCATCGAGCGTCGATGTCCGCCGGGGACATCTTCGACTTCTTCCATTGCGCCGCGTCCATCCCGCCGCCCGCCGCCATCCAGTTGAGCAAGCTGCGGGTACTTTCCGTCGTGCTCACGCTCTCCTTGGACGGCTTTTCATAGCAGCCAACGACGAGCACGCAACGGTAAATCGCCCTTGTGAGCGCCACGTAGATGAGCCGCAAGGCTTCGGTATTGCGCTCAAAGGTGAGGCGCTCTTTGATGGCCGCAGCCGTTTTTTTGTCCAACGCATCCCGCCAATCCATCACCTGGCCGCCTTCTTTTTCGTGCCAGATTCGCGCTGGCCCCGTCTGGCCTTTTGGCGGATGCGCATCGAACAGGAAGGGGCAAAAAACGATGCCGTATTGCAGCCCCTTGGAACTATGGACAGTGACGATCTGCACCAGATTGCGGTCGGATTCCAGCCGCAGCAGGGCTTCTTCGCCCTTGCCGCTTTCAGCGCGGCGGGCGGCAAGCGTCCTGAGCAGTTCGGCGGGCGAATCATTGCCCGACTCGCGCTGCAAAAGCTCGGCCAGATGCAGGAGGTTAGTGAGCCGCCGCTCGCCGTCCTCCTGCGCGAGCAGCTTTGAGGCGGCTTGCGTGTCATTCATCCAGCGCCACAGCATGAAGGCGAAGCCGTGCCGCTGCCAATCTTCGTTCCAGTCGCGGAAACGCTCGGACTGGCGGACGGATTCCCCGTCATCTTCAATGAGTTTCGCCAGCGCCACGGCGTCCCAGCCCATCAGCACGGTGGCGAGCGCGCGGCGGCACAGCCGTTCGCGCCCCGGCTCGGCGATCGCGGCAAGCACCTGCGCCAGTTCCTCGGCTTCAAAAGATTCAAAAACGCTTTCCTGCGAAAGCTCGACGCTGCCCACGCCCCTTGCCGACAGCGCCGAGCGCATCATCCTCCCCTCACGGTGGCTGCGCACCAAGACGGCAAAATCAGCGGGCGCGAGCGGACGTTCGCCGATCTTTATTTCTCCCCGCCTGCTCGCCGCGAGCAATCGGGCAATTTCTGTGGCGCTGGCCGCTGCGGCGCGGTTTTTGGCATCTGCCCGAAGCAGCCCCGGAATGCGCCACAGCCGCAGGGCGGTTTCATTGCCGGATGAGGCATGCGTTTTGTCCTCAAGAATTTGCGCGGGCGCTGCCGCCTTGACGGGGCGGAAATCCAGCCCTTTTTCCATGAACACGCTGGGATTTTCGCTGAAAAGCCGATTACAGGCCGCGACCAGTGCCGGCGTGGAGCGGTGGTTGATGCCCAGCGTGTAATGTGCGCCCGCGAGCGCACGAGCGCCGAGGTAGGTCTGCAAATCCGCGCCGCGAAAGCTGTAGATGGCCTGTTTGGGGTCGCCAACAAGGAAGAGATTCCCGTGGCGGTTCCCGCTTGCGTAAATACCTTGGAAAATTGCCAGTTGCAGCGGGTCGGTATCCTGAAATTCGTCAATCAGCGCCACCGGGTAGCGTGCTTGCAGCGCCGACGCGAGCCACGGGCGGGAAGAGACCGCATCAAAGGCATTCCATAAAAGATCGTCGTAGCTGATGCGCCGCTCGGACTGCTTGCGGCCCCGCAGCTTGGCTCCCGAGCCTTCGATGAAGCGGCGCAGGAGTTTTCTACGGCTGCGCTCCAGTTTTTCTTCCTCGCTCAAGCTCTGGCGCAAAAGGGCGTCGCTTTCGCTTTCTTCGCCGACGGTTCCCTCATCCCAGCGCGTTTCCGCCAGAGGATGAGAGTGCGCCTGCCCAAGCCATTTGGCCCAGTTTTCGGGGCTGTCGCGCTTCTCCAGCAGGTAATCGGCAAGCATTGGTTCGATGCCCGAGACTTCGCGCCGCCAGAAATCCCGTGCCACGTCGAGCCGCTGTTCGGCATCGTCCTCGCTGACTTCAAACGCGCTGGACAAGCCCGCAGAAAAAGACGCATCGGCAAGCGCCCGCTGGCAAAAACCGTGAATGGTGAAAACAGCGGCCTCATCAAACGAAATCAGGGCATCGCGCAGCCGCCGCGTTATTTCTTTTTCATCAATGCCTTTGCCGCGTGCGCTGGCCAGCAGGGATTGGGTAAAAGGGTCGATTTCCGCCGAGCCGCCTTCAAGCACCCGCAAAGCGGCGCGGATGCGCCCCAAGATACGGGCGGAAAGCTCGGCAGTCGCGGCGCGGGTAAACGTCACCACCAGCAGGTTGCTGACCGGCAAATCCTTTTCCAGAAGCTGGCGCAGGTAAAGCCCGCAGATGTTCCAAGTCTTGCCCGTGCCTGCCGAAGCCTCTATCAGCGCAATGCCGTCGAGTGGGCAGGCAAAAACATCGAGTTCTTCAACCATCCGGCACTCAGCCCTCTCTAAGGCTTCCCATTGCCTCGCCCATTCTGACTGGCTTTCCGGGCATCCAATCCGACGCGAAACGCACGTCCGGGCGGGCAAAAAGCGCCACGACGGTTGAGCCGAGCCTAAAGCGCCCCATCTCCGCTCCCTGCGCCAGTTCGATGGCGTTTTCGTTGACCGCGTAATTCCAGAGGCTCACCCGGCTGCTGTGCGGAGGCGTCACCACGCCATGCCAGACGGTTTCCACGCTGCCGACGATGACCGCGCCAACCAGCACGAGCGCAAACATCCCCCGCGCCGATTCAAAAACGCACACGACCCGTTCGTTGCGGGCAAACAGCCCCGGTATCTTGCGGGCCATCAGCGGATTGACCGAGAACAGTTTTCCCGGCACATGAATCATGCGGACAAGCCGCCCCGCGCAGGGCATATGGATGCGGTGATAGTCGCGTGGGCTGAGGTAGAGCGTGGCAAAGCCGCCGTTTTCAAACTTCTTCGCCAGTTCAGCATCGCCGCCGAGGAGGGCATGGGTCGTGTAATGATGCCCTTTGGCCTGAAAAATTTTATCGCCCGCAATGGCTCCATACTCGCTGATTGCGCCATCGACCGGACAAACGATTTCCGCGTTGGCGAGCGGGCGCGCGCCGGGGCGCAACGCACGGGTGAAAAAGTCGTTGAAGCTCGCGTAGGCAAGCAAATCCGGCTCTGCCGCCTCGCCCATATCGACACGGTAACGACGCGCAAACGCGGCGATGGCCGCCGCTGTGGCCGCCCCCCCGTGCCAGTTCGCAAACCAGCCCGCCAAGCGGCTCAACATCTTTTTCGGCAGCAGGTACTGGAACAGGACAGCAAAAAACTCGTACATGGAACAACCCAAAAAATAAAACAGTGGAGCAATGATTATGCGCCACGATGGTTACATAATGCGCGTTTCGCCCAACCACCCCTTCACGCCATGCCGTTCTCCAATCTGGCATCGACTGCCCGCATCGCATTTTTCGCCTGTTTCCTGTCCGCGTGGATGTCGTCCGCGCACGCGCTGGACTGGCTGCTGGCCGCGCCCACGACGCAGGTCGTGCCGGGGCAGGTTTTCGAGGTCATCGTCATCGGCGAGCCAGCTAACAAAGACTGGCCGAAGCGCCTCTCCGCCCTCATTGAGCAGCCCGGCAGCGCGTCGCGTCTCATCGTTGAGCTTTCTGCGGCAGGCGAACCCGCCACAGCGCGTCAACGCTATGTGGGTCAATGGCCCGCCGAAATCGAGGGAACCGCCACGCTGGCACTGGCCGACGCGGCTGGGGCGCGGCTGCTGCTCGAAGCAGCGCCCACGATTTCGGCAGACGCGAAACCCAGCGATTCTCCCCAAGAAGCCGCCGCAGAATCGTCCCCTTCGGATTCCGCCCTTGCCGCCGCGCCGGAAACCGCCACGGTCAGCCCGCAGGCATTGAGCTTCCATGAACCCATGTACTTCGTATTCGGGGGCAACTCGCCCAAAGCGGCGCGCTACCAAATCAGCTTCCGCTACCGGATATTCGACGACTACGGCATCGTCAGCGAAAACCTGCCCGTCGCGCGCGGGCTTTATTTCGGCTACACGCAGACTTCCCTATGGGACCTCGGCTCCGAATCCAAGCCCTTCCGCGATACGAGCTATCGGCCTTCCCTGTTCTACCAATGGAAGATCTCCAACCCGCCATTGGGCGACTCGCTGGCGCTGTCAGGCGGCTACGAGCATGAATCCAATGGCCGCGACGGCGAAAAATCGCGCAGCATCGACACCTTGTTTGCCCGTGCCGAATGGCGCTACCGCCTGTCCGACAACCGTACCTATATTGGCATCGAGCCAAAGTTCTGGTTCTATCTCGACAAGGACGAAAACCCCGACATCCAACGCTATCGCGGCTATGCCCAGCTTGGGCTGCGCGTCGGGCGCGACGACGGCCTGATGCTCGCCACGCTCCTGCGCCGAGGCACTTCCGGGGCAAACAGCGTCCAAGCCGACCTGTCCTACCCGATACGCCAAAGCATGTTCTCGGGTGTCGGCACCTTCGTCCAGTTGCAGTACTTCCGTGGCTACGGCGAAACCCTGCTCGAATACAACGAATCCCGCCGCTCTCAATTCAGGCTGGGAATTGCGTTCGTGCGGTGAGAATGTTTCTTTCTAATATTTAAAAATATTCAGTCAGCCTTTACCCTTTCAGCATCGAATGGAGATCACCAGACAGACTTTTCCATTCCTAGTTTCGCACATATTTGAGAAACCTTTTGATCAAGTTCAATACCTATAGACGAACACCCAAGCAAGACTCCCAGTACCACACCATGAAAACGCGCAGAGATATAAAACTTATATTTATTCAATCTTTCGATATAACTGCTTGGCGAACCAATATCAGGATTCCAAGAATCAACTTTAAATCTATTGTGTTCAAAAAAATCAATTTCCAATTTATCGACTACTACACAAAAAGCAAGCGCATGAATGACATGACATATTTCAATCAATCTTTTCAAAATAACCACTAATGAATTTAGAAAAGAATCAGAATGTTTAGCAAATCTCCATCCGCAAATTATAATCCCAAAACGACTTCTTGAAGCACAAAAATTTTCCGACGGAATATCAACAAGGGATGTTTCAAAGTAGATGTATGCTCCCAATTTAGCCGTCTGTAGATTCCATTTATTTGGGTAATAAAGACTTTTTGAATATCAAGTTCATATAGAATACATTTTACTTAAAATGCGCTTTGACATATTTTCATTTCCTATATCAAAAGGCCCTATACTAATCCCAATTACCAAGTGTATTGGTGATAGAGGAAGAGTTTGTTTTAGCATTCGTACTATGAAATGAAAAATGGATCGAAACCTCCTTTGTATACCTATATTTTCAATACTTTTAGCGACATATTCCGTATTATATAGATTTTTTATAGCAACCGAAAAGTTTATTTAAAATAATAATTTACGTATATTTTTCAGATAGAGCACATTAATAAATCATCACCAAAATTTCGTTCCCCAAAAACGTCAACTACACGTAATTTATGCTTAAATCTCAAAATAGTTAAATTTTTTTGGTTTGAAAACACTAATAAATCCAAGCATTGGCATGGTATCAATATAAAATCAGAAGAGAAAATTGTTATTGTGTAATAATAATATGGTTATATTATATACTGAATAAATACTAACAATGCTATTGCTAGTATAGCCTCAACGATTGTCAAAGCAGTATAAACACTCCGAAATAATAAAAAATTTGATAAATTCATATATTTGGCGAACAAGAAGAAAATAATTAAAATTGAAAGAAATTGTCCTAATAGAATAGACAACACCACACCCAACAACCCTTTATCGAGCATCAGCCATACAGATATAAAAGTAACAATTACACGCACTATACCTGCTTTTACAACCGCACTCACATCACCAATAGCTTGTAATGCCACTACAAGTAGAAACCCTCCCGCTCTCAATGCCCCCAACAAACACAGAAATTGAAATGGAACAATTACAGCAATCCATTTTTCTCCAAATGCCAAGGGTATTAATATATCAGATGTTGCAAAAACTATTAAAAATAACGGAGCAATATAAAGTTCTGTAAATTTTGTTTTTTGTTTTAATGTATCAAGAAATCTCTCACGCTGCAACTGTAATCTTGCAAGAATTGAAATTGATGAATCCCATAATGGAGCCGCAAATAACTGGTTAAGAGCTTGAAAAAGCTTCATTGCAAGCATATAATAGCCAAGTATTGTTACCCCAAGAATGCGTGCAACAATAAGTTCAACCCCTCTTGTTTCTACTAAATCAATAAATTTTGTAAAAGCAATATATCCAGAATATCTGAATAACTCTTTTAGTGAAACGAATGAAAAAACAACATTTGGTCGCCAAGGTTCGTTACACCAAAGCACGATAAAATTTAATATGTAAAAAACAAATAATTGAATAACAAAAGTCCACACTCCAAAGCCGTTAAAAGCAACTGCAATTGCTGTCATACCACTTATAAAGTTAGCAAACATTGTACGAAAAGCTAGTACTTTATAATTCAATTTCCTGCGTAGCAAAGCCGGATGAATACTCGACAAGCCCATCAATAGAAAAATGGGTGACAGTGCCGCGATAATAGGTTCAATGCTTTTAATTTTGAATACTTCCGCATACCAAGGAGCAATCAAATACACAGCAACACTTAAAATAAGACCGAGACCCATCGCCCCCCAAAAAGCACTACTCAAATGAAGCTGTGTCAGTGTTTCTCGCTGAACAATGACTTGTGCAAAAATTTGTTCGACAAATACTTCTCCGAGTGTAATAAAAAGCAGTGCAACCGCAAAAGCACCAAATTCTTCTGGGCTGAGGAGGCGTGCCAAAATTAAAAAGACTAGAAATGTGACACTTCGCCCGAGCCAATTTTGAGCATAAGCCCAAAATGTAGCCATCCATGCATTCGCTTTAGTCTGAATTTCAATAGGGACTTTATTATTCACCGAAAAGCCTCATTAAAATAGTATTCACTCTTACAGCCCATGCCTCACCTGAAAAATTGGCTATCACATGGTTTCGTACCGCAGCGGCAAGAGAATCATCCAGAACAGACATGACCGCATCCGCAAAACTGTCTGCCTCAGTAGCCACCAAGGCATTCAATCTAGTTTGCGAACCCACTCCCACAACACCTAGCTGGGTAGAGACAACGGTTGACGCCCCTGCCAACATCGCCTCAACTGTCTTAATTTTTACGCCTCCACCGCTTATCAATAGCACAACGGTGACAGGATTAGAGTCATAAAATTCAGCAATGTCCCGCATAAAACCCACAAACTCCACTGAGGCATCACTATTTGTAACAAACGCACGTGGAGGATGGCTGTCCGCCACGATAAGCCGAGACTCAAGGATGACGTAAACAATTTGCGGCCAAATAAAATCTAAAAACCAGACAAGCCCACCCACATTAGGGCTGTGCGCAAACGATCCTGCAACCCTTACTTTGTAAGGAATAGGACACCCTTTCGGAAAATCTATCGGCAGCCCCATGTTTGATGATCTAACTGCGTGGCTAAGACCACTCAAAAGCGTCGCGTCTTGTTTTGATAAAGTAAGTGCGCACAAAAACTGTTCATAAAATTTAGCTTCGTAGTGCGTCCAATATATCCAATTGATACATTCTTTATATTTCTGTAGAGATTTTTTAAGTTTCGCTCGGCGAAAAGAAGAAATAATGTAAGCATCCTGCACATTCATCACTGTTTGTACAGAAGTATAAACAGTGATGAATTGTACTATTTGAGGAAATAGTATCCAAATAATATTCAGATCATATCCAGCAAGAGACGATGATAAAGCAGATGGTTTATGAAAACAGACAATACGAAGAAATTTCAAAAAAAAATAAAAAATATTGGTCTTTATGACATCAATTTTTGATATTTTTAAGGACACTATTTTTATCCAATCATAATATTCCTTCAATGCATCAAACTGCCTAACTTTATCCTCATATCTTTTTAGGTCAGAAAAACAGAGAAACCCTATAGAATTATATTTTTTTAACTGTTTCAACTGTGCAAAACAAAAAACACCCTCACTATGTGCCACTTTTTGACCATATGTGGATGAAGACACCACAAAAATGCGAAGGTGTTTGTTCAATTTTCAAACTCCTCTCAAACAGTCCATAACAACAGAAATTGTTCCACTGAGCCCCCTAACCCGAACCATCCACCACCATACCCTAAGTTCTCTAAGCATACCAAAAACATCCAAACAAAACCACTGCACCGCTTTCCGTTCACCTACTGCTCACTGATAGAACCCACTTCGCCTGTGTCGCCAAAATAATGAAACCACGATGGTTGGTAACGGAAAGATCAAATGGTCTGATCGCAGGATGGGCATCCTCACCTTCCTCAAAACGCACACTCAATTCCAGACTGCCTTACGATATATCTTCGCAATTTCTGCCTCATGTTCCATCATCGTTTTTAGTTTGCTTCTCACGATGCGTGGTACGCTTGTTGGGGCATTATTTATTTGTTTCAAGAGTTCCTCTTTTGAATTAAAAATCCACTCAGTAGGCAATAAATCTTTGATTCCGGCATTACATGAAGCCAGCACGGGTACACCGTGGTCAAGTGCCTCAATGGCAACCAAACCAAATGTCTCTTGCCATCTGCTTGGAAAAATCAGAACATCTATACTCGAAAAAACCCGGTCTATATCATCACGCCGAAATCGACCATGATTGATTACCTTAGGCGAAATAATTTTCCTATCATCACCCCAAAGATGAAACTCAAGATCAGAGTTGGTATATTCATGTGCTAAATCAAAAAAATCAAAAAAACCTTTATATTCTAGATACGGCCCAATATAGCTAACCCGCTTGGGTGAATTGGTCAGACGCTCTGATATGGGATAGTTCATTACGCTAGAATTAGTAACTGGAACTAAATCAAACGATTTTAACTCGAATAGCAAATTATATTGATAGACATCACGAGCGATTGTGCTATTAAAATGAAATCGGGTTATCATCGAAAAAATGTCCTGATAGTAAGCATGTAGTGCCTCCATATTGGAGATATATTTTTTGTCCCATGTATGAGTATCTTGTGATAACAGACCAGTAGCAGCAGGTCTCGCACCACGTAAGCGTTTCAAAAAATCACGCAATTGTGGGTAAATTCCTAATTGAAAAACACGGAGAGCAGATGTACTCATAGCCCGATTCATCCCGACATTGCACCAAAACTCAGTACTATTATCGTTATGCCAGCTTCTACCCGAAAAATAAAAATCTGGCACAGGTGATAAACCAAAATAATCGTGGCTCGTAAAAATAACAGGAATGTGGCATTGCTTGGCCGCAAGCATGAATTCCCTGTACAAACCCATCAAAGTGTGGATATGGATAACATCTGGCTGAAAATCTTCAAACAAACGCAAAAAAATACCCATATCGGAAGGTTTGCAAAAATCTCTTGGTTGCCGAATGCCTCCAAATAAGGGCAACGGCAAAGAATTTACTAATCCGAACCGGATCAGTCCAGCAAAACCCGTTTGGGCTGGCTTTATATAGGCACGACGAACAAGTGGATTTAGGCTCTCGGGATAGACACAGGCTACCGTATGTCCTGCTGCGACCTGTTGTTGCAACAAATCCAATACATACCATGTCTGTCCACCAGTGCGAGCAGGCGGAAAGCCTAGCGCATAATGCAAGATACGTAATGTTTTCTTCATAATTCGTTAAAATTCTCTTATTAGAATTGGGTCAATATCACTTTTTCTCGAATTTTTGAGAGCCTTCATTTTAATGTGCACTCGTTCATTTTTCGAATACTTTCTGAATACGCTGCAAATATTCAAAGCCATACCGCTTGGTTGGTTCGATAACAGACCCTTCTTCATATTCGTTCCAACAGCATAACATTCCGATACCTTTTGTTTTTGCTATGTTACGGATGATTACATCGTACCCTGATCGCAAGTGCATTTCAAACTCCTGCGGTGTCGATATTGAGTTATCATGAAGAGCATCCTTGCTCCCTCCCCACAGACGCTTATTCCACCCTGAAATCATCGGCACAAAATAAGATAAGCTGCTATTTTTCAAAATCCAGTCCCACTGCATGCGACAATTAGCATCCAGTTCAACAAAACTGTGTGAGGGTCGTGTTGCTGTATGAAAATCTCCGCTCATGTCGAAATAATAGTTATAAGCAGAAATCGCATCAAATCCAGATTTTCGCGCAAAATCTTTAACCCAAAACTCAGAGGCTTCCGTACAAAGCACAAAGTAAATACCGTCCAAACCCACTTTATGCGCAGCACGTTGTGCCCGTTCCAGCATTTCTGCTGGCAGCATTCCAATTGCTTTGGCTTGATTTTTCAAAAATTCACCTGAAAAAACAAAAAGAACAGGTTTGTTATCAATACGCAAATACTCAGTATTTCGCATGTGCAATTTGTCCCATTCCGCAAGTGATGCAGGAGAGCGAAAATGGTTTGCCCATAGCAAAGAATAACGCACACGTGATCGTGCGGATGCTTTAAGATAGGCACGCACTGATATCTCCTGCAGAGGACGTTCTTCTTTCCAATACCAGCAAAAAGTAACAAAATCAATTCCATAATCAGCCATCCAGTTTAATTGCTGATTAAGTGTTTTCGGTTTTTCGTCGTTATACCAACCAAGCAATGGCTCCAGATCAGGGTAAGGCTTGATGACTTTCCACGGATCAGGTTTATATAATCCCATCGCGGCAGACCAGCCTGGATAATAATATACACCAATAGATACTTCCCCCAATGCGGCTCCACTAGCCATTAGAACAAGAATTGAAAACAGCACTTTGAACCACGCCCCCTCTCTTTCCGTAGCGGAAATACTTTTCATCTTGCGCTCCTAAAGCACTTTGGCGCGGTTTTATCCATTAAAACTCCTTGAATAAGAATATATAAACAAGAAGAATATGATTATATCTGGTGAAAAAACATAAGGCAAGAACATCGCAGGTACGGCAAACCCTACGAGTACCGCTATTTGGCTAGGATGCCGGTACATACATCCGAGGAGAAGAGATGAAAAAACAATAAAAGCTATTCCAAGCGGAATACCCATATCATAAAATATGCTGAGCATGCCATTCTCTACGTTTTTGAGATCAGCTTCTTGAACAAGTGCTTTGGGACCAACCGAACCACGAGGATATCCATATAAATAATATTCATCCAATACCTCCCACACCTGCACAAAAGAGTTTCCATGCCCGACCATAGACGGATCTTCCCCAGACAAATTTAACGAAATCCAGTGAGAAATCTTTCCTCCGCTATAGTCATCAATAAAGTAAACGAGAAAAGAAAGAGCAAGTATTCCGAACATAATTACTGACATAACACGCATCATGAACACAGCACCTATATTCCATTCCCGTCTACACACAAACAAAAGCGTTATCATACCGAGCAACGCAGCAAGCCAAGCACATTCGGGAGAATGTTAAAGCCAGCACGATTCCTGCCATTAGAAAAGCTAACACGCTATAACGTATGCGTAAAACATCTGTCATACCAGCTAGTTTTATGCTTGCGATAAAAATAAAAAATAATCCTGTAGATGATTTGGGGCCGTCATTGGCAATCCCATTCTTATCCATCCCCCTGCGATAAACCAGGCAGTAGCAAGTTGAGCCGTACCCCTTCCTATTATAGAAAAGGATCAACTTGGGTCGCTATATAGAATGCAACTGCGAGAAACAAAAACCCAGATCCTAGTATGTAGATAAGTTTTACGATTCGCATAAGCACTTCTTTTTCTGCCGTAAAAAGCCATCCCTTGCATACTATAGCAAATAAAACAGGAAGTGCATATAAACGAGCATAATACAATCCTTCAATTTGATAATTGTCAAATGTTGCGATGAACATATTAAAGAATTAATATAAATATTATAAATATATAAAACAATTGATTTTCTTTTATTTTTATCCGCCTCAATGCCGAAAAGCTCAACGTTATCAGTAAAATTTCTCTAACTGGGATAAGTACATTTGGCATACCCAGAAAATTAAATAAAACTGATCCAAAAAATGACAAAATAAATACAAATGAGATTATACAAGCCAATTCTGCCCCTAGGATTTCTGCACTCCCTTCATTTCGAGCTAGCAAAATACACTCCCCGTAAAAAAATGCGCCATTCCCACCTGTAGCGTTCTTACACATATTACCATATCGTGATTGAAGCGAAACTCACAATCCCAAAATACAGTTTAGCGCACGTTGAAAACTTTGCTAGCTACCTTTTGGCGTAACTCCAGAAAGATTCTCCTGTTCGTACCCCTCTCATTTAAGCAGTCCAAACATGATCGTTTCTCCTGCCACCTCGCCCCATTTGCCGCGCATACGGTACGAAGCTCGCCAGCTTTCCCGCTCTCCGCAAAAAACGGCGAACATGCGGCACACCATGCAGCTATGCTTTCCGGATGCGCAGGCAGATCGAATTGACCGAGCACACCGAAATGCCGCTCAGCGTCACACATTCTGCTACGGCCAGATTAAGGGATGAAATGGCGCACAATCACGAAATTTTACCCCACTGATTTTAGAATGGCTCTAATACCTGTTTTTTGCAGTCAAACCACATACTTCATGTGTATGTTTGCCTTCTAAGATCTTTCAGAAATATATCATGGCTGTCTTGATGAGTGATTACCTAAGCCAGAGTTGTATTCTTTAAAAGTAACACTGATACGCTTAGCAATTTCAGCCATGCCTGCATCACTAGGATGGCTGCCTACTCCGGAATGACTGAATCCTTGATTCACTGCAGTAAAATCAGGGTTGCGATGAATATCTCCAATTTGGATATATCTTCCTCCAGCATAGTCACATGCCTGCTCAATGATGGCATCAATGGTCGAATTCCGATACCATGTTGACAGGCAAATAAGCAAACCTTGGATAGGTTTTGTATTAGACAGTAATTTAATATATGCTGAATTAAAATTTGATATATTTTCCTTTTTTACATTATCGCCAAGTTGAATTACTAAAAGCTGACTCTGGCGAGCCGTTATCAACATAGAGTTCTGTAGATGCATTCCTTCTGGAACAGATTCCAATGGAGAAATATTAAAAGACTGAGATGATTTTACAAGCAATTTCTGGGTTACTTGCCAGACATAGTCTTTTTCAGCTACCGAGGCAGCCATACCCCAATTGCCAGTCCAGCCGATAGCCGGAGCAGGCCCATGTCGTGTGATAGAGTTACCTATAAAAACAGCAGAAATATTCGAATCATCTGCATATGAAGTAGATACTATAAAAGAAACAAGAATGCACGTAATAATGCGGGTGAAAATGTAATATTTTTTTTGTCTTTGAATATAATGATTAGCGTTATTTTTCATGTTAACCTCTTGCTAGAGTTTTTAGTCGAAAAACATTTAATTAGGCGATTCAAAGGCAGTTCAAACCACTTATGAATACCATGCGTTAGCGCAATCGTAACAAATACAGTAATAGCAATTTCTGCCAATATCCCAAACAATGCTACCAGATGGTGCACCGCTAATAATACAAGGGGTGTGACTAATGGATGAAATAAGTAGAGCGCATAGGAACTATCACCTAACGCAATGGTGATGCGCAGTAAATTTGGTAGACGTTGTCTTATAAAAAGAAACATAAAAGCACTTAAAATCAAGACGAAAGGAGAAAGCGGCAATGCCTTCATCATTTCCGGTAAAAATAATTTCAGCAAGGCAATAGAGACCAACCCAATAAACAGATACCGTGCTACACTATTATGAAGGATGGCTGAACCAATTACCATACCAATAACAAAATACAAATTGATTGGGTTTGTGATAACTTTTATCAGTGCGCTTTGCGGAGAAACAGCATAACCCATTATGACAAGTCCTAAGATAATAGCCGAACTCCAGCGTGCAGCACGCATCCCAAATAACATTATAGTAGCAAAAATAATATAAAAAAACATTTCATGTAATAGTGTCCATCCTACTCCGTGAATAGGTCGAATTTCTCCCTCTGCATTGAAAGCAGGAATAAAAAGGAAAGATTTGATGGTATGCAAAAAATCAAAATGATTGTGAAGAACCAATGAAGGTAAAATAAGCGAAATACTTACTTTAAGAAACAAAACCGACCAGTACAAGGGCACAATACGCAATAAACGGCGAACAAAAAACGTTTTGGCTCCTATAAAATTACATGGCAATGTGCGCGTACATAGCAGCATGACAATTCCACTGATAACAAAAAATACTTCGACGCCAATTGCACCAAAAGGCCATAACGGAAAATCTTTGCTAATTCGTTCGTGATAATAAAAAATAGTGTGGGTCACCAACACAAGCGTTGCCGCAACAAAACGCATTGCTTGGATAAATTCACTACGCTCAATGGTAATGATTGCACATTCAGTATTCTTTTCAGAAGCAGACATATTAGACTCAAGTTCAAACAGCAGCCACTTTCGCAGACACAATCTTATTGGAACAAATTTTACATCAAATGTCAACCAGTTGAATTAAAATTAACATAGTTCCCAATGTGTTGTTTTTGATCGCACAATTTCCTACATTTCACCGCAGACCAGATAGGGTAGCATACGCAGTAAATTTTAGGCTCCAGCCTATCAGAACAGCATCTAATAGGCCAGAAAATGCCATCAAAGTATTTTGTCGTATCAATGGCCTTAACTTTGAGTGCACCATATATATACCTACGCGAAAAAGATGCTATACTGTATATTGTTTTATGATTCCAAATAAGGATCTGAGCAAACATGGCCAAAAAGACAGCTTTCCTATTTGCATTTATATTGATGGCTGGCCAGTCCATTGCCAACGACATTTCTCTTGGCATGTATTATTTTGGGGGATGGTCATCCACTTTTGGCCTAGGCGCTCCGACCCCGTGGCGGCGCATCCAAGAATACCCAGAAAGGGAGCCATTGCTTGGTTGGTATGATGACTCAAGGCTGGAAACAGTTGGCAGACAACTGGAATGGATGGCTGACTATAACATCGGCTTTGTCGTATTTTCATGGTACTGGAGTAATAGAATGCCGAAACCTGAGACAGCGGTTCGCTCTTATCTTAATGCCCCGGCACGTGCTCGCATCCCCTATGCGCTGCTTTGGGCAAATCACGATAAAGCTCCAACGTCAATCGAAGAGTGGGATGAAATGGTTGAATACTGGCTTGCTCGCCATCTGAGCAATCCGGAATATCTAAAAATTGACGGGAAACCTGCTGTGTTCATCTTTTCAGCGGACGGTTTTAGAGATCAAGCCAAAGTCATGGGGATAGAACCCGCAAAAATGCTGGAACGTGCCCGAGATGCCGCTAAGGCGAAAGGGTTGAATGGCCTGTACTTCGTGCTTTGTGTCGCTGCGACTGACTACTGGATCGAAAAGTTTGTTCCGTCCGCTGGTTTGGATGCGATTACTGGTTATAACTACCACTTCGGCAGAGCGGGGCCTCACAATACCCAAACGCCTCCATCGCATAGTTTTGCTGAACTTGACAGAGGCTATCGGATGCAATGGGCATGGATACTGTCGAAATCCAAAATTCCTTATTTTATTCCAATGACATCTGGGTGGGATATGCGCCCCTGGGGAGGAAGCAAGGATCCGCTCCATGATAATTCCATGTCAGTGCCAGATGAATTTGAGATACACTTGCGTACTGGATACGATGCTATCACTCGGAATCCCGTTAAAACTAAAAGTATCGGGATGCTATGTTGCTGGAATGAATATGGAGAAGGTTCAATCATTGAGCCAAGCAAGCGTTATGGTTTTGAATATTTACGGCGCATCCATAATGTTTTTAGCAGAGAGAAAAATGATATTGTTCATTTTAAATAAATCATCCGAATATTTTTCATCTATAAGTTTCAGTAGTCGAAAAAATTCTTTTTCGGTTAAATCAATATTCACCGTATAGCGGGATCTGTATTCGCCCGTTCGATGCAAGGTTTTGCCGCTTCTTGCAAACGCTGGAGATTTTTTCTTTCCAATATAGCTAATGAAAATCCAAGCAAAATCTCCATTCCCAATAGGAGTGATTTATTGAATGGACCAGATACAATCCATGTACTAACTAAACAAAAAGCAACAATCCCTTGAATAATACGGTTAACCTTCAACCCACTATTTTCAGTATCTATTTCTTTGCGTGCTCTCCAAAATATCCAAAAAAACACATACAAAAATAGAACTAGTCCTAGCGCACCCGTTTTAACAAGAACGAACATTATTCCGTTATGTAGATGTGTAATATAGCGCTGCGGTTTCCCCGCCAATGGTATGTAAATTCCCAAATCAACTTCATAACCTAAGCCATGTCCAAAAAATAAATTAAAAATATTCCCTTCCTTATAAGCTATCAAGGTCCTTGCCGTTTCATAGCCACGAAAATTTAGTGTAATGCTTGTCTTGTCTGAAAAATCAGCTATTGTCAATTCCTGTTCAATTCGCATAATTTTTCCTAAAAAAGATAAATTATTCTCAGTAAGTGAGTTGATAGAAAAAGATATGCTAATCAACAATATTATCAAAATACCTGAAAATGCAATTAACTTTCCTAGATGCCTTCCCCATAGATAACCCTTTAATCCAAAATACATAAGCAGACAGGCTATAATAGAAGTTCTAGAAAACGATAAGATAAAAGATACGGCGCATAGGAAAAAAGCAATACAGAAAATATAGATAGGCATTTTTAAACTTTTACGCCAATCTCCTAAAGCAGCCAAGAGAAAAGCAAAACTTACGGCTGCCCCCAAAACACCTCCTCCTACTTCTTTTCGGATATCAGTCGCCGTCATTGAAAATAGTTGTGGATCAATAATAAAATTGGAAATGTGAAATATAGCCTGCACTGTACTTGCATATATAAACATTTTAATTATACCCGTAACGTTCGGAGATAGACAACCAAACGTGTACCCTATAAAAATAATTAAAACCGGGTTAAAAAAATACCAAACATCTTTGTAGTAATTATCCCGATTATTATCAATGCTTGATATTGTTCCTGTTACTATCATTAGTAAAAAACAACCTGCAATTAAAAAGAGTGATTTTGGTAAAACTCTTCTTCTAATTATAAAAAATATACTCACTAAAATCATAAAATAAATGTTGATAAACGTAATAATTTCAGCAGGAAAATAAGGTGATATTAAAAAAATGATAAATGCGCTATATATAGGCCATACATATTTTGTATCGTGCGGGGAGGGGGGGGGGTATTTATTCATTACAACATCTCTAATAATTTGTTAGCACCCTCATAAAACGCAAAACTCTTTTCTTTCGCAATCAATTTATTTTTTCCATGCGAAAACAGTGATTTTACTAAAAAAGCTAGTGCCCTTATATGAAAAACACAAGAGAGCGAAAAAAAAGTAATTTTAGATACAATTGATGAATAATATTTCAAATAATAGTTTTTATATGAATGTACTGTCCTCAGTAAAGCCATACGACCAACCCAGTCCTTCCCTGCGCCTTCATAATGCGTGACAGTAACGGATGACAAATAAGCATTTTTTTTCCCTAGCTTACGCACCCGTAAACAATAATCAACATCTTCACAGTACATAAAAAAGTTTTCATCAAACCCCTTTATAGATTCCCAAATATCTCTGCGGGTTGCCAAGCAAGCTCCTGATATCCAATCAACTCCAAAATGTGAAATTTTATAAAAAACAGAATTCGTCTGAACTCGCCTGAAAATAGATGGAAGCCAAAAGTATTTTTCCAAGCCAATCCACGAAAGCACCAGCCTTAGGGGTGTATGGTCTAACCCTACAGAAAATTGCGGGCGACCATCTCCATAAATAAGTCGGCAACCCACAGCACCTGCATCCTCTTTTAGGGCAAAATCAATTAGAGGATCAAGACAAGACTCAATACGTGTGTCATTATTCAGAAGCAAGATAATTTTTCCATGAGCACTGGAATCTATAGCTCGATTATTTCCTTTTGTGAAACCTAAATTTTCAAGCGATTCAATATATTGAATATCTTTTCTCTCCCGTAAATAATATTGACTTCCATCAGTAGAGGCATTATCAATGACAATAGTTTCAAACGTATATCGCTCAAATGCTGTACTCAAAGAATCTAAGCATTTCTCCAAAAAATTCATGCCATTAAAATTAACAATTACTACAGAAACATCAGGCGTTGATTTATCTGACTGAGAAAAATTTTTATCCATTATTCAACCCTTTTTCCATAAAAGAAATCAGTAATTCTTCATATTGTTTAAGGATATGACTCCAAGTAAACTCGTCCAAATAACGTTGCAAGTTTTTCTCACGTATCATGTCCAGAATATCTGGTTTAGACAGAACAAACTCCAGAACTACAGATAAAGACTCTGCGTCTGCGAAATAATAACCTGACTCGCCCAATACCCAACGGTTAAAGCGGTTATTGTGCGCTATGACTACATTACTAGCCGCCATTGCTTCTACTAGGGACGGATTAGTCCCCCCCACCTGATGACCGTGAAAATAGGCTAGACAATAAAAGCGTAGTGACTGCACAATACTTTTATCATAAATTGCACCTATAAAAATAACTTCATCACTTGCAGCTTCTAGTACTTTTCTTTGAAAATCATTATTGCTTATATTGTAATTTCCAAGCACCACAAGATTCATGTTACGGGGTTTCTTTGAAAATTCTTGCACAATTTCAAGTATTGAATTTTCAGGTTCTGGCCGCGCAATCAGTGTAAAATAATTGCGCGGTTTCAAACCCCATTTTTCCAGATGAGTTTCAGATACCTGACCAATGCCTTCAGCGCCATAAAGAATAGTTGTTATTTTTTTCGGATATGTATGAGAACTTAAATGATTTTTGATTTCTGGATGATCGGCAATCAAATAATTTCCAAAATAACAAGCGGCTCGCTCATTCAACCAAAGCCATATTTTTGCGACAATATTCCATTTAGAACGCCGCCACTCAATACCATCCATACAGACAATATTTTGAATGCCACTCAGACGCAAGCGAACCCAAAAGATAGCCGTATTATATCCACATGTAAGGCATAGATCTTTATGCTTCGCGGCATGCTTAATCGTCAGCCAATCAAACACAACCGTTCCCAAAGCACCTTGCTGGCGCACAGGAATATGGACACGTTCTACTCCGCACCACTCATCGCACCAAAGGGAACCACTCCCTTCTTCTTGGCAATAGACTGTGACCGGCCATCCTTTGGAGACTAAATAAAGCGACAATTGCTCCGCAAAAGTTTCAAACCCACCATGTGCCCCCGGAACACCACGGGTACCAATAATTCTGATTTTTTTCATCTTGTCCATCCTCAATTCATCACTTTAGAGCCAAGCAAAATTTTTCGGGATTCGGGCGACAATGCAGGAAGCAATTCATTGATAAACTTATCCTGCAACGCATAAGAATCATGAGCATCTGGATTTATTTCAGAAACACGAAACAAGATTCCATCTGGAATATGACCACTCAAACCATACCGAATACGGACTAGCGTCTGTTCTACCAAACCACGTACCAACACATCCCCTAAGCGTATCCAATAAGTCACAGGCTCATGCCGCTTTCCCAACTGAGCTACGACTCGCATAACCGGGAATGAAACTGTTCCTGCCTGAAGCATGTCTTTCCGCTTGCTTGCTATCTGAAATCCTTGAGCGGGATAACAAACTTCCGGCTTATGAATCTGTTTGTCATGCGATTGATCCGCACCATATGCAAGAGATAGCATGATGCGCCGCCCTTCAGTATTGACGTAAGTACGAGATAATAATTTTGAATAAATCTGGTCAAGGATAGTCTGGGTCTGTGGATTGATGACTCCTGCCGCATTCCTCTCTTCCATTTGCCAATCAGCAAATTTCTGCGGAATGATAGCCTCAATATCAAACTCAACCACCTGAACTCCTGCACTCGGCGTTAACACATGCGCCAGAATTGATGCAAAAAGCATCGCCAAAGCAATCAAAAGTGCACGGAAAGTTATAGAAGGCATAATCTTTCCACCTGAATTGCAGAAAACTCGCAGAAAATATTTCTCATCTATTTCTCCTAGAATATACTTTTTGCATCTTCAGTCATCTCCAACCGATAGGTTTTTAATCCGTTGGGCAGGTGTCCCTGCATAAAGACCATTTGGCAAGGTAGACTCAATAACGGTCGCATTTGCTGCAATAACACAACCTTCCCTGAGCGTTATACCTGGAAGAATAGTGGCTCCCATACCAATCCAGCAACCACGTTCAATAATAACGGGCTTTTTTATGTCAACCGATCCAGAGCCTCTCCTAAAAACGTTATTCGCATATTCATGTGTGCCAGTAAGGATTCTCACATACGGACCTATGCGTACATTTTCTTCTAGTTTTATCATAGAAGATCCGTCTAAAAAACAACCTATATTTATAGCTACATTTATATCACAATACAACTTATTCGACCCAATAAATACACCTTCCGCAATTATGGAGGAAGGATGAATTTTGCATCCAATCAATCTTAAAAATATAACTCTAATTCGCCTAGGAAATATTGCGGACATTTGAAAAGAATTTAGTATCCGCCATGTATAAGTCAAGAATCTGGACTGCTTGTTATATCTCGGAAATATATGAAACATCTTCATGCCACCTCCTACTGTTTTTTACTCTGCCAATTGCAGGTAAAAATAACACGTATTAGCGAATCAACACCTATGATAAGCAGCAGTGCGCTCAAGAACAGCACCATACCTGCAAATCCATGTAGAAAACCTTGTCCCACTTCATCTCCAAAGTAATAGGTGACTAAAGTCAGCACCATCACACGAATGACATTGGCAGCAAAAGAAATCGGTACAATAAGAATTGCAAGGGCAACATTCCTGACAAGCGATTCGTGCCTTACCAAGTTGAGATAAAGCAGCCCTAGAGATTCCAATGTAAATAACGTATGCAGACCCGCGCAAGCATCCGCAACAAGTAATTGGTATTGACCTATTTGGAGAACAACTCCTGATCTAGCAATTGGATAACCCACCTGATAGAGCACATTTTCAGCGACAGCGGACACGGCTATTTTCATCGGCATCGTTACCGCATCGACCAACGACCCGGGCAACGGAACCATGAACATCATGAAAAATAGGGGAAACCAGCCTATTTTCATTGCGCGTGCGCCCAGCAAGACCAATCCTGCGCCGAGCAGTATCCAGAGCAAGGAACCCACCTCAAGAATAGGTACGTCCTGTGAGCGACCAAGAATGTATGCCAACAAACCAACAACTATGAAGAGCCAACCCGCGCTGGTTCCTTTTTGCCTTTCCCTTGCGGCAAAGATTTCTGGCCACTTGCGATAGAACAACCACACCGAGATAGCTAGCACGATTGGCCCGTGCGCTTGATCGTCTGAACTCCAGATTCCTTGAAACAGCCTGACACCAGTCGGGATGTACATGACGCACAGCCCTACCAGCACAATCAACCACGGAGCAAATTCTTCTATTTTCTGGCGAACCGAAACTGAGTCATCGAAGTTCAAGACCATACGAACCGCCTTTTGATAAAGCCAAAGAGCACACTAAGGATTGGAGAATACTAGCATATCGAGAGATACAAAATATCGTTTCACGCATCCGACGGCTTCATCAAGCCATTCTCTCCTTGCACCCGCCCTCAAGGCAATCTCTATGGATAATCATGGCGACGGGTAAGCGCGGCAGCAAGGCTTCCAACCCCCCGTTCAGACATACTCGACTTTGATGATTTCGTACTCCCGTGTGCCGCTGGGCGCTTGCACTTCGGCGATGTCTCCGGCGTACTTGCCGATGAGCGCACGAGCTACCGGGGAATTGACGGAGATTTTGCCGACACGGATGTCCGCTTCATCATCGCCGACAATCTGGTAAGTCGTGGTCTGAGCGGAATCCATGTCTTCCAGCGTGACCGTGGCGCCAAACACGCAGCGGCCATCCGCGTCGAGCAAGGCCGGGTCGATGATCTGGGCATTGGCGAGCTTGTTTTCGACATCGAGGATGCGCCCTTCGATGAAGCCTTGGCGGTCCTTGGCGGCATCGTATTCGGCGTTTTCGGAAAGGTCGCCGTGCGAACGCGCCTCGGCGATAGCGGCGATCACTGCCGGACGCTCGACGGTTTTCAGGCGATGCAGTTCGGCGCGCAGGGCTTCAGCGCCCGCGAGGGTCAAAGGTATCTTTATCATCGGCTTGGTTTATTTGAGTTTCGCGTGAAGTTCTTGCAGGGCGCAAACATCCATCCTGGCAAGATGGCGCATCCCCATGCAGGCTGCCTGAGCGCCTTCAATGGTGGTAAATACGGTGACTTTGGCCGCCAAGGCGCTGACACGGATGGAACACGAGTCGGCCACCGCCTGACGCTTGCCTTCCACCGTATTGATGACAAGGGCAATTTCGTCGTTCTTAATCATGTCGACGATATGGGGACGGCCTTCATTCACCTTGTTCACTGGCGTGACTGGCAGTCCGGCGGCTTCGATGACGGCTGCCGTGCCGCGTGTGGCGACGAGGGAAAAACCGAGTTCCACCAAATCGCGGGCGATTTCGACTGCGGCGGAGCGATCCGAGTGCTTGACGCTGATGAACGCCTTGCCGGAAGTCGGCAGCCGCACTCCCGCGCCCAGTTGGCTCTTGATGAAAGCCTCCGGGAAACTCTTGCCCACGCCCATGACCTCGCCGGTCGATTTCATCTCGGGGCCGAGAATCGTGTCGACGCCGGGAAATTTGATGAAGGGAAACACGGCCTCTTTCACCGAGTAGTACGGCGGCACGACTTCGCCCGCGACTCCTTGGCTCTTCAGGCTTTGCCCCGCCATGCAACGGGCAGCAATTTTCGCCAGTTGCAGCCCGCAAGCCTTGGAGACGAAAGGCACGGTGCGCGATGCCCTTGGATTGACTTCGAGCACGTAGACGGTGGCCTCATCCCCTTCGCCCTGAATGGCGAACTGCACGTTCATGAGGCCGCAGACATTGAGCGCGCGGGCAAGCAAGCGTGTTTGCCGCCGCAGTTCGTCCTGAAGCGCGGGGGTCAGCGTGTAAGGCGGCAGCGAGCAGGCCGAGTCGCCCGAGTGCACGCCCGCCTGTTCGATGTGCTCCATGATGCCGCCGATGATGACCTCTTCCCCGTCAGAGAGCGCGTCGACATCGACCTCCGTGGCATCGTTGAGGAAGCGGTCGAGCAGCACCGGGGATTCGTTGCTGACCTTGACGGCCTCGCGCATGTAGCGTTCGAGGTCTTTCTGCTCATGGACGATTTCCATCGCCCGCCCGCCCAGCACATAGGAAGGGCGCACGACCAGCGGATAGCCAATTTCGGCGGCAAGGCGCACGGCGGCCTCGGGCGTGCGCGCGGTGCGGTTGGGCGGCTGGCGCAGCCCCAAATCGTTCAGGAATTTCTGGAAACGCTCGCGGTCTTCGGCGGCGTCAATCATGTCCGGGCTGGTTCCGATGATGGGCACGCCGTTTTCCTCAAACGCGCGGGCGCGTTTGAGCGGCGTCTGCCCGCCGAACTGGACGATAACGCCGTCGGGCTTTTCGATATGGACGATTTCTAGGATGTCCTCCAGCGTAATCGGCTCGAAATACAGGCGGTCGGAGGTGTCGTAGTCGGTGGAAACGGTTTCGGGATTGCAGTTGACCATGATGGTTTCATAGCCATCTTCCCGCAGCGCCAGCGCCGCATGGACGCAGCAGTAGTCGAATTCGATGCCTTGCCCAATGCGGTTCGGCCCGCCGCCAAGCACCATGATTTTCTTGCGGTCGGTGGGCTGGACTTCGCACTCTTCCTCGTAGGAGGAATACAGATAGGCGGTGGCGGCGGCGAATTCTCCCGCGCAGGTATCGACCCGCTTGAACACGGGACGCACGCCGAGCATGTGCCGAGCGAGCCGCACGCTGGTCTCGTCGCTGTTCAGGAGCTTCGCCAAGCGGCGGTCGGAAAAGCCCTTGCGCTTGAGTTCCCGCATTTCATCGGCGGAAAGCGCCTTGAGCGAACGTCCCGCGAGCGCCTTCTCGCTGGCGACGATGTCCTCGATCTGGGCGAGGAACCACGGGTCAATGCCCGTGAGCTGGTTCAGCTTCTCGATGCCATAGCCTTCGCGCAACGCCTGCCCCACATACCAGATGCGCTGCGCGCCGGGGTTGGCAAGCTCGTGCTCCATGTCCTCGTGGTCGGTCTCAATCTCGTCCAGCCCATACGCGCCAACTTCCAGCCCCCGGAGCGCCTTCTGGAAGGTCTCCTGAAAAGTGCGTCCGATAGCCATGACTTCGCCCACGGATTTCATCTGCGTAGTCAGCCGGTCGTTTGCCTGCGGAAATTTCTCAAACGCGAAGCGCGGAATCTTGATAACAACGTAGTCAATGGTTGGCTCAAAGGAAACCGGCGTCGCGCCGCCCGTAATCTCGTTCTTCAGTTCATCGAGCGTGTAGCCCACAGCCAGCTTGGCCGCGACCTTGGCAATCGGAAAGCCCGTGGCCTTGGAGGCGAGCGCCGAGGAGCGCGACACGCGGGGGTTCATCTCAATCACAATCATGCGCCCGTCTTTAGGGCTAATCGCAAACTGCACGTTCGAGCCGCCAGTATCCACGCCGATTTCGCGCAGGATGGCAATCGAAGCATTGCGGACAAGCTGGTATTCCTTGTCGGTCAAAGTCTGCGCGGGCGCGACGGTAATCGAGTCGCCCGTGTGCACCCCCATCGGGTCGAGGTTTTCGATGGAGCAGATGATAATGCAATTATCATTTTTGTCGCGCACCACCTCCATCTCGATTTCTTTCCAGCCCAGCAAAGATTCTTCAATTAAGAGTTCGTTGGTGGGGCTAGCCTCCAGCCCGCGCCTGCATATCTCATGGAATTCTTCCATGTTGTAGGCCACGCCGCCGCCCGTGCCACCCAAGGTGAAGCTGGGGCGGATGATGGCGGGAAAGCCGATGCCGCCCTGCACCTGCAAGGCTTCTTCCATGCTGTGGGCGATGCCGGAACGCGCGGAACCCAGCCCGATGCGGGTCATCGCGTCTTTGAACTTGAGCCGATCCTCGGCTTTGTCGATGGCCGTTCGGGAAGCGCCAATCAGTTCGACGCCGTATTTTTCCAGCACGCCGTTTTTGGCAAGATCCAACGCGCAGTTCAGCGCCGTCTGCCCGCCCATCGTCGGCAAAATCGCGTCGGGGCGCTCTTTTTCGATGATGCGCTCGACGACCTGCCACGTGACAGGCTCGATGTAGGTCACATCCGCCGTGCCGGGGTCGGTCATGATCGTGGCCGGATTGGAGTTGACCAGCACGACCCGGTAGCCCTCCTCGCGCAGCGCCTTGCATGCCTGCGCGCCGGAATAATCGAATTCGCAGGCTTGGCCAATGATGATCGGGCCTGCGCCGATAATCAGGATAGAGTGGATGTCTGTGCGTTTTGGCATGTTTTGCCTCGGATAAAACAAGGCAGCGGCAACGCGCCGCCGCCCAGCAGGGTGCGAAATCAGCGGGGAGCGAAGAGGCTGATGAATTGGTCGAACAAATGCAGCACATCGTGCGGGCCAGGAATCGCTTCCGGGTGGCCCTGGAAGGAAAACGCGGGCGCGTCCGTGCGGGCAATCCCCTGGATGGAGCCGTCGAACAGCGACCGATGCGTGACCCGCAGCGTGTCCGGGAGCGTGTCCGGGTCGACCGCGAAACCGTGGTTCTGGCTGGTGATGAGCACTTCCCCGGTCTCGACTTCTTTCACTGGATGGTTCGCGCCGTGGTGGCCGAACTTCATCTTCATGGTCTTCGCCCCAGATGCCAGCGCGAGCAATTGATGCCCCAAGCAGATGCCGAAGGTCGGCATCTTCGCCGCCACGATTTCCCGAATCGCTTCAACCGCATAGCTGCAAGGCTCAGGGTCTCCCGGGCCGTTGGAAAGGAAAACGCCATTGGGCTTCATCGCCAGCACGTCGCGGGCGGGCGTGTCCGCTGGCACGACGGTCAGGCGGCAGCCCCGCGAAGCAAGTACGCGCAGGATGTTGCGCTTCACGCCAAAGTCATACGCCACCACATGCCAGCGCGGCGCGTCCTGCGTGCCGTAGCCTTCCCCGAGCCGCCATTCGCTCTGCGTCCATTCAAACGGCGCGGAGGTCGTCACCTCTCGTGCCAAATCCAGCCCGTGCAGCCCGGTGAAGGCTTTTGCGGCGGCAACCGCCGCTTCGGCATCGAGCGCCCCGTCCGGCGCGGCGGCGGCGATGCAGCCCGGCTGTGCGCCTTTTTCGCGCAGCAGGCGGGTCAGCTTGCGGGTATCCAGTCCGGCGATTGCCACCACGTTTTCGGCTCGCAGCCACTCATCGAGCCTCTGCGTCATGCGGAAATTGGATGCCAGAATCGGCAGGTCGCGGATGACGAGGCCAGCGGCATGGACGCGGGAGGACTCCATGTCCTCATCATTTACGCCAGTGTTGCCGATATGCGGATAAGTGAGCGTAACGATCTGTTTGCGATAGCTTGGGTCGGTCAGGATTTCCTGATAGCCTGACATGGCGGTGTTGAACACCACCTCGCCCACCGCGCTACCCGCCGCGCCAATGCTCTTGCCATGAAAAACAGTGCCGTCCGCAAGCGCGAGAAGGGCTGGAGGAAAAGCAGTCACGAAAAACTCCCGGATGCGGCAACGGCGGACACGGGCAAAAATTCGGGCGCGTCCGCCCTATACGCGAAA
Organism: Azoarcus sp.; assembly: GCA_031285965.1. Classification (GTDB taxonomy): domain Bacteria; phylum Pseudomonadota; class Gammaproteobacteria; order Burkholderiales; family Rhodocyclaceae; genus WRNU01. The sequence goes on from JAITVD010000015.1 coordinate 60,602, forward strand.
AAACGGGACGGCCAGTAGCCGATCCCGTAGCAGAAAGATCGCATTCTAGCGCCTCGGCGCGGACAAGGCAAACCCGCCATCAAACGCTGCCGAATTCTGTCCGCTAAAATTACCGCAGGCTTTGCGGGGAGCGCACGGCACGGCTTCTTTATATGCCATCCTCATTTCACTTCCATCTGGCAGCCGCTCGATTCAAGGCGGGAAAAATTATTTTTTAAGCCGGACAATCTCGCCATCGGTGAAGCAGGCGATGCCGCGCCCATGCTGCTTTGCCTTATACATCATCAAATCGGCGTTGCGCAGCAGGTCATCCAGCGCCCTGCCGTCATCCGGGCTGGAGGCAATGCCGATGCTCACCCGGCAGACAGGGGAGACATCTTTAAGCTGCCAAGGCTGCACGAAGCGCCCAAGCAGGAAATCAACGACCCGCTGCACATGTTCGCGTCCGGCATTCTGGTAGAGAAGGACGAACTCATCGCCCCCGAGGCGGTAAATATGATTGCTGGTCAAAGGATTCTGCGTGAGGACGATGCTGATTTGGGTCAGCAGTTCGTCGCCAACCATATGCCCCATGCTGTCGTTCAGCTTTTTGAAATTGTCCAGGTCGAAAAACAGAAGATAGGCACGGCTTTCATTGCCTTCAGCCAAACGTTCTGCTTCTTTGTAATCGATAAATAGCTTGCGCCGATTTGGAAGATTGGTCAGCGCGTCATAGTTGGCCATACGCGCAATGATGGCCTCGTTCTTTTTATTTTCGGTGATGTCAACGCTGCTGACGATATGCGCCAACCGACCGTCAGTCCAGCGGAAAGCGGTTGAAAGCACCCTGAACCAAGAACCGTCGAACGGGCGCTGGTAATCCCAAGAATATATTTTGGTGGGATTGCCGTCCTCATCGATGATTTTTTTCGCGGGGCAATACTCGCATTGCCCGGTTTTGTCGGAATACAGCGCGTCCCAGCATTTCTTGCCCAGCATTCTTTCAAGGCCGCCGTAAGGCTTGGCCATTGATTTGTTGACATACAGGATTTCGTGGGTGGCGAAATCGTTTACATAAATATCGACCCCCATATTGTCCAAGATGTTGCCCAAAGTTCCGTGCGCATACTCCACGCGCTTCTGGAATATGCGCAGTTTGACGCTATTGCTCAATAGGTTGAGAACCATTTTCGCCGCGCGCCGCGCCTGTTCGCTTGTCAGGACATTGCGGCGGCGATCCATCATTCCGACCAGACCGACGATGCCACCGTCATCGTCTGTCACCGGAACCAGCATGACGGTGCTGGATTTGAAAAGATGGGCGCAGCTACCCAGTTTTTTCTTTTCTCTATCGTCGATATCTTGGAAATAGCCCGCCGAACTCAGCAGCGTGCTGATTTGCTCGACGGAAAGATGCTTTTCCAGTTTGAAAGATTCTGGAAGGGCGCTGGCCGCGTAAATGGCAAACCGCTCCTTCAAGATAAAGGTCTGCTCATGATCCGCCTCGTACACGAAGCCGCACCCAAATCTGAAGTGCTGGCACACATCCACAAGAATGTGGAGTATTGCGCCTTTCGCAAGTTCATAAGCACTGAGCCGCTCGATGATTTTCTCGAACAGCACTTGCACGCCGCCTACGTCATAGCTGTACCGCCTCGCGTCCATAGCAAAACCTCACAGCAAGCAGCGGAGAAATTTACTCCCCGCTCGGGCTTTTTTGTAACTCGATTAGCCCATGCCACAAGAAACCCGTCACGCCTTCCAGCAATCCATCATGACGACGCGGCGGCATCCGCCCGCAGCGTCGGCACGAGGTCGATCAGCAGGATTTCAGGGCGACCGCTCGTGCGCATCCGCGCGCCCCAAGCGCCAATGCCGGAACTCACCCAGACGTGCGTCTGCCCCCGCCGGGAGTAGCCGTGCGCGTTCTCGAACAATCTCTGCACAAGGAAATTGAGCGGGAAAAACTGCCCGTTATGCACATGGCCGGAAAGTTGCAGGAAAACCCCCGCCTCTGCCGCGCCCTTCAAGTCGGTCGGCTGGTGGTCCAGCAGGATTTTCAGGGCATCCTTGTGTTCTTCGGGAATCTCCGAGACGAGTTCCCGCACGGGCTTGCGCCCCACGGAACGATCCTTGCGCCCGATGAGCATGAATTTTTCGCCGGGTTTCTCCCCGATGGTCGCCCATTGGTCGATGAGCGTGCGGATGCCTATTCGGTTGAGCGCGTCCCGGCTCTGCGCGCCGACGCCTCCGATGTATTCGTGGTTCCCCATCACGCCCCAGATGCCGAGCCGGGGATTGAGCCGCCGCAAGGCTTCGGCATTGGCTTGTGTCTCGGAAGGGTGAAAATCATGTTCGAGGATATCGCCCAGAAACAGCACCGCGTCAGGAGAAAGCGGCGCAATCAAATCGACCGCGCCGGAAAGGAATCCGGCGGATGCCAGACGGCCCAAGTGCAGGTCGCTGAGCGCGACGATTCGCAGCGGCGCGGTTCCAGCGGGTACGGGCAGCTTGATTTCGCGCACGACCGGAAACTGCATGTTCACCATGCCCGCGACGCATATCGCCAGCGATGCCGCAACGATGCCCGCGCAGCAGCGATGCCGCCAGCGCACCCGGTCTTCCTCCGCGATGGCTATCCAGCGAAAGCGCCAATTCAGCAGCCGGAAAAGCCCGACGAGCATCCACGCCAGCACGGCATAGAACAGGAACGCGAACCAGAAATTTCCGATGTGCGCCAGCGCCCTGACCCAAAGGGCGTTTCCGTCCAGCACGCGCGCGGCGGGGAAAGCCAGCGACATCGCCGCCGCGAGAAAGCAAAAACCGATCCGCGCCCGCCGCGAAATCCCCGGCCCCCGCAAGGCGTAATAAAAACGGACGAGAACAGCCACGTTGCAGACAACATAGATCACTTTGACGAGGGTAACAAGGTATGGAAAGCTGGACATGCGAAGCGGATCGGCAGGCAAAAAAGCGAATGGTAACTTGCGTCTCTTGCCAAGCAATCAAATAATCTCAGTTTTTTCCGTGCCAGCCCTTCCCGCGCCGAACGCCCTCTCGTACCGATGCTAAGCATTTTCCACAGCCGCCCCCTTGTTCGGCCTATCCTCAAAAACGCTTGGCCGGTGCTGGTCGCGCAAATCGTTAACATCGGCATGATGCTGGCCGACACCATTATTGTCGGGCATCACTCCACGCAGCACTTGGCCGCCGTCGCGGTCGGCTCGGGGCTGTATGCCACGCTGGCACTGAGCCTCGGCGGCGTGCTGCAAGCCCTTGCTCCCATCGTCGCCCAGCATTACGGGGCAGGGGAGCGGGCGCGGATCGGGTCGGACATGCGGCAGGGCTTGTGGCTCGCGGTACTGCTCGCCCTGTTCGGCATCGCCTTGCTCATCCAGCCTCGCTGGCTGCTCGCGCCCGCGCATCTTGAGCCAGACATTGAAGATATTGCCGTCGGCTACATGCGGCTGCTCGCCCTGTCGCTGCCCGCCGCGCTCGGTTTCCGCGCTTTTCACGCTACGGCGACCGCGCTCGGGCAGCCGCGCCCGTTAATGCTCATCGCCTTTCTCGAAACCTTCGGCCATTTTCTGCTGGCATGGTGCCTTGTAGGCGGACATTTTCTTCTGCCCGCGCTTGGCGCGGCAGGCGCGGGACTATCGCAAGTCATCGTCAGTTGGGCTAGCCTCGGGCTGTGCGTCTGGCTGCTCAAGAACCATCCGCGCTTTGCTTCTTTCCAGATACTCGACCGGATGGAATATCCGCGCTGGAGCGCGCAAAAGGAACTGCTGCGGCTCGGCGCGCCCATCGGCTTTTCCTTTCTGGTGGAAGTCAGCGCCTTCACCCTGATGGCCATCTTCATTGCCCGGCTGGGCGCGGAAACCGTCAGTGGGCATCGCATCGCCGCCAATCTCTCTGCTTTCGTCTACATGTTGCCGCTGTCGCTGGGCATTGCCACCGCCGCGCAGGTGGCGCAATCGGTCGGCGCGGGCGACGAAGCGCGGGCGCGCGGCTATGCGTTTGCCGGAATCAAAATCGCCTGCGCGTTCTCGGTCATCCTTGCCGCCATGATGTTATGGCTGCGCGTACCCATCGCCACGCTCGCCACCCAAGACCCGAAAGTCGCGGAAGTCGCCGCCAGCCTCGCCCTGTACATCGCCCTCTACCAGTTTTTCGATGCCGTGCAGACCGTTGCCTGCTTTGCCCTGCGCGCCTACAAAATCAGCTTCGTGCCGCTGCTCATCCATCTCGGCTGCTTCTGGGGGCTGGGGCTGGGACTGGGCTACTGGCTCGCCTTCCGCGCCCCCGTGCCGCAAGGCGCGTCCGGTTTCTGGCAAGCCTCCGTGGCATCCACCTTGACCGCCGCCTTGCTCTTCGGCGGGCTGCTCCGGTGGGCAACGAAGCGGCGATCTTCGATGACGAAACCGGAAACTTCGCCCAAATAATCCGAAAAAGCATCACGGGCATCGCCATAGTCCCCTTCGGGGACTATTATTCTCGATTTTTTGTTCCCGTTTCTTCCAAAGGCCAGCCATCATGATTTTCGACATTGACAACGAAACGCTTCCGCGAGAGGAACTCAAGGCGCTCCAGCTCAAACGCTTGCAGGACATGGTGGCGCGCTGCTACGAGACGGTGAAGTTCTACCGCGAGGCGATGGATGAGCTGGAAGTGAAGCCGCACCATATCCAGACGCTTGCCGATGCCAAGCTGCTGCCCTTTACCAAAAAAGAGCAACTGCGCGACAACTATCCCTATGGAATGTTCGCCGTGCCGCGTGACCAAGTCATCCGGCTGCATGCTTCTTCCGGCACGTCCGGCAAGCCTGTGGTCGTCGGCCATACGCGGCGCGACCTCGCCAACTGGGGACAGATGGGCGCGCGCTGCCTTGCGGCAGCGGGTCTTCAGCCCGGCGACCGCCTGCATAACGCCTATGGTTATGGTCTTTTCACCGGCGGGCTGGGTCTGCACGGCGGCGCGGAAACACTCGGCATGACGGTGATTCCCATGTCCGGCGGGCAGACACAGAAACAGGTCATGCTCCTCCAAGACCTCGCGCCGGATGCCATGTCCTGCACGCCCTCTTACGCGCTCAACATCGCGGAAGAGGCCGAAAAGCTGGGCGTCGATGTCCGCAAGCTGCCGCTGCGCGTCGGCCTCTATGGCGCGGAGCCGTGGAGCGAGGAAATTCGCTACGAGCTTGAATCGCGCATGGGCATCGACGCGCTCGATATTTACGGCCTCACGGAAC
>JAITVD010000016.1 GCA_031285965.1 Azoarcus sp.
TCGCGGCGAAGGCGGCTATCGGGTTCGCGGCGGCGGCGGGGCTTTCCAGCATGCTGGGCGGCGGCGGGCGCGGCATTGTGAAAGGGGCCGGGCGGATATTGGGCGGCATCGCCGGGCGCATCGGGGCAGGCTTCAATGCCGCACGCGGAGCAATTGCCAGCGGCGCGGGCCGCCTCCTGGCCGTGCGGGGAATACCGATGGCATCCGGCCTGGCTTCCGCCGGGGCCGGAACAGCGACGGCAGGCGTGGCAGCGGCGGGGGCGACCGGGTACGCAATCGGAGAACATATCGTCAATCCCGCCATAAACTGGGCAGCCCGGAAGTACACCGGCAACGAGCACGAAACTCTCGGAACGTGGATATACGACCTTTTTAACCAGGATAAAACCAGGCAGATCGAAGAGATGTACGCGCAAACGTTTCCAGCAGCACTGCCGCAAAAACAGGATGTTGACGTCAATGCCAAGATAGAGATCGGCCTTCCTCCCGGTTTCGTCGTCCAGAAGCAGGGCATGGATGCCAGCGGCGGGAATGTGAGGATGTCGACGGGCAACATCAATACGGATGCGCCTTGAAGCGCCTTTAACCGGACTTTAATCGGTAAAAAACTACCAGTTGAACCTCGAATTTCTACCACTTTTCTGCGGAAAAACTACCGAATTTCTACCAAAAAACTACCAAAAAACCCCCAAATTCGTCCGGAAATCAAGATTTTTGCAAAAAGACCGATTTCCCTTCAACCGCACGGGTTCCAGCCCGATTTTGACCCACTGAATCCGTCCGGTTTCTACCACTACCCTACTGATGGGCAATCATCAGCACCGTGTAAATGAGCGTGAGCACCAGAACGATTTCGTTGATGTGGCCCGCCACCGCTTCCCAGAGCGAGACGGTCACGGGCGGCGCGGCCTTGAGGCCGGACTTGGCAATTTCGGACTGTACTTCTTCGTTCATGGGGTCAGTCCCAGAGGTTGATGAGCTGGCGTACCGGCGCTTTCGGGGCATCCGGCAGGCGCACACGGCAGCCTTCCGGCAGCAAGGCGGCGCGGTCGAGGCCGGGGTTGAGCGCCAGCACGGCTTCCACGATGCCCGCCGTGCGCCCCATCGTGCGCCAGCACAGCGCGTCGAGCGGCTCGTTTTGCTGTGCGCGGACAATCATCAGATGAGTTCCACGGTGGAGCGCGGCTGCCCGAGGAGGTCGCGCAGCGCCCAGAAGGCATTGCGCCAGTGGTCTTCGATGGCAGGCTCCTGCTGCTCGGCGCGCACCCCGGCGGCTCCGGTGGCATCGAAGCGGATGTAGCGTTCCATCAGGTCGGCGGCGGCGCTCTCATACACGGCACGGCGGTACAGGAAGGCGAGCCGCCCCGGCTCTTCGTCCGGCACGGCATTGAGCGTTTCATGCCCCGCTGCCTGCTGCGCCGTGCGCCACAGCTTGAGTTCGCTATTGACGTGCACCACGGCTTCGGTGAGGGCGTGGAGGAGCCGTTCCGGTGTGACGGCACCGTCGACGTTCATCGCCTCGCGGAACACGCCCGGCTGGATGGCGGGCCAGAACGGGTGATGCGGCAGTTCTTTTTCCGGCTTGACGGGAGCGGTGGCAACGAAGGTCATGGCGGTTCAGGTGTTGGGGGCGGTGGAGGGGGATTTGGGCGTTCCGCTGCCTGGCTGATGCGCCCGCCTCCCCCTGCCGCCCGGTGCGAGGGATCGCCCGGTCATCCGCCCTCGCTTGCCTGCGCGGGCGGGTTGTTCTTGATGCTGCGCTCCAACCGCTCGATGTCTTTCTTCACGCCCGCATTCGGGTTGAGAACCAGCGCCCGGCGCAGCCGTTCCAGCGCCTGCGCGGGCTGGCCGTGAAGCTCCAGCGTGAGGCCCATCGCTTTTTGCACTTTCGCCCGGACTTCGTCCGGCATGTCGGCTTCGGCGGTGAGGCGGGCGGCTTCGGCGAGCGCGGCAAGGTCGGGCAGCCGTTTGTCGTCGAGCGTCTTTTTGGCCGCTTCGGCAAATTCTTCGGCAATCAGGCAGCCCGGCGTCCGGCTGTAGCGGGCGGGCAGCTTCAGGCCGTGCCGCAGGGCGTAGTCGGCAATCTTCAGCGCGCCGTGGAAATCTCCGGTGTCGATCCGCCAGACCATGACGGTCATCAGGATGTCGTCCGGCTCGCCGCTGTCCGCCTCCAGTGCGCCCTCAATCCACGCGGCGTACTCCGGGAGCATCTCACGCTTTGTCTCGACCTTCTTTTCGATGGACTGGATGAGCTTGAGCCGTCGCATGTCGGCGTCGAGCCTTGCGAGCAGCAGTTCGTAGGGCTTTGATTCGGCGACTGGCAAAAGACCGCCCCTCGCGGCTTGATGGGCCGCGAGGGCGCGAACACGCTGGCGGTGGCGACGGGCAGGAGAGGTCATGGGCTGACGGGGGCGGTGGTCGCGATGTGCTCGATGAGGGCGGCGCAGCCGTAGTCCTCGACGACATAGGCATCGTTCGAGGATTCAAAGTTCTCGATGCGGTCGCGTTTCGGGTTGTCGATGACGGTGCGGCGTCGCGCACCGTCCTGATAGTAGCGGGAGAGGTTGTCGAGCCGGGTGATGAGAATGGCGTTTTCCGGGAAGTACGGGACGCGCACGGCGGCAAGCCCGCCAATCCGCTTCTGGCTGATGAGGAGGTCGGCGGCAATTTTTTCGGTCGGCGGCTGCGGGGCGTTGATGAGCGGAAAGTATTTGTCGGCCAGCAGCGAGCGCCCGAGGATGGCCACCAGCCCGGTGTCTTCCCGATACCACGGGTCAATCAGTTCATTGACGGCATCGAAAACGAGGGCGTCGAGGTTTTCGTAGTCGCCGCCCGCGAAGGCATTGACCTTGCCGGAGCCTTCAGTCACTTCGCCCATGACGCGGTCAGCGGCGTTGGCGCGGATTTTTTGCAGCCAGCCGATGTTGACATCTTGCAGCAGCGGGTTGGCGGCGCGGTCGGAGGTGGCCGCCCGCGAGAGGCCGTTGAAGCCGATGCACAGGATGTCCAGCGCCTGACGATGGAGAATGGCATCGCGTATCTTGGTCTGGAAGTCAGGGAACTTCGCCCAAGCGTCGAGCTTGGCGTAGGTGATGGAGGTGTCAAAGTTGGTCTGGGTGCAGAAGTAGCCGTCCGCGTCCAGCGTGGTGGGGTCGGTTGGAGCGCGTTCCTTCACTGCGGTATCCGTGGTGCTGGCAATCGTCGAGCCGATGCCCAGACCGATTTTTTCGCCCGCCTGCTCATTGACGCCAATGTTGTTGACGCGCCCAAGGAATTCGCTGGATTCCTGAATCCGCCCTTCCAGCGTCTGCTGGACGGACGGCTCGACGGCGTAACGCTGCCCCAAGCCGACGTGCAGCCCGTTCATTTCGCCGAGGCGGGCTATGTAGGCGTTGAAGAGTTCGCGTGTTTCGTTGCGCATGGTGGCGTTTCTCCGTGGGGTGTTCTGTTCGGCGGCGTTCAGCAGTCCGTCAGCGAGGCGGCGGAGCCGCCCGTGGCGGGAGGCCGTGCGGACGCGGCGGGCTGCGCGTCGAGGCTCGCCCTGAGGGCATCGAGTTCTTCGCCCCGCGCGGCGACGGCTTTTTCGTTGAGCCGCAGCCCTGCGGCCAGCCCTTGCAGTTCCTTTTCGATGCGCCCGAAGCTGTCCAGCAGGTCGCACTGGCTTTCCGCAATGGCCGTGACGGCTTTCGCATGGTCGGCAAAACGGGCATCCGCAGCCTTTCCGTTCAGGCCGAGCAAATCCCTGACGCGGCCAAACAGCCTGTCGCCCAGCGTGTCGGAGAGTTTTTCATGGCCAGATTCGGGCGGCTCGATCTCATATTCCGTTTCGCCCGCAAAGCCGTAGCGGTTGCCCTCTTTCGGGTCGCTGAAGGCGGAAAAACGCATCGGTTCCGTGCCGAGGCTGGCGGGGGCGTCGGTGAGCGCCAACCCGGTGAGGTAGCTGATGCCGCGCCCGGTGAAGTTCGGCATGATCTCGATGGAGGCAAAGCCTTTTTTGCCTTTGTATTGCAGGTCGGCGGCGGCTTCCGATACGTCAGCCACGGCGGTGAGCTGGAGGCGCTTTTCACCAAAGATGTCGGTTTCCCGCGTGCCGAGCGAAACCACCTTTCCATAGGCGGAAAAGCTGGAATCCGGCATGAAGGAAAGGAAGTGCTCCAGATTGACCAGCGCGGTGTAGACGGCGGGGTCGTAGTTCTTCGCCATGTCCTCGATCTGCTGGCGGGTGATGATGCGCCCGTCAACGGTGGGGCCTTCGGTGGCAACGGCAAACGGCTTGGTGAGGGGCATGGTCTGACGCCTTGGACGTGATGCCCGTATCGTCCGGCACGGCGGAATGCCGGGGCAACGCTGCCGTGTTGTGGGACGCGGCGGCACAACAGCCCGCCCTGCCCGTATCGGCGGGGCGGCGTGAAACTCAGGGCGTCCCCATCAGGAGCGCGCCATGCCCGAAAAGCCCCCTTTTTATACACTACTCACCCGGTACGGCGCTGCCGACCTCACCAACGCGCAGGTATTCGGGCTGCATGTGCCGATCACGCATATCGCCATCGGCGACGGCAACGGCGCGGGCGTTGTGCCCACCGATCAGGCGACGGCGCTTGCGCATGAGGTGCTCCGGCTGCCGGTCAACAGCATTTCCGCTGATTCCGACAACCCGAACTGGCTCGTCGTCGAGGCGGTCATCCCGGCCAACGTCGGCGGCTGGACGGTGCGCGAGCTGGGGCTGATCGGCGGGCTGAACACGGAGAACATCGCCGATACGCCGAACAGCCCCGAAAACCGGCTGCTGGCCTACGGGAATTTCCCAGAGACGTACAAGCCGCTGCTCGCCGAGGGGGCGGCAAAAGACCTCGTAATCCGAATGACGGTGCAGGTCGCCAACACGAGCCTTGTGGAGCTGAGGATTGACCCAGCGGTGGTGGTGGCCACGCAGAAGAACCTCGCGCAGGCGGTTTCAGCGCATAGAACTGATCCAAATGCGCATCCGGGGCTGTACGCGCCCATTTCGCACCCTGTCGATACGGCGGCGCATGAGGACATCCGCGCCCTGATCGACGATCTGGCGCAGAACCTGTCCAGCAGCGGGGACGATGTGGGCGCGGCCCTTGCCGCCCGCATTCCGTGGCTGGCATCCGGTGCGCCGCTGCCGACGCAGGACATCGGGCCGATCTGGCATGCGGCTTATAACAGCATCATGACGTGGCAGGTATTCAGCGCGAACGGGGCCAATTATGCGGGCTACGCCAGCTTGCTTGTCGGCAGCCCCATTCTGGATGCCCAGCCCACGGCTCGCGCCGGGTACATCGCCAGCGGCGCGGCGAACCTCTCAAAGACCGCTTACGCCGCCCTTTGGAACTGGGCGGTGCATCACGGCCTTCTGGTCGCGGCAGGCGTCTGGGTCGCGGGAACCGTCAGGGTCAAGGACAACGGGAACGGAACTTTCGCCGTGTACGACCTGCGCGAGCAGGTTGATGGCCGTGCCGCCCTTCAGGGCAAAAATATCGTTGGCGAACACCTCGGGCGTGATGGCCAGCAACAGGCGAACCGTATCAGCGTAATGCTTATCCATGAGGCTTCAAACTCAGTAAGGTGCCATCATCGAGCCGACTCATCCAGCGTTTGTCGCTGCCAGTACGTACCGGGTATTGCTGAACCAGATCATCGACATCAACGCCCCCGGTTTCACGCGCCCAAGCCAGGAACAGGCGCACCGCTTTCACGCTGGCGCAGCAAGACAGCAACCACCCCAGAACCTCCTTGCGAAGGGAGCGCAGCCCATCGAACAGATTGCGTGCTTCTTCCAAGCTTTCTCGCGTGCCTGCCTCGTACAGCAGTTCCAACGTGGCACGCTCAGGCGCAGCCACCCGCAATCCTTGCGGTTGCCCGGGTGGCGTGTGGAGGGTTCTTGTGGACAGTTCAGAATCGTACCAATCGAACAGTTTGGCATTGACATAGCGAGCAGAGAAACGATCAATGAACCAGGCAGGCAGTACAAAGCGAGCCTCACCCCAGAGCACCAGCGTGTCGTGTGCGCTGAGGTTGTGGCGCACTCCCTGCAAGGCCAATGCGCTTTTGCCGCCGACATGCAAGCTGGCCACACGTCGTTGCAGGAACAGCAGCGCCCCATTCGCATCGAAGGCATCGTTGGGGTAGGCATAGGTTCCATGCCCCAAGCGCACCAGCCAGCCGCTTTCCACGTAGCGGGCAGCCAGTTGGGGGGAGACGCCGAAGGACTCAAGCAAAGCCAGATCGAACGGTGCTCCACGGGGGAGGGTCGCTTGCAGGTTTTTGATTACCTGATGCCTCGCAGATCGTTCCATATGCTAAATATACGACATTACTTAATCATTGTCTGGCTTGATGATGAATCGAGGTGACAAAAATAGCCTCATATGTAAATTTTTATGACTAATCTAGTCAACATCGTAAGGTGGGCATCGGATGCACGACCCTTTTGAGCAGTCTGTCGCCTAGCTTGCTGCTGTGTCCACACCAACAGGCATCTGCCACCCCTCAGACCTTCTCGGACAAGGATATTTGCGCATTGGGACTGGATAAAATGAGCGAAACGTGCTTTGGGTTGCGACGAGCCGGTACAGGGACGTAGCGATGCCTGACGCATCAGTGGGCGTTCGCTGCAACGGCGACCGTTCCCAATGGCAAACTCAAATCATCGTCTCTGTATCTTTTAATCGACTCCGCAACATGAAGCGTCGCGTGATAACTCGCGCAGCTTTGCTTGATAAATCTGCGCAAATCTATTTCCATGACGTGAAAGGGAATTGCTGGCGATGGAAGCGCGTTTGATTTCTGGACAGGAACAAACAGCCTTTTCTGGGCGGTTTATCTGTTTTTTTGGGGCTGGCGTCACGTTTTCGGCGACAAAATCCAGAGCACTTCCGTCCTTGCCAGCGGGCCAAGCCCGGCTACGTAGTGTCGTCGCTTGATGCGCTGCCAGCCGTGGAGCATGTCGTCGTAGAGTGCGCTAGCGTACCATAGCAGATTCCAGCGGCAGCGGGACGGCGACCCTCGCTGTTATTTATCTGGATGAGCCATGCAACTTGATCGTGTCGCTGAATTTTGAGGTCTACCAAAAATACGGCGCAGTTTCAAACTCCTACATGTCCCTTTATGTTGACGGCGTTTTATGGGGAAATTCCGTGCGCACGGGAACCGGGAGCCAGACGGACATACGGTTTTCAATATCCAACCAATGGTGCATTTACCTGGCAAAAGGGACACATACCATAAGCTGCATTTATTCCGGGGCGGGAACCAACTTTATTGGCCCGATGACCTACTTTTTATTGGGCGTCAAGCGATGGCTGAAAATTCCATCATCAGATACGTCGCGTTCCGCCAGAACGGGCAGATCACCGCTGTCGGCACTGTCCAGGCTGCGGCGCTTCCCGCCCTTTCCGCCGCGCTGGCGCTGGATGGTGTCAGCGCCCGGCTTTGAGGAACTATGGGAGGCCTACAGGAGCAGCCTGCGGGCGGTAACGTCCGCCGCTGACCCGCTGACACTCATGTGGCTGCAGCTTCCGACAAAATGACGCGAGGGGTGTCCATATGCGCCGGATCAAGTCAAAAAGAAGGTATTTCTTAATCTTCGACGCGCTCTCGGACGAGATTGCCTACGCGGAGGCAGTTCTGCCTGAGAGGCGGCCCATGCCGGCCAGCGGGGGCTATGCCGTCGAGACCAACGAAGAAACGTTCCATGCGCTGAAAAACAGCAGGGACGTGTTCTACGACAGGGCGGCAGGAACCATCGTCGCCCTCCCGGAAAAACCCAATGCTTACTCTTATTACGACCGCAGCGCCCGCGCATGGGCAACGAACATCGCCGCCGCATGGGATGCCGTCCGATCCGCGCGCGGCGCGCTGCTGGCCGGATGCGACTGGACGCAACTGGCCGACGCGGCCTTATCAAACACCGAAAAAACCCGGTGGCAGGAATACAGGCAGGCGCTGCGCGACATCACCTCGCAGGGCGGCCCCTTGGGCATCGTCTGGCCCGTCCCGCCCAATTCTTAGGCAACGGCCCGCAAATAGCTTGCATACGTCGCAAAGTTTTTAACCCCTAAATATCGCGTGTGTTTACACTATTGTGGGCGCGGCGGGTTCTTCGCCGGGCATCTCTTTCAGATGGATGCCAAGCTGCCCATCCGTCCAGTTGAGCACGGTGATCCGCCCATCATGGCCGGACATTTGCGAAATAATAAGCAGGTCGCCTGCCTTTGGCATAGTAGAACGCCTTGACCTGCCCGTTTTGGCTCTGGTAGACACCTTCGCTCACTTTTTCCAGTTCGCCAACCTGCACGCCGCCGATAGAAATGCCGCCGCCTTCCGCGTCCTCAACGATGTCATGCCCGAACGCCCCCAGAAATTCGTAGCGGTCGTCGCCGTCGAGCAGGTCGTCCCCGCCATTGGCGGTCAGCCGGTCGTCGCCCGCCCCGCCATAGATCTCGTCGGAGGCTTGCGAATAGCCTCGCACGGTGTCGTTGCCGCCGCCCGCGATGATGGCAACGCCACGGTCAAAGATTTTGTTCAACTCGGCGAGGTATTTCCCAGTCTGCACCCGGGCTGTTATGTTGGCGTACAGCGCATCCGCATTGATATTCGCTGCGTGCTCGGTGTCTTGTCCGTCGTAAATGACGCTGCGCCCGTTTTCGTCCTGATAGTCGATTACGCCGGACTGCATGAGTCTTTCAATGAGTTTTTCGCCCAGATCAAGGAACTTGCCTGCTTTCAGGAAAAAGCTCAAATCGAAATTGCCAACTTCTTTGGCTTCTTCAAATACTTTATTGATTCTTTCCAGTTCCGTGATGTCCACAGCCGAAAAGTTTGACTTGCCCAGATGTTCCGTGCCGGAGAATTCAATGCTGACCGTCCGCCCGATCTGGTTATTGTCCACCAGCGGAACGAGCAGTTCATTGGCTTTTTGGGTGCTGGAGTTATTGCTCTCAAAGTCGAAATTGTCATTCAGCGGTTCAACACAGATATTGCGTATCTCACGTGTACCGTTTTTATTAACAATAAACTTGGCATCACCGTTAATTTTGAAGCCGGACGAATTGAATACATAGGTGCGGTCAACATAGTCGTCGCTGTCGAAGGCATATTGAAGCTGGACAATACTTAGTTCACTATTATGTTCAATCTTATAACTTTCAAGAATTTCCGCAAGTGAATATTCGTCCTCAGTTAATGTAGTTTTTATATATGCAGCATCATTTCCAGAAAGAAAATTCCTGACAAAATTAAACCGTACCACATGCACAAAACGCCCGCTGCCGCTCGTCATGTATTCGGCGGCATCCACGCGAACCGTTGCGCCCGCCCCTGCAGCCGGGCGAATCAGGCTGTCGTCCTTGAGGTTGGCTGGGGGTTCCATCGTGTCGAACAGATACAGGGAGGTCATTTGCTCGACGGTCGGGATCGTTGTGCTCATTGGAAGGCTCCTTTACTTGGTTTGAAGAACCATTGAAAATCGCGGCTGGGCGCCCCCATCTCATCCGGTTGGGTCAGGATATCGCCACAATTTGAGATGAAGGCAATGCTTGGGGTCTGAAATTTTTCTATATCAGAAATAGTTGCTTCACTTGACTAAAAATATATCCTTGATAAATACTTTCAATATACTGCTGCTATATACAGTTTAATTTCTATTAAAGTTTTTAATGAAAATAGTTTTGTCCAAAAGAATTATTTATATATTTACGCTAATCCAGTGAGCTTCTGCCATATATACCATCATTTCTAGAAAGAAAGTTTCTTATTTACCGCTCCGCCAGAAACCATTGCAGCAATTCATTCAAAAACTGCATTCCTTGCGGCGTGGGGCGCAGAAGCTCTTGCGCGGGGTCGAGCAGTCCGGCGCGGCGGGCGCGTTCCAATTGGGGCGCAACCATTTCCAGCGGCAGGCCGGTGCGTTCGGCAAAAAACGCGGCGGGAACGCCATCGGTCAGGCGCAGGGCGTTCATCATGAACTCGAACGGCAAATCTTTCGCGCCCACGACATGCTTTTCCTGAATGAAATCGCGCCGCGCCGCGCCTTCCAGATAACGCGCCGGATGCTTGTGGCGCATTTCGCGCATGATGCCGCCGGATGTCGTCAGCTTGCCATGCGCCCCCGGCCCTAAACCGAGGTAGTCGCCGAATTGCCAGTAATTGAGGTTGTGGCGGCATTCATGCCCAGCATGGGCAAACGCGGAAACCTCGTAGCGCCTGAACCCCGCGCCCGCCAGCCGCGCCCTGATCGCTTCTTCCATGTCGGCCACGGCATCCTCGTCGGGCAAATCCCTCGGTGGATTGTCCGCGAACGGGGTATTGGGTTCCACGGTGAGGCAATAGCAGGACAGATGCCGAACGCCGCTGGCGATAGCGATTTCCAAATCGTTCAATGCTTGCGCGGAGCTTTGTTCCGGCAGGGCGTACATCAGGTCGACATTTACCCGGTCGAAACGCGCCAGCGCCGCTTCTAGCGCCTGCCGTGCCTCGCGCCCGTTGTGGATGCGCCCAATGCGAGCCAGCAAGCCGTCATCGAAACTCTGTATGCCGAGCGACAGGCGGGTAACGCCCGCCGCCCGATTGTCGCGCAGCCGCGAAACCTCTACGGTTCCCGGATTCGCCTCAAGCGTGATTTCAATTTCCGGCTCAAACGGCAGCCGCGAGCGCAAGGCATCGAGCAGTTTTTCCAGTTCATCCGCTGGCAACAGGCTTGGCGTTCCGCCGCCGATAAAGACGCTTCCGACGCTTCGCCCTGCAATCTGCGGCAAAGCGGTTTCCAAATCGGCAAGGATGGCGGCGCGCCAAGCCTTGAACAGGGCGCCGCCGCCGTCATCCCGCAGCGTATGCGAGTTGAAATCGCAATAAGGACACTTGCGCGCGCACCACGGAAAATGCGCGTAAAGCGCAAGCGGCGGCATCTTCTCCTGTCGCCCCCCGGATTGCTCAGTTCGCGGGAACGGACGTTCTAATCAAATAGTCGAACGCGGAGAGGCTCGCTTTTGCCCCCTCGCCCATTGCGATGATGATTTGCTTATAGGGAACCGTCGTGCAGTCCCCGGCAGCGAATACGCCGTGCGCGGAAGTCTGCCCGCGTGGGTCAATCTCAATCTCGCCGGTTCGGGTGAGATTGAGCGTTTCCTTGACGAAACCAGTATTCGGCAAAAGCCCAATCTGGACAAAAATGCCTTCGAGATCGAGCCTGTGCGTTTCTTCTGTTACGCGATCCTGATAGACGAGGCCGTTGACCTTGTCCGTGCCAGTCACTTCGGTCGTCACGGCAGATTTGATGACCGTCACATTGGGAAGCGAGGCCAGTTTCGCTTGCAGCACCGCGTCGGCTCGCAGGTCCGTCGAGAATTCGAGCAAGGTAACATGCTCAACGATTCCGGCCAGGTCAATGCCCGCTTCCACGCCGGAATTGCCGCCGCCGATCACCGCCACGCGCTTGCCTTTGAAAAGCGGGCCGTCGCAGTGCGGGCAGAAAGCCACGCCCTTGGCGATAAATTCCTTTTCGCCGGGAACATTCATCTCGCGCCAGCGCGCGCCCGTTGCCAGAATCACGCTCCTTGACTTGAGAACCGCGCCGCTCTCAAACCGTACTTCGACCAACGCGCCGGGCTGATCCGCCGGAACGATGCCGACGACTTTTTGCTGAACCATCACATCAACGCCATAGTGGCGGACGTGCTCTTGAAGCGCGGCGGCCAGCTTCGGCCCTTCGGTTTCCTTAATCGAAACGAGGTTCTCGATGGCAAGCGTATCGAGCACTTGCCCGCCGAAGCGTTCCGCGACAAGCCCCGTGCGGATGCCTTTGCGCGCGGCGTAAATGGCGGCTGCGGAACCCGCTGGCCCGCCTCCGACGACGAGCACGTCGAACGGCTCCCTTGCGGAGATTTTTTCCGCCATCTCCGCCGCCGCGCCGGGCGCGACTTTGGACAATATTCCGGCAAGCTCCATCCTGCCTTGCCCAAACGGCTCCCCGTTGAGAAACACATTGGGCACGGCCATGATTCCGCGCTTTTCCACTTCATCCTGAAACAGCGCGCCGTCGATCATCACATGGCTTATCCCCGGATTCGCCACCGCCATCAGATTAAGCGCCTGAACAACATCCGGGCAATTGTGGCAACTCAGCGCGATGAAGGTTTCAAAGCGGAATTCCCCTTCCAGGCCGCGAATCCGCGAGAGCGTTTCCTCATCGACTTTGGGCGGATGCCCGCCGGTTTGCAGCAGCGCCAGAATGAGGGAAGAAAACTCATGCCCCAACGGCAGCCCCGCGAAATGGATGCGCGGCGCTTCGCCCTGACGCGCCACGCCAAACGACGGACGGCGCTCGAACTGGCCATCCTCGCGCACGCTCACCAAACTGGAGAGCGCCGCAATTTCATGAACCAAGTTGCGTATTTCGCTGGAGGTGTCGCTATCGTCAAGAGAAGCGACCAGTTCGATAGGCTGGGCGACTTTTCCAAGATAAGCCCTCAACTGTTCTTTGATGTTGTCATTCAGCATGGCAAACCCCTCGTAAGAGCCTGAAAAGGAATAGGAAAAAATAGACCGTCCGGGCAGTGGCCGCGGCCATCTGCCCGGACGGATAACGCAATGCGTTAGATCAATGCGTTAGATTTTACCTACGAGGTCGATGGAAGGCGCGAGAGTTTTGTCACCTTCTTTCCATTTTGCCGGGCAAACTTCGCCCGGATGCGCGGCGACATACTGCGCGGCCTTCACCTTGCGCAGCAGTTCCTGCGCGTTGCGGCCAATGTTGCCCGCGTTGATTTCGATGATCTGGATCGTGCCGTTCGGATCGACCACGAACGTGCCGCGCTCATCCACGCCAGCTTCTTCGATATAAACGCCGAAGTTTTTGCTGATGACATGGGTGGGGTCGCCGACCAGCGGATATTCGATCTTCTTAATCGTCTCGGAAGCGTCGTGCCAAGCCTTGTGGGTGAAATGGGTATCTGTCGATACCCCGTAGATTTCCACGCCCAGCTTCTTGAATTCAGCGTAGTTATCCGCCAAGTCGCCCAGTTCCGTCGGGCAAACGAACGTGAAGTCCGCCGGATAGAAGAAAAAGACCGACCATTTGCCCTTGATGGTAACGTCGGAAACGTCGACGAACTTGCCGTTTTGGTAAGCCGTAGCCTTGAACGGAAGAACTTGGGTGTTGATGAGGGAATTGCTCATACATCTGCTCCTTTGGGTAAGTTACAACAAGTTATGCTCGGATTGCTCCGGCTCGCCGCTCATTCATGTCAGCGAAGGGCGAATTGTAGCCCCAATTCCGCGCAAAAAGCAAATTTGAAATTGGCATATATGCTATTTGTGTAATTTGTGAAATGTTTTTTGTGGACGGATTCAGGGCAAAGGCGCTTCGTCCAAACAAAAAAGGAGCCAGCGGCTCCCTTTCTGTTTAGCGGCGGCTTACCCGAAAAAACGGGCGCATCCGTTCATTTGCGCGCAGCGCGGCGACGAGCCGCAGCGCCCACGATGCCGAAGCCCGCCAGCAGCATCGCCCACGTTTCCGGCTCGGGAACCGCGCCAGCGACGTAAATCATGTTCCCCATCGCGCTCCCGTCGCCTATCCTGTAATTGTTCATCACGAAAACAGAATAATCTCCAATCTCCGTGTACTTCTTGTCAGGATCATAGGCGGCGAGCCAATAGCTTTTATCGCCATTGAGCGCCAGCAAGGACTGCAAATACGGGCTGCTGTTATCCCACTGTTCTACCCCGAAGCGCGAGCGAATTTCATCCCGATTGCCCAAGTAACTCCAGTCTTGCAGGAACTTCACATACGGTTCCGAATTGCCGGGCACAAAAGGAACATAGTATTGGGAATTTCCCCCTTGCGTGGCGTACATCATTGCCATGTAAGCTGCGCCCACCGACAGCGTCGCATTATTGTTGGCAGTGCCGGGATAGTCTGTCCAAGTCGCGCTTCCGCCGTAATTGAGCTTGCCAATCCCCTGAAAGTTTGAGTTGGCGTTGTTATAGGTTAGCCCCGGCGCTGCCTTAAACGAAGAAAATGCCCCTGTCTCATAGCCATAAGCGCCAAGATCGGCAAACTTGTAATTTGAGTTCAGGTTTGTGATGCTGAAACCGTTGTTGTTGGTTTCCTCAAACTTGAAAACCAGTCCCTTTCCATTGTTCATGCTGTTGAACTGATCGACGATTTTCTGCGCCCCCAGGCTGATGCCCTGAACGATTTCAGCCGATGCCGTTCCGCATGCGCCGCCCACAAAAACCAGCGCGGCGACCTTGGCCGCCCACGCAAATTTGGTGAATTTCATGATTCCGCCCCCCTGCTCTTGCAAGAATTTTAAACACTGGAATAGCGAGCCTAGGCACGTATCAACGCATATAGCAAGATTCGGGCCTCGTTTTATCTAATTGATTTTATAATCAAAAAAATCCTTCTGTAACAAGAGTGTCAAAAAATCCGACACTTTAAGTGCGCAGAAAAACCCACGCCATCTAAAAAACACATCGCTCACGGCAGCAGCTTTTTCGCCACGCCCTGAAAATCGCCTTCCCTAAAGATGCCGCGCTTGTTCAAAACGACTTCGCCCTTGCGGTCGATGAGCAGCGTAAACGGCAGAAAGCTCTCCGCGTTGCCCAGCGCCCGCATCAGGGCATAGCCTTCCTGCTCCCCGGTCAGCGCGGCGAGATAGCCCGCGTCGTAGGCGGCAAGGAATTCGCGCACCTTTTCCGGGTCGTTTTCCAGCGCGATGCCCAGCACGACAAGCCCGCGTTTGCCGTATTGCGATTGCAAGGCGGTGAGTTCCGGGATTTCTTCACGGCAAGGGGGGCAGACCCGCGCCCAGAAATTGACGATGAGGGGCTGCCCGCGAAAACGGGAAAGGCTCATCGGCTGGCCGTGCGTGTCTTTCATCGTCATGGAGAAAAGCGTCTCCAGCCCTTGCCCCGACGGTTCTTCCGCCCTCGTGCCAACAGCCATCAGGGCGAAGAGGATGACGCCCAAAAAACGCTTCGCGGCTTTCATAGCCAATCCCCCCGCCGCAGGAGGGCATAGCCCGCCGCCGCCGACGCAAGCCCCAGCAGGGACGGATAGGCGAGCGCGTAAATCCGAAAGCCTTCCGCGCCGAAAAGGTCAAGAATGACCCACGCGGATGGCCCCAGCACGACAAGCTGCGGGTCGAACATCATCAGCGCGGCGGTACGGAAAACTTGCAGCGGGTTGAAAAGCGCGATGGTGACGGCGGTCTCGGGGGGGGCGATATGCTCCCGAATCATGACGCCCAGCAAAATCAGGTCAAGAAAAAGCAGCAGCGCGAGCCAGAGCATGAACGCCGCGCCCTGTGCCGTGTCCGTGCTGCGGGCGGCTGAGGAGATGAACATGCCCAGCCCGAGAAAGCACAGCGCCAGCGCCGCCAGCAGCGCCGTGTAGTAGCCGAACACCGACCACGCGATGTCGATTTCCCTGAACGCCCCCCAAGCCACCGCGCCCAGCATGGCGAGGAACACTGGCGCAAAGATGATCGCGTAGCGTCCAATCAGCTTGCCCCAATACCACGCGCTGATTGAAACCGGCAAGGAAAGCAGGTATTCAAACACGCCCGCTTCGCGGTCTCCGGCAACGGAGCGCACCGTGGTGATGAGCACGAAAACCGGCAAAATCGCCATCGACAACTGGATGTAGGTCACGAGCAGCCGCGACAGCCCGATGAAGCCGAGCACACGCGATTCGGACAGCCCGAACGCGAACAGCAGCGCGACGATTCCCCCAAAAACGACGGTGTAGACCAGAAACCACCGGGAGCGCAGCGATTCCGCAATGTCGAGTCGCGCGGTGAGGCATAGCTGCTTCATCAATGCCCCTCATGTCCGGCGTGAAGCTGCCCGCGCCACAGGATTTCCTCGAAGCTGACGCTTTCCTCTTTCGGATTTTCCACAGCGGCGTAGTTATGCCCCATCGGGGAAGTGCGCTCGATGTAGCGCACCGTGAGCACATTGAGCCAATTGAGCATGTCGCGGTTCTCGACCGGGCTGCTGAAATCGGCGACCCACGCGCGGGCTGTTTTGTCTTTCCACCACGGGGGCAAGCCGGTTCTTCTGCTCTGGGTGTTCGTCCACGCCACGAGGCAGCCGATGTCGTCGAATTTATACACGCCCTTTTTCGGTTTGTTCACCCTCACCTCAACGGCAAAACGAGGGTCTGAAATCGCCATGCCGCACTGGGCGCAAGTATCCCTGTCCCAATGGATTGGCTCCATCCCTTCCGGCCAGTTGCCGGATTTTTCGCAGGCAGCAAGGGACAGCAGCGCGGCGGCGAAAACGAAAAAACGGTAGCCCATTATGTTAGATGACCTCCGTATTGGGACGGTCGACCGTGACGCGCCCCATGTCCATCTCAACGACTCTTGTAATGATTCCTGCCATTTCGGAAAGCCGATGGCAGGAAATGAGCATAGTCGTGTTTTCCTGTCGCTGCGCGAGGAGGTCGAAAAAAATTCGTCGGGCATCGGGGTCAAGGTTCGCCGCTGGCTCATCCATCAGCAGCACATGGGTATCGCGTCCCAGCGCGATGGCGATGAGCAGTTTCTGTTTCATGCCACCCGACAGCCGCAAAAATTGCCGGGAACGGACGGCGGCCACATCCAGCCCAAGCTCCCCGGCGATGCCATTCATGCGCGACGGCGCAACGCCGCAGAGAGACGCCGAAAATTCGATGAGCTGGCCAACCGGCATCTTGAGCGGCGGCGGCAGTTGCGGCACGAAACCAATCTTGCCAAGCACTTCGGAGCGGTGCTGGCGCGGATTCATTCCGCCTACCCGCACCGTGCCGCTACAGGTGTATTCGCCGAGCAAACAGCGGATGAGCGTGGTCTTGCCCGCGCCGTTTGCGCCAATCAGGGCGACCCGCTCGCCCTGCCCCACGGACAGCCCGATGCCGTCCAGCACCCGTGCGCGGCGGAAGGTCTTGGCGAGGTTTTCAATAAAAATCATGTGCTCGCTTGGCGTTTGTTTCGGCGCGTTCAAAGCAGTTTCGACAATCCCTTGATTTCAAAATGCAACGCCCCGGTCGGGCAAGCATCCACGCATAAGCCGCAGCGCGTGCAGTCGGGGCCAAGCCCCGTTTGCGGCACTGCGGCGCGGCCTTTGATGGTGACATCCAGCACGTGCGGAACGAGGCAGACTTTGCGGCAGTCGCCCTCGTGGAAACACGGCTCGACATGATAACTGACCCGCAAGGGGGAAATCGTTCCCACCGCGCCGTAAGTCAGCCCAATCGGGCAGACATAGCGACACCACGCGCGGCGCGACCAGAAAACCTCGAAGAGCAGCAGCAGGAACACCCAGCCCAGCGCCAGCCCCGGCCCATAGATGAGCGCCCGCGACAGGATGCCGGTGGGCGAAAGCGTCTCGAACACCGTATAGCCCGTCACGAAGGCCAGCGCCGCAAACAGGAGCCAGAACACGGTGCGCGTGGCGCGGTGGAATGCGTGGTCGGACACGAGTTTGCGCCGAGCGAGCGCAAGATGGATTTTTTCCGTGAGTTCCGAGAGCAGGTGATAGGGGCAGACCCATGAGCAAAAACTGCGCCCGCCCAGCATCACCCAAAGCAGGAACACCGTGAACGTGCCAATCACGAGATTCACGATGATGTGCTTGTGCGCCAGCATCACTTGCAGCGCGGCATTGAGGTCAATGAGGTGAAAGCCCACGAAGCGCGAAGCCGTCAACGCGCCTTCAAGTATCTGGATGTCCAGCCAGAACGAGAGCACGAAAAGCAGGTTGGCCGCCACGAGCGCGATCCAGCGTCGGTTGCGCCATGTATGGTGCGGCTTTTGCCTTGCCTGTTCGTGCAGATGCGCCTTGATGCGGGAAGTGTCCGCCCGCTTGGCTTCCATAATTTCGCGCACTTCTTCGGAAACCTGTTCCGGCTTTTTGGGTTCCGCGCCCAGCATGAGCAGCAAGCCTTCCACGAAGCGGCGCATGTCAGCCCCCCTCCTCGCCCGCTTGCCAAAGCGCCCGCGTTTCGATTTCGATGGCGGCGGGTTCCGCCGGACAAATCATTTCGCATACGCCGCAGCCCACGCACTGCTCCCGCACCACGGGACGGAAACGGCGGCTGCCGTCCGCGTCGGTAAAGGCTTCCAGCGAAATAGCGCCATCAATCGGGCATTCCGTGACGCACAGGTCGCAAAGCTCGCGCTCATACGGATGGTCGCGCACCGGAATGGGATTCCAGCGGTCAACGTCCATGTAGCGCATCAGCCCTTTGAAGGCTTCCCCCCGCGCCGTGCCGGAAAATCCTTTGCCCTGCGCCGCGAGGCAGTTTTGCGGGCGTGTCAGCCGCGCCAGCCCCATGCGCTCCTTGAGGTTGATGGCCGGTTCCGGCTCGTTTGCCCTCGCCTTGAGCACGGGCGCTTTGGCCAGCCCCGCGCCTTCGCGCACCGGAAAAAAGTCGGGCTTGATGTAGGTCAGCGCCCCGGTGGGACACGCGAGAATACATTGCACCGCGTCGCAGGAAAAATCGCACGCCTGCTCACGCGCCGAGATATAAGGCACGCCGATGCCGTAGCCTTCCTCGATGCCGCCAAGCCGGATGGCGCTAACCGGGCAGACCTGCACGCATTGCCCGCATTTGATGCAGGAGGCGAGAAAATCTTTTTCATCGAGCGCCCCCGGCGGGCGCAGGCGTTGCCTGAACGCGAGCGCGACAGGCAAAAAACCCAGCAGCGAGGTTCCCGTAAGCGCCGCCAGCAACAGGGCGGAACGGATGAATTTGCGCCGCGCGCGGAGCGCCTTTTCGGGCGACATGGCGGGCTTGGGGCGGGCGGGCGGTTTCGCCTCTGCCTCGTTGGCGCTCATGGCTTCCCCTCCCGCCGGACTTTATCGAAACGCGGCTTTTCGTCGCGCAAGATGAGGTCGGGCGAGGAAAACGGCGCGAGCCGTTCCAGAAAATCGAGCAGTTCCAGCACGGGCGAGGCGCGGAAGAAACTCGCCACCGGAAGCTCCATCCATATCTGGTCAGCCCATGCGTAAGACTCATGCGGCGTATCGCCAATGCCGTCGCCATTGGCATCGAAGCCTTGGTAGCTGTCCCAGTAGTTGCCTTCCCAAAAATTCTTGCTCGGATTCCCGGTGCGCCCGCCGTAGCTCACGTCCGTGAGGTTGCCCTCGAAAACGTTCTCGCGCAGGTTGTTGCCGCCCGTCTCCGAATTGAACAGGATGGCGATGCCGTTGTAGGCAAAGCGGTTGCCGCGCAACTCAATGGTCGAATCCGGCTCGAAGGGCGAGAGGTCGGAACCCACGCCGACGCCGCAATAGATGATTTCATTGTTTTCGATGACCACATCGGAGGCTTCCTTGAAGCCGATGCCCATCCCCGTCGCCCCGGTGGCATGCGAGATGACGTTTCCACGCGCCGCGCCCCCGTGGGTATACATGAAGTAGATGCCCACCGCGTTGTCCCTGAAGTGGTTGTTTTCGACGACGTTGTTGTCCGCAAACATGAAATGCAGGGAATAGCGGCTGCGGCGGCCCGTGTTGCCGCGAAACACGTTGCGGTGCGAATACCACGCCACCATGTCGCGTGAATCGAGCACCTCGTTGCCTTCGATAACGTTGTCGTTGCTGTACCAAAGGCGCAGGCCGTCGCCCCGCACGCCAAGGTCGGCGGGCTTGGAGCGGATGCGGTTCCCGCGCACGACAGTCTGGGAGGATTGTTTCAGGTCGATGCCGAACAGGCAGTTGTCGACGGTCAAATCCTCGATGACGTTGCGGTCTCCGCGCACGTCAAGGCAAGCGTCGTCCGTGTCATGCGAGGAGCCGGAACCAGTGAGCCGCAGCCCGCGCACGACGGAACCGTCCGTGTTGAGCGCCATCACCGTGCCTTTGTCCCCCGCGTCGATGGTGACGGCTCCGCCCCCTTCGATGACGAGCGGCTTGTCGATGGTGACCGGCCCCGCGTAAGCGCCCGGCGGCGGACGCAAGACAGAACCCGCCGCCGCCGCATCCACGAGCGCCTGGAACGGCTTCAGCCCATGAATGCGCGGGTCGCGCTCCGCCAGCGTCCAGACGGGCTTCGGGCGGTCTATGGTGACACGCGGCGCGTTCGTGCCGCCGCTGTTCCCGAACGTCGTGACCTGCCCGGTTCCCGTTGGCGGGAACAACATCACGAAGCAGGCAAACGCGAGAAAAGCGGCTCCCGCGCCTCCGCGCACAAATGAACTCGGCGCACAAGGCTGGCTTTTCATTCCCTCTCAGGCTCTTCGCGCAACTGCTTGCGGCGAATCAGCAGCGCCAGCCCCAGACAGACGAACACCAGCATCAGCAGGGCGTAGCCCCATGTCGGATAAGAATAGGTCGAAAACTGCGCCACCTTGCCCTCGCCGAACACCGTGGGCATGAAGGGCTTCACCGTAAACGCGCCCCAAGGATGCAGGTTATGCCCGAAGAACCACAGCCAGCCCGCGTAGGTGACGAGGAAGAAAGCCGGGATGAACGCGGGCACGAGCGCCAGCAGCAATTGGAAGCGGCGTGATTTCATCACCCCCGCCACCACGACCGCCATGCTGGCAATCAGCCCAAAAATCACGCCCCGCGAAATGCTCCGCACATTTTCCCCCCAGCCCGCGATGCGGTCTGGCTCCTTGAAGAACGTCCCGGCATCGCTGACATAGCGTTGCACCTGCTCATCAAGACGCCCGTTCACAAGCTGGTCGAAAATCATCCATACCGCCACCGCGATGAAGCCCGCGACAAGCAAAAGCACCCGCTCCCGACGCCAGGGAACGATGAACGCCACAATCATCACCGCGAAAAAGGCGAAGAAAAATTTCGCCAGAGGCCGTTCCACAGGCGCGCCCGTGCCAATCGGGAACATGCCGACGTAGTGGTTGATGGTGTTCATCTCATGGACGCAATCCAGCCCTTGCGCGCCTTTGTCGACGTTCTTTTTCGCGTCGAGGACGGGATTCCAGCGTTCGGTCGCCTCCGAAATGTCGCCCTGGATAATCTCGCTTGCCATCCGCGTGCCAGCGGCAGCGGCCTTGCAGCCGTTCTGGACGCTGTCAAAGTGGAAGTGGATGCGGATGCCGTCCGGGAAAGCGTCCTTCGGGTAATTCGGCGCGGTGAGCGATACCCACCAAATCGGCGAAAAGTACGCGACGATCAGCGCCACCAGTGCCAGCAGCGCCAGCACACCCACGAACCTGTCCTGTTTCTTCATACCCATCGCTGTTGCCGTTGTTATTTCTTGGCGGCCTTCGGCGCGCACATCGCGCCAGGCATCTTCAAACTCGCCTGATAGGCCGAAATCGCCACCAGCATGTCATTCGTATAGGGCTTGATGATTTTCACCATGTCCGGGTTGGCGTTGCGGCGGCGGCCATCGCGGATTTCCGTCATCTGGCGCAGCAGGTATTTGTAATGCTGTCCGGCAATCACCGGATAGAACTTCGCCTTGTCGCCCTCGCCGTTCTTGCCGTGGCATTCAAGGCACTGCTTTTCGTAGAGTTCCTTGCCCTTCGCCACTTGCACCGCCGCGTCGGCTCCTTCGTACTTGCCGTGGTCAGGGGGAATGCACAAACCCTGAATGTAGGCGGACACGTCGGCAAGCTCCTGCGGGTCGGTCAGCACCACCGCGAACGGATACATCGTCGGGTTGTCGCGCAGCCCCGCTCGGATGTCGGCCATCTGCTTGATGAGCACCGTTGAATGCTGCCCCGCAAGCTGCGGGAACGTGCCGTCGGGCCGCCCCGCGCCGGAGGGCAAGTGGCAAGCGCCGCACACTTCATAGGCTTCTTCGCCGTTGGCGCTATTGCCCTTGAGCTTGAGCGCCTCGATTTTTTCGCCTTCCTGCGCGTTCCACGTGTAATCCTTGCTTTCGATGCCCGCCGCTTTCGGCGCGGGCGGCCCGGCAAAGGCCGCGTTCATTGCCGCAAGGCTCACGGCGCCCAGCAGGGCAACAGACAAAAGGGTCGTTTTCATTGGGAGCAATCCTCCGGTATTCATTTCAGCGTTTCCAGCCAGCCCGCCAGCGTTTTTATTTCCGCGTCATCTACAAGGTGCATGATGCCTTTCATCGCGGCAGCCTGCGCGTTGGCGCGCGCGCCGCTTTTGATGTCCTTCATCTGCTGTTCCGCGTAGGCCGCGCTCTGCCCCGCAATCTTCGGGTAATTGGGCAGCAGCGGTTTGTTCGCTTTCGCGCCGTGGCAGGCAACGCAGGTTTTTTCAACATACAGCGCCGCCCCGTCGGGTGCGGTAAAGGCCATTGGGAGCGCGAGCGCCCATAGGGCAGGCAGAGCCAATAATCGTTTCATGACTTCCGTTCCTGTTCTTCTGGATGAACCTCCGCCATCTCCCGCATATAGCGCGCAGCCAGCAACGCTACACACGGGAGAGGGGAGGATTCATGAACTCACTTGAGCTTCTTCGCGCCGTTCTGTTCTAGGTAGGTCTTGGCGCGCAAACCAATGTCGGCGGCTTTGACCTGGTACTGATAGACCTGCTCGGCCCAGAGATTGGCCTGGTCCCAGTCCTTCTTCGCGGCAGCGGCTTCATGCTTGGCTTTGGAATCGGGAATCTTGCCAAGCTGGTCGGTTGCGTCCTCGACCATGTTCACCACGTCCGGGAAGTCCTTGTAGTTGGTGCTGGTGATGAAGCCCACCACCGAGTCGATGACCGCTTGCGTATCGGCAATCTTCTTCAGCGACGCCCGGTAATCTGCCTCGGTATAGGCGGCCTTCGCCGTTTCCTTCTTCACTGCGGACGGTTTCCAGCCCTTCGGCTTCACCAGCAGGTAGCCCTGCATTTCAAGGTGCAGCGCGGAACAGAACTCCGTGCAGTAGTACGGATACACGCCTTCCTTGTCCGCCTTGAACTTCACCGACGACGTTTTGCCCGGCTCGACCGAGGCATGGACGTTGTAGGTCGACACGGTAAAGCCGTGCGTCTCGTCCTGCGCGCGCTCAAGGTTGGTGAGGTTGATCGTCACCTCGTCGCCCACATTCACCTCGATGATTTCGGGCGTGATGTGCGAGCGGATCAGCGTGCCATATACCGAGACCTTGTTGCCGTTGCGCTCGATGCGCTCCTCGCCCGCGCGCACGGCGCTCGGGTGCGGCTTGTCGGTGCGGCTGTTCGTGCCGACCTTGTAGCGCACGCCCGGCTTGAGCTTGGAGGCTTCAATGGCCACGGCGTAGTGCGGCTCGCCCAGCGGCAGCGGCATGTCGTAGAGAAGCTGCATCTTGTCATTGCTGATGTCGATGAGCTGATGGTTCTGCGGATGCAGCGGCCCGACCGGATTGAAGCGGTCAATCGACAGCTTGTTGAGCGCCACGAGGTAACGTCCCTTTGGGTCGGCGGCATCGCCTTCCATCGTCATCAGATGGCCGATGTTGTAGTGCACCGACAGTTTGTCGAGCACCTTGCCTTCGCAGAAATTCCACTTGGCGACCTGCGAATCAACATAAAGCGAGGTGTAGGCAACGCACTGCTTCGAGTCAAACTGCGTATGCAGCGGCCCCAAGCCCAGCGACACCTGCGTATGCAGCGCGTCTTTCAAGCCAATCACGGGAATGCCATACGGGTCTTTCGACTCAAATTTGCCCGACTTGATTGCGGCCTGGATTTTGTCGAAGGAATAGACGGACACATGCGTATCCAGCTTGCCCGAGACGATGAGGAACTTGCCGTCGGGCGTCACATCCACGCCGTGCGGCGACTTCGGCTCGGGAATCAGGAAAAGGATGCCTTCCTTCACCGCCGTGTCCATCATCAGCACGTCGTGGCCGTTGATTTTCTTCGCTTTGCCCTGCGCCACGAGCGTAGCGGCTTTTTTCCAGTTGATGACGTGCAGATAGTCCGTGTCCTTGGCGGAACAGCCCGCCTCAAACGGCGGGCGTCCCTGCTCGATGCCGCCAACATAACGTTCGGAGCAGAAGGAATTCGTGAAAGACCAGCCGTCCGACGGCCCTTTGCCCGCGTCCGACAAATCCTGCGAATACGGTGGCAGTTCTACCGAGAAGGACTTCGCCGCGTCGATACGGCCTTCCTTGCGGTCAAACTTCCAGTACGTAATCCCGCCGCGATACTTCTCGTTGAACTCTTCCAGCGGATAGAACTTGCGGTTCTCAAGCGGCGCG
Organism: Azoarcus sp.; assembly: GCA_031285965.1. Lineage (GTDB taxonomy): Bacteria > Pseudomonadota > Gammaproteobacteria > Burkholderiales > Rhodocyclaceae > WRNU01. Next base: position 24,129 of record JAITVD010000016.1, read on the forward strand.
GCGTACTGCACCGTCTCAATCACGTATTCCGTATTGGGCGTCACGAACGCGCCGCCGTGGTCCGACTTGAAGATTGGGTTCGACACGATCTGCTTGGTTTCAAAATCCCGCAGGTCGATGACGGCGATGCGAGGGTTCGCCTTGTCGTTGATGAAGAGGAACTGCCCGTCGTACTGGCCGTTGGTTTCGGAAACCGCCGGATGGTGCGTATCCCCCCAAGAGATTTCCTTTCCGTCGATCCAGCCGCCCTTGAGCACTTCCTTTGATTCCTCGTCATAGCCGTAACCCTGCCACGGCTCGGGCGTGAACACCGCGAGGTATTTCAGGATGCGCATCGAAGGGATGCCGTAAATGATGACCTGCCCCGATTGCCCGCCGGAACTGAAAGCCACGAATTCATCCCGCTTGCCGGACGGCGTATACGTTTTGGCGGCGGACAAAAGATCCTGCTGGCTCAGCCCGCGCCGCTTCATCACGTCCTGAAGGGATTCAGCGGCCATTGACGGCCCCGCCCAGAATGCCGCCGCCAGAAACACGGCTGTTGCTTTAAGTGCCACGCTTTTCATCATTGCCCTCCTCGGGAAAATCTGACTCTCGTCCGATGAGTGCCGATACAGCGGAAAATCCGCTATCTACCCGGCATCACGCGCCATTCTGCGCCAATATGTCACACAACAAACGTGGAAAACTACCGATTGGACGGGAAACCCAGAACCCCAGCCAGTCGCTTTATTCTGGGTCGGGGAAACCGATAAAAACAGGTGATGAAACCTGATAAATGCGCCAGAAATTGAGGGGGAGCGGATAGGATTATTCCTAGATTACCCTTCCAGCAGCGGCGCGCCCCCTTCGATGAGCTGATGCTGAATGGCATAGCGGACAAGCTCGGCGGTATTGGACAGCCCCATCCGCGCCTGAATAGTTGCCTTGTGGGTGCTGACGGTTTTCACGCTGAGCTTGAGCCGCCGGGCGATTTCGGACACGCCAAGCCCCTGCACGAGCATGAGGAATATTTGGTAGTTGCGGTCGGTCAGCCGCTTGTGGGGCAGTTGCTCGCTGTTGCCCTGGAGCATGTCGCGGGTCAAATCTTCGGCAACATCCTGAGTGATGAACAGCCCGCCCCCCGCAATTTTGCGGATGGCATCCACCAGCAGGGATTCTGCGTTGTCCTTGCAGAGGTAGCCCGACGCGCCCGCCTTGAGGGCGCGAACGGCATAAATGTCCTCTTTGTACATGCTGAGGATGAGGATAGGCAGGCGCGGAAATTCCGCCTTGACCTGCTTGATAAGCTCGATGCCATTTCGCCCCGGCATGCTGAGGTCGAGCACGGCGGAGTCCCATTGCCCGGCGCGAAGCTGCGCGATGGCCTCCAAACCGTTGCTGGCTTCCCCCGCCACGACGATGTCGCCCGCCTCGCTGAGGATGTGCTTCAGCCCAGCGCGCAAAATGTCGTGGTCGTCCGCGATGAGCACACGAATCATGGCTTGTCTCCCTCTGGCGGTTCGTCTTTCAGCGGCAGGATGACGGAAATGCGCACGCCGTGGCGGCCATCGACGCTCATTTCCCCGCCCAGCATGTTCACGCGCTCGGACATGCCGAGCAGGCCGAATCCTTTTCGGGGCGCGCGCGAATCGAAGCCAATGCCGTCGTCCTGAATAAGAAGGTGCAGCTCGTCCTCGACTTCTTCCATCCGAATGTCGGCGTGGGCGGCGTTCGCGTGGCGGGAAATGTTGGTGAGCGCCTCTTGGACAAGCCGGAAAACGGCAGTGGCGCGATCCGAGCCAAGTTCGTATTCGTCCTTGTCCGCGTGGAAAACGCAGTCGATGGAACAGCGTTCCCCAAACTGCTGGATGAGGTGCTCAAGCGCGGCTCGCAGGCCAAGCACATCGAGCATTCCGGGGCGCAAGCCTTCGGAGATGCGGCGCATGGAGGCAATAGTGCGCTCCACGAGGGCGCGCGAGCCTTCGATACGGTCCGCGCAAACCTTGTCGCCCTCCGCGTTGCCAGGGCGGGCGTAATGCTTGCGCAGCCAGCCAAGGTCAATGCGCAGCGCGGTGAGCGCCTGCCCAAGCTCGTCGTGCAATTCGCGGGCAATGGCGGTGCGCTCGCTTTCCCGCACCTCCTGAAGAAAGCGGGCCAGCTCGCGCAAACGCGCCTGGGATTCCCGCAGCGCGTCCCCGGCGCGGCGCTGCTCCTGCGCACGCCGGCGGCGGACGACGTGCAGGAAAGCAATGGTCGCCAGCCCCAGCAGCCAGACCGCGCCATGCCAGAACTGGATGGTGCGCCAAGCTGGCTCCTGCGCTTCCCGATAGGCATTGAGGTCGACGGAAATGCTCGCGCCGCCCCGCAGCCCGCCAACCGGGACAAGGGTGTCGCGGTGGCAGTCCAAGCATTCTTTTTCCATTTTCATGGGAAGCATGACGCGCATCAGCCCATGCCCGCGCCCGTCGCGCAAAAGCGGCTCCGTGATGATGTCCGCGCCTTTTTCCAGTGCTTCGAGCGCGTGGGCTTCCCATTCGTCGGGCACGTTTTCGCGGTTGCGCAGTTGCTTGGAAGTGAGCCGCTCGTGGAATTCGGATTGCTGGTTCGATGTCTCCTGAATAGCCAGCAGCAGGTGCATGGGCGTGACCATGACGAGGCTGAGGGATTTTCCGTCCCGGTCGGTCGCGGAAAAATGCTGTTCCTGCTCAAGCGGGCTGAAAGCCGGCACGCGGTCATCGCGCATGAAAATGCCGCCAACCGAAGAGGCCCATTCCCGTACCGCCATGTCTTTTCGGAGGCTGGCAATGGCCGCGATGCGGGCAAGCTCCGCTGCGGTGCGGTTCAACTGCTCGCGCTGCATGAAAAGGGAAGCCACCACCAGCGCCGTCCAAACGAACGCGAACAGCACGGTTCCCCAAGATGCCGCGAAAGGGCGAAAGTGTCCGTCCATTGTTTTCTTCGCTCGGCAAAACGTTCCAGACTTTGAACCGCTTTGGGTGGTCAGTTCGAGCTTTTGTTCGGTCATTAACAGCTATCCGGCAATCTTAAACTAATACGCCGAGCTATTTCCTGTGCAAGTTCCTTGAAATCTTCATAAGCCTTCTGAGCGGCATTGGCATGTGAACCACTCGCGCCATCAGCAACGCTAAGAGCAAAAATAGGTTTTCGCGCCTCCTGCCCCAAAGGTATCAAACTTTTGTAATTCTTCAACATGGATAGACAATAACTATCTTTTGCAATATCTGGAAGTTGCTCATTTTCCGTGTTTTTGTTCAATACACTGCCTCTGAACTCTCTAGGAATTTTGTCGAGCCATCGGGTATACGCTTTCACCGGACGGGATAAGCGCACATCGTGACGCATGGCAATGTAACCAGCAGGTATCATGTCGCCTTCGGGCAACTCGAATCCGGGCTGTTTCCAGTCACTGCGCCGAATATTCCAACCTTGACGCCAATTCCGCAACACCGGGCCAAGGTTGCGTAAACCTTGCAAAGAAAATAAATCAGCGCCTAATGGCACGATCACATGATTGCTGCCAAGCAACGCAGAACGGTTGATTGCACCAAGATTGGGACCGACATCGACGACAATTAAGCCAGCTTCAAAACGCGCCGCCGCATCCTGCGCAATGCGCCAAAAAGCAGTAAGAATACGGAAAGGACGACTCTTGTTTTCCTCAGCCATGACTTTGATCCACATCTCAGAGAGCTGATCTTCAAAACTGGACAAACCCAGATCGCCGGGTATCAACGCCAATCGGGAATTGATAGTCTGGTAATCCACGGGAGCAAAATCAGCCACATCCAGCAGAGGTTTGATGCTGCGAAAAATGGTGGAAACGGATTCCTCTCCATCCCAAAGGGTAGCCAATCGGTCTTCATCCATGAAGGCTGCCGTCAGATTGGCCTGTGGATCAATATCCACGGCCAACACGCGCACACCAAGCTCGGCAAACATGAACGACAGGTGGTAGACCAGCGAGGTCTTGCCTACACCTCCCTTATTATTGAAAAATGTAAGTACGGGAACAGTCATGATGCCTTCCTGACAGTGACAAACACATAATTGGCGTTGACGTTGAACTCTGGGGGAGGATTGCCGTTTTCAGCAAGCAAGCGGCGTGCAGTGGCTATACCAAAGCCGAAACGTTGCACATATCCGAGTACCTTCAAGGCTTCGGCCAAATGAGGATTGCGGTAATCAGTAACACCAGGTTGCCCAAAATTATCTTTATTCACCATCCCATAAGGACCGCCGGGGTTAATGATTTCTATGCGGTCATTGAGCCAAGTAATTCGGGTTGGCGCGTTAGTGGCTTCATATGTCCTATGCATTACGGCGTTGCGGACAAGTTGTTGCAGCGCAATCAACGGGTAGTCAGCCATGCGCCGTTCAGTATCGTAAGTTGTAAAGTCAACACGAGTAGAAATATGCGCTTTCAGCTTGTCGTCAAGCCTATTAACAATCTCCCCAATACGCCCGTCAATAGCAGCCTCATCGATAATAGGGGCATCCAACTCGTTTCCATCGACACGAAGAAATTGAACATAATTGCATGGAATGAGATCACGAGGACGATTGCCAATTACCATGCCTCCAAGGATAGTTGGCTTCGCCGACTCTACCGCATCAATCATGCGACAGGCGCTCAGACGCTCTTCGTAGCTTTGCCAGTACATCCGGAGCATATGCGCCAAGAAGATATTCGGATTCAAACGCAGATCGATTGAGGTCAACTAATTTAGCGAAAGAAATAGGTTGAAGATCAAATGGAAGGTCACGGTAACGACGGCGCTCATTGAGAACTCGCTCGTCTTGCTGGTTAGCGATGTCTCGGCGAGGACCAGTGCGAATGTAAGTTCGCCCTTTATATTTGACAGGCGGAGCATCAGCAGGCATCACTGTAATAACAACCAACTCCCTTCCTTGCAATTGTCGCTTTTCGACAGTCATGCTGGGAATAGGCAGAATATTTCCATCCGAGCGAATATCCGCCAAGGAGCGTAGCAATTCATCCGTAACTTCCAAGCCAACAAGCGAACCTTCTTTGTCTCTTGCGCCAATAAAAACGACACCCGCTTCACCGTGTCCAGGGAGATCATTGGCGAAAGCACAAATGGCTTGGCGGATTTTTTCCGGTGCGTCGCCTTTGAAACTTTCCTTCCGTTCGACCCGATCCGACTCAATGTCGGTAAGCAAGGCAAACAATTGTTCGTCTGTCAAACTCATCCCAACCCCCACTCAAGGGTAAACACTGTATCAGCCGCAATAGACCGAGACAAACTCGATCCGGTCATGCTCAACCCCCTACCCCATCACCCGCAGCTTTAGCCCCGCGAGGAGCGTGTCCGGCTTCATGCCCATCACCGCCGCCATTTCGCCTGCCATGCAGAAGCCGCAGCAGTCACAGAGGTTCGCTTCCTTGCCTTGGCACTCGGGAAGCCGCTTGCCGTCGGGCATGATGAAGTTCGCCATCCAGCAGTATGTTTTGAAATCACGCCGCTGCATGAGCTTCAGCCCCGCCACGGAGTTCATGATTGGATAGCCTTTTTTCTTGTAGGCGATGGTTTTTTCGAGCACTTCATTGCGGGTCGCGTCATCCAGTTCGAGCGCCTCCGTGCCGGGAAAAGGCGTGTGCAGGTTGATGGCGATGGATTCGATGTTCGGATGGTTTTTCGCAAATTCGATGGTCTCATCCAGCGAGGCGTGGTTCAGCGCGTTCACCACCATGTTCACGCTCACGCGGGCATGGCCGCAGCCCTCGATGTGCTGGACGAGCCGCTCGAACATCCCTTCGCCGCGAACCGCGTCGTGCGCCGCGCCAACACCGTCCATGCTCACCCAGATAGAATCCGCCTCAAGCCCCGCGAACGGGCGGGCGGCGTTGGTTGTGACCGTCACCGAATAAAAGCCGATTTTCTTTGCGAGCCGGATGACGCTGTTCAGGTCATGCTCGCCGTCGCGCCACAGCGTCGGCTCCCCGCCTTCCAAATCAACGAAGCGCGAACCGAGCCGATAGCAGTATTCGAGATCGTCCCGCACTTCGTCCAAGGTTTTTACGATGGCGTCCTTTTTGGCGTAAATCGTGCAGTGCAAGCATTTCAGGTTGCATTTGTCGGAAATGAAAACGACCGATTGCAGAGGGATTTTTTTCCCCAGAACGCGGGTTTTGAAAAACCATTGCGGCAGATAGAAAAGAGGTTTCATCGGATGAAACTCAGGATGATGCCAATCACGCAAACCGAAACGAGCAGGTTTCTTGCCAGAAACCAGCGAATCATGAACCAGCCGATGCCGATAGCCTCAACTTGCGGCCATCGGCGCATGAAGCCCATCCAGGGTTTCGGCTCGAATTTCTGTTCCGGGTTTTTGTAGAAAACCGTCATCATGCGGAAAAGCCCCACCGCCATTGGCAGAGTCAATATCAAGGCCACATGAGAGACTGAAAGGCTGCCTTGCCAGATGCCATAGGCGATGATGAAAAACGGAAGGAAAAGAATAAAAAAGAGGACAGCCAGCATGGTCGGCGGGCGCTCCAGAAAAACAGCCAGCGTGTGCTTGCCCGTTTTTTTATCCGCTACGGCATCCAGCATCGAATGCACGTAGATAATGTTCATGACCAGCAGCCCAATCGGGACGGAAATAAAAACAATCGCTGCGTCCAGCGTGCCGCAGGCCGCGTAATACGTTCCAATCATGTTCAAAGGGCCAAAAATAACGCCTATCACCAGTTCGCCCAGCCCATGATAGCTGAGGCGAAGGGGCGGCCCGGAATAGGAAATCGCCAGCACTGCCGTCATGGCGGCAATGACGAGGATGACGCTTCCCCGAAAATAGAAAATGATTCCGCCAATAAAAAAGGCCACTCCCATGAGCGCAAGCGAAACCCTGAAAAGCTGCCCAACCGTGGTTTGGCCGGACGTGAGATAAACGCATTTGCCAATACGGGCGCGAAAGCCTTCGCGGTTCAGGACATTGCGGAAATGGGCATGGTGCGCCCGGTAATCGAAATAATCATCGAACAGATTAGCCGACATTTGTCCGGCAATAACCCCCATGACCGCGAGAATCGCCAAGGGCAGGGAAAAACCAGCTTGCTGCGCGGCAAGGCAGACGGCAAAAAGCGACGGCAGCACGCTCTGAAGAAGCGCATGGGGCCGCGAATTACTGAACCAGAAACGAAAAAAAGACATTGGGATTGCATACAGAAAGAATCAACCGACCATTCTATACGCGCCCCCACAGCGCGTCTCTTGTTTTTTCTCTGTCCTGTGTGCGTTTTCCCCTTGCCCGCTGGCGGATGAGGGGAAAACGCTCCAGAACCTATTCCGTCCGTTCTTCCAGCCAGCCGTTGAATTTGGCGATTTCCGCTTCGCTTAGCCCGCCGGTCAGGGCAAGAAGCTGCATGCGCGAGAGCACATACTGGCAGCGTCCCCGGTGGAGGTCGCGCCTTGCCGTGGCGAGGTTCTGCTCCGCGGTGAGAATATCCAGCGTGGTGCGCGTTCCGGCCATGAATCCTTTGCGGGTCGATACCAGCGCCTGTTCGGCGGATTTCACCGCCTGCTCGAAAGCGCGCACCCAACTGACGCCCTGCGCGGTGCTGTCAAATTCTTTTCTGACCTGCAAGCCGATAGCGCGGCGCATCTCCTCCAGCCGCTCGCGGGACTGATCCAGTTCGGCTCTGGCCTGACGTACTTGGGACTGCATCGCGCCGCCCGAGAAAATCGGCATTTCAAAGCGAAGCCCGTAGATCTTGTTGTCGTCTTTCGTGTCAACGAGATTGTCGCTGCTGCTTTCGCTCTTGACGCGCTGCGCGACGAAATCGACCGTGGGCAGATGGCCGACCATCGCTTTCTTGACTTGCAGGCTCGCCGCCTCGACGTTGGCGCGCATGGCCGCAAGCCGGGGATTGGCCTCCTCCGCCTTGCGTATCCAATCCTCCAAACGATCCGGGTCGGGGCGGACAAGTTCCAGCCGATTCGGGTTCAGCCGGGAAAGCGGCGTCAGCGGGCGATCAATGATGGCCCTGAGCGCGTCTCGCGCGTAATTGAGCTGATATTGCAGCCCGATGGTCTGGGCGACGGCCAAATCCAGTTGCGAGCGGGCTTCGTCGATGTCGGTGCGCGTGCCCGAGCCTGTCTGGAACGCTTTTTGGGCATAGTCAAGCTGCGTCAGGTACGCATCGCGCTGCGCGCGCGTGACTTCCAGATTCCCTTCGACCAGCAGCGCCTCGAAATAAGCGGCAGCCACCCTTGAGCCAACTTCCTGCTCCGCCCAGAGCAAATCCGCCTCCGCGCCCTGCACGAGCGCCTGCGATTGCTGCCACGCGATGAAAGTGCCCGCCCGGAACAAGGGTTGGGTCAGCCCCACGGAATAGTTGTTGCTGTCGTATTTGTAGTCCTGAGCCATTCCAAAGCCAACCGGCCTTTCCCGCTCAAGGTCGTTCTTGAACTGGTTGCCGCTGAACGACACGTTCGGTAAAAGCTGCGCCAGCGCCTGGGGCTTCAGTTCGCGGCTCGCCGCCGCGCCGGACTGCGCCGCGCGCCACGTGGCATCGGCCTCTACCGCCTCGCGGTAGAGGCTCAGCAGGTCATCGGCCCGCGTCGGCAAAGAAGCCGTCAGTCCGGCGCTCATGAGCGCGGCGGCCAGCAGGGGAAAATGTTTCTTCATTTGTAGCTCCTCACTCTTCTTTCATGGATGACGCAAGCCGTTTCAGCAGGGGATGCAGCAGATAGGTCAGCATCGTCCGCTCGCCGGTGATGACGACGACCTCAACCGGCATGCCCGCCTGCAATTGGCGGCGGCCCAGCTTTTTCATGCCGTCTTCTGTCACTGACACACGCGCCAAATAGTAAGGCGCGCCCGTTTGCTCGTTGATGAGCAGGTCATGGGAAACCGACACGACTTCGCCGGGCACGACCAGCAAGGGAGAATGCGCGAAGGATGAAAAACGCACATCCGTCTCCAGCCCCGGACGCACGCGGTCGATGAGGTGCGGCGGGATATGGGTCTCCAGCAGCAAAGGTTCGTCCTGCGGCACGATGTCCATGATCTTTTGCCCTGGGCCAATCACGCCGCCCACGGTCTGCACCGAAAGCCCCACAACCTGCCCGCTGGCCGGGGCGCGGATGACCGTGCGAGCCAGATCGCCCTTGAGCGCGATGAACCGCTCGCCCTCGCCATCGACCTGGCCGCGCACATCCGCCAATTCGCGGTCGACCTCTTTCCTGAACTCCTGCTTTCTCTGCGTGATGCGCAGCTTTGCTTCCGCCAGCGCGCTTTTAGAGCGTTCGATATTGCCTTGGAGATCGGCAATGGAGCCGATGGTCTCGGCCTGCGTGCGCTGCAACGCCAGCAAATTGTTTCTCGGCGCGTAGCCGTCTTTCACCAGTTCGGACAGCCCCTTGATTTCTTCCTTGAGAAAGTCCAGTTGCGAGCGGCGGGACTCCAGCAAGCCCTGATAGCCCGCGATGCTGCCCTCCAGACCGGCGGCGGATTCCTCTATGGCCTGTATTTCGGCTTCCAGCGCCATTTTGCGCGCCGAAAACAGCCCTTCCTGATTGGCGATGAGATCAACGACCAGCGGAGAATCTTTTTCTTCGAGCAAATGGGGATGGAAACGGATGCTTTCGCGCCCGGCCTGTTCCGCCACCAGACGCGCCTCCGTCGCCCGCAGCGTGTAATAACGCTGGCGCACGCCCTCGAAATTGGCTTGCGTGCTCGCCGGGTCGATTTCCATCAGGGGAGCGCCTTCGGCAACGATCAGCCCTTCTTTCACGTGCACGGCTTTGACGATGCCGCCCGTTAGGTGCTGCACCGCTTTCCGTTTTGTGTCGATCGTCACCACGCCGGATGTGGGCACGCCTTCGTCCAGAGGCGCAAGCGCCGCCCAGAGCAGGAAGCCGCCAAAGCCGATGGCAATCACGCGGAAACCGAGCCGCGCCGGGGAACGGGTATCCGTCGGCAAGCCATGCGCGTCGTCCATGCCCCGCCCCCTCCCCGGAAGCGCGACAGGTTTGGGCTTCAGCACATCGACCAGCGCATTCACCGATTTGCCCAGAGACTGGGACGCGCCTGAAAACCGACCAGGCAACTCTTCGGTAACTGGCGGCGGGGCAAGCATCCCGTCATCGTTTTCTTTTACTTTCTTGCGATTCGTCGCGTGGGCACGAGGCATGGTTACACCGCCATGAATGTAGATTTGGGCTTGACCGCCGAGGCGACCGTCACCGCCGCGCCCGGTATGGAGGCTTGGTTTGTCCCGTCCATTTGTCCTGATTCCGTAGTCATTCCAGAAGAAGCCGGCGGCACCTGCGGGCTGCCATGCGCCGTCGCCGTCCGGCTCCCGTCGGGCGTCACCGCGCGCGGCAGCGGATTCAGTTGCGGGGGCGCTTCCAGCCGCGCTGCCGCGCCCGCCTCCATGACTAGAATCTGATCCATCGCCGCCATGATCTGCGGACGATGGCTGACGAGCACCAGCGTCGTGCCGTGTTCCTTCAGCGCCAGCACCGCTTGCAGCAGGGCGCGGTCCCCGGCGTCGTCCAGGCTGGAATTTGGCTCATCGAGCACAATCAGCCGGGGATTGCCGTAGATGGCGCGAGCCAGCCCGATACGCTGCCGCTGCCCGCCGGACAGGAAGCTGCCGCCTTCTCCAATCTGCGTGTCGTAGCCATTCGGAAAACGCAAAATCGTTTCATGCAAACCGGCCTGACGGCAAGCGTCGATGACCAGACCGGATTCAACTTGCCCAAAACGGGCCACGTTCTCGGCAATCGTGCCCTCAAAGAGTTCCACATCCTGCGGCAGGTAGCCCAGATTTGCCCCGAGCATGGCGCGATCCAGCACGCGGACGGGAACGTCGTCGAAAAACACTTCGCCTTCCACGTCCGGCCAGATGCCGAGCAGCACGCGCGCCAGCGTCGACTTGCCCGAACCCGATGAACCTTTCACCCCCAGCGCCATGCCAGCGGGAATTTCTAGCGACGGCACGCGCAAAATGGGTTCAGCGCGCCCCGCCGCTCCCGCGACAATCTCGGCGAGCCGAACTTCCATGCCCTGCCTGCCCTCTTCCATCGGAACCGATTCGCGCTCGGGAAACAGTTCAAGCGCCGTTTCCAGTTCCAGATAAGCCTTTTTGGCCGCCACGACATCCGGCCAGACTTTCATCAAAGCATCCATCGGATAGGTGGAGCGGGTCATCAAAACGCTGGCGGCAATCATCGCGCCGGGCGAAATCTCGCCATAGATTGCCAGCAGCGCCCCCGCGCCCAGCCCCAAAGACTGCTGGAACAGCCGCGTGAAGCTGGTAATCGACTGCATGCGCGTCTGGGCGTCCCGCCCCCGCCCGCCCTGCACGAGCGAGGCCAGATGGTGGCGCATCCATGCTCCGCGCATATTGTCGAGCATTCCCATCGACTCGACCACCGCCGCATGACGCATCCGGGAACTCAAGTGCCGCGACTCATCTTCCTTGGCCATGCTGGCCGTCTCCAGCGGCTCTTCCATGACCTGCTTGGAAACCCACGCAACCCCGAAAAGAATCAGGCAAAAGATGGCCGACAGCCCGCCCAGCAACGGGTGCAAGAGAAACAGCACCACGATGTAGATCGGCGTCCAGGGCGCATCCAGAATGGCGAACAGCCCCGCCCCCGTCAGGAACTGGCGCAATTTCGCAAGGCTCTTGAACAGGTAGCCGCTCTCCTCTCCCTGATTGCGCATCTCGAAAGCGGCAGCGAACACGCGGGGATTCAACTGCATGTCCATCCGCACCCCGAGCCGCACCAGCAAGCGGGAGCGCACCCATTCGGAAAAGCTCATCACCCCGAGGAAGAAAAACAGCATCAACGTCACCGCGTAGAGCGTGAACTCGCTCATGCTGACCATGACCCGGTCGAAAATCTGCAACATGTACAGCGTCGGCGTGAGCATCAGCAAATTGATGAGCGCGGTGAAGCCTAGCGCGTAGGCGAATTCGCGCTTGAATCCGCTCAGGAAGCGGGAAAGCTCGCTGCGGTCGGCGAGCATGGCAAGATGATTTTTGAGCGACGCGATTCTGTTCATGTCCCGCCCGCCATCACGTTGCCGCCAGCGGCTTCATGCCGGAACGCATCCCGATGATCGGCGCGCGGGGCGCGTTGCCCGGCGGCGGCGAAACCGATCCCTGCAAGGCGGCAAGCACTTCGTGGCGCGGGCCGAACGCCTTGGCCTCGCCATTGACCAGCAGCAGCGCCAGATCAGCCATCGCCAGCAGATTCTTGCGATGCGTGACGACCACGACCGTTGTGCCTGCGGTGCGCAGCGCCTGCAAAGTGTTCGCCAGCGCCACTTCTCCCGCTTCATCCAGATTCGCGTTCGGCTCATCGAGCACCACCAGGCGCGGAGAACCATAAACCGCCCGCGCCAGCCCGATGCGCTGGCGCATGCCGCCGGAAAGCGTTACGCCGTCGCGGCCAATCCGTGTTCTGTAGCCCTTCGGCAGCGCCCGGATATGCTCGTGCAGCCCCGTCGTCATGGCCGCCATCTTGAGCTTGTCGGCATCTGGCTTGCCGAAGCGGGCAATGTTCTGCGCAACCGTCCCCTCAAAAAGCGCCACATCCTGCGGCAGGAAGCCGATATACGGCCCCAGTTCGCGCTTGTCCCATGTATGCACATCGACGCCATCGAGCCGCACCGTGCCCGCAACGCAGGGCCAAGCCCCGACCAGAAGATGCGTGAGGCTCGACTTGCCCGAAGCCGACGGCCCAATCACCGCCAGCATCCTCCCCGGCGGGACATCGAAAAACACACTGCGCAGGACAGGTTTGGCGGACATCGCCCCCGGCACGCGGGCGGTGATGTTCTCGGCCATCAGCCTGCCCTGCGGCGCGGGCAGCGACAGCCCTGATTCCGTGACGGGAACTTTCCCCAGCAACTCCTTTAGCCGCGCCAAAGACTCCCGCGCATTGATGACGCCATTCCAGCCGATGATGACCTGCGTCAGCGGAGCCAGCGCCCGACCCGCGATGATCGAAGCCATCAAAACCAGTCCGGCGCTGCCCGTGAATTTCCCGGAAAGCAGCAGCCACGCTCCCAGCCCGAGCATCAGCGAACTCGAAACCAGTTGCACGTATTTTGAAAGCGCCCCGAACGCGCCCGCCCGATCAGAGGCCAAAGCCTGATGGAGCAAAAGATCCTTCTGCTGCTTCAGCCAGCGTTGGCGCAGCCCGCCCGCCATCCCCATCGCCTGCACCACTTCACCGTTTTTCAGCGAAGCCTCGATGAAAGTCTGCGCTTGGCTGGACAGCCAATTCGCCTTTGCCAGCGGCGCGGCGGAAGATTTCTTGTTGAAGTAGGTGATGACGCCCTGCACGGCGGCGCTTGCCAGCCCGAAACAGCCCAGCAGCGTATCAATCCAGAAAATCACCCCGATCAGCAGGATCGCCATCGGTATATCCAGCAGCCCCGCCATGACATTGCTGGGAATGAACTCCCGCACCGTGGTGAAATCGCGCAGCCCCCGCAGGCCCAGATTGTGAGCGCCATACAGGTTTGCCCGGAACACCGCGTCAAAAACCCGCCTGCCGAGCGTCAGGTCAAACCCTTCCGCCGCGTGCCGCAGCACGCCCAGCCGCGCCCACTGCAATACTTCCAGCACCACGTAGACGAGCGCCAGCAGCAGCGTAATCATGGCTAGCGTCATCATGCTGCGGCTGTTGACCACCCTGTCGTATACCTGAAGCATATACACGGAAGGCGCCAGCATCAGCGCGCCAATGACCACGCTGAACGCCGCCGCCCGCAAAAAAACGGGCTTCTGCCCGCTCAGGGCAGCATGCACTTCAGAAACAGGGGCTTCATGGCTCATTTTTCAGATTACTGACATGACAAACATCTCTTGCATTCATGCTGTTCAGATGGATGCTAAAGAAGGGAGCGATTTTACACGCATCTACAAAAAATCAAGCATTCCGCAAAACAAAATGTCCCGCCAAACAGACAGGGCACAAAAAACAGACCGTAGATAGATGTCCTAATTAGATAGATGCCCTAATCCGTCCCAAACTTGGGATGGTATGGCCCGAACAGGATGCTGTTCTGATGTCCGGCAGAGAGCATCCGATAATTCGCCGCCCTGCCCGCGTCATGCGATTTGTCCGAAATGGTGTTGGCAATCTGGCTGACGATTGCGCTCACCAGCATGCCGATCAGCCCCCCGCCGTTGTTGCTGCTGCTATCCCACACCACGGTGGCTTGACCAGACCATAGTTCTTGCCCGGTTCTGAGGTCGACAAGTTTTGATGACGCCGCAGCCTCCACCACGCTGCTGAGAACGCGATAGCTCGTGCCAAAGCGGGTAATCGTGACGTAGAGCGCCGCGTCCGCGCCGAAGATTTCGCGCAGCTTGCCGAGTTCGATTGAATGCGCTTCCTCGGCAACGGTCACGCCATTTTGCTTGAACGTCTCATCCGCGAGCGTTACCGGAATCACGTAATACCCGGACTCCGCCAAAGGCACGGTTGCCGTGGCAAGAAAAGTTATCGGCGCTTTGATTTCAGGAGACCGGTTGACCGGCGGCATCACCAGAATGGAACGCGGGCGGCTCTCCCGAAAAGCCGTGTAGTCGCGCTGCGCGACCGGCGTGGCGCAGGCGCAGCACAACATCGCGGCGCTCACCGCCAGCGCGGTGCGGGCGGCACGGATGGACGGGAAAAATAGTGAAAACAAAGAATTCATGATGCGCGGCGCTTATTTTTCGTACTTCTTGAGAAGGAAATCCATGTAGGCGGCGGCTTCCGGGAAACGGGTCTTTTCCGTTCCAAAACAGGCGACGGCCTTTGCGTCATTGCCTGTTTCCGCGTACAGCAAACCAAGATGGGCATGGAAACCCGGCGGGGCGATTTTGCCGCTGGCCTCGATTTTTTCCAGGTCGCGCTCCATTGCCTCGATCTGCGCCTCCCGGCTCTCCCCCGCTAGGTGCGCGTACATTTGGGATTCATAGCTTCCCCAGCCGTAAAGCGTCGGCGGCGGGCTTACACACCCGCAAAGACCCACCGCGAAAACAAGCGCGGGGAAAACGCGCTGGATAAAACGCCTCTGCATCAATCGCCTCACTTGCTGACGGGTTTCCACGCGCCGCTGTCTATCGCCCCGGTCAATCGGTCAACGGCTTCGCGTATCGCCAGATCGAGCACTTTGCCGTTCAGGGTGGAGTCGTAGCCGGACGTGCCGCCAAAGCCGATGATTTCCCGGCTGGAAAGCGCATATTCGCCCGCGCCCTGCACGGAATAAACAACTTCGGTGGTGCGGATGTCGACGATGTTGAGGCTGACCTTGGCATAGGCGACCTGCTTCTTGCCGCGTCCCAGGATGCCGAACAGTTGATGGTCGCCCACTTCTTTGCGGCCAAATTCCGACACATCCCCAGTGATGACGTAAGCCGCACCCTTCAATTCCTGCGCTTCCTTGCGGATTTCGGCTTCCAGCTTCGCTTCCTCCATGTTGTCGCGGTCAAGCACGGTGAAGCGGTTGGTCTGCTGCAAGTGGGTGATGAGGATTGTTTTGGCCTGGCTGCCAAGACGATCAACGCCATCCGAGAAAAGCCCGCGCATGAAGCTGGAACGGTTGTCGAATTTGCCGACCGCGATAGGCGAACGCACGCCGCTATACGCCGTGCGGGCGCTCTGCGTCTGCTCAACCGCCAAGCTCCGGTGGCTTTCCGTCGCGCAGCCCGCGAGGCATAAGGCAAACAGCGCCGCCGCAAGGCAAGAAAGGCTGGAATGTTTCATTGCAATTTCTCCGTTATTGGATGCGTGCCGAACGCTTTCGGCGCGGGCGCGGATGAGAATGTGTCTCGAAAAAATCCTGTTGAGTATAGCCCATGCCCAACATTGGACATCGTGCAGCATTCCTCTTGCGCAGTTCCACCACGGAAAAATAAAAAATGAAGAACACATAATATGCCGTTCATTTCGCGCCTTGTGCGCGACAAGAAAACGAAACATCACCATAATTTTTCTATTAAATTCAGTATAATATGCGGATTTTTACGCGCTGGACAATCATGGAACTCAGCAAAAGTTACGAACCGGCAGCCATAGAATCCCGCCTTTACGATGAATGGGAATCCCGCAATTTCTTTGCCGCTGGACTGGATGCCGATAAAGACCCATCTTTCTGTGTGCTGCTGCCGCCGCCCAATGTCACCGGCACGCTGCACATGGGGCACGGCTTCAACCAAACCTTAATGGACGCGCTGACGCGCTACCACCGGATGCGCGGAATCAACACCCTGTGGCAGCCGGGAACCGACCATGCGGGCATCGCCACGCAAATCGTCGTAGAGCGCCAGCTCGATGCCCAGAACATCTCCCGGCACGACTTGGGGCGCGAAAAGTTTCTTGAAAAAGTGTGGGAGTGGAAAAAATTCTCGGGCGGCGCGATTACGCGGCAGATGCGCCGCTTGGGCAGCAGCCCGGACTGGACACGCGAACGCTTTACGATGGATGAGGGCTTGAGCCGCACCGTCACGCAGACTTTCGTGCGCCTTTTCCGCGAAGGTCTCATCTACCGTGGCAAGCGGCTGGTCAACTGGGACCCAAAGCTGAAAACCGCCGTTTCCGACCTAGAAGTGGACAGCGTGGAGGAAAACGGCTTTCTCTGGCACATCCGCTATCCGTTTGCCGACGGCAGCGGGCATCTCACCGTGGCCACCACGCGGCCTGAAACCATGCTCGGCGACACCGCCGTGATGGTGCATCCCGAGGACGAACGCTACCGCCACATGATCGGCAAAACGGTACGCCTGCCGCTGGCGGGACGCGAGATTCCCGTCATTGCGGACGCCTATGTCGACAAGGCGTTCGGAACCGGTGTCGTCAAGGTCACGCCCGCGCACGATTTCAACGACTACGCCGTGGGGCAGCGCCACGGGCTGCCGATGATTTCCATCCTCACGCTGGATGCCGCCATCAACGAGAATGCGCCGGAGCAATACCGAGGCATGGACCGCTTCGCCGCGCGCGAGCAGGTCATCCGAGATTTGGACGCGCAAGGGCTGCTGGAAAAAACCGAAAAGCACATCCTCAAAGTCCCACGCGGCGACCGCACGGGCGAAGTGCTGGAACCCATGCTCACCGACCAGTGGTTCGTCGCCATGTCGAGACCTTACCCGGATGACGGGCTGTCCATCACGCAAAAGGCGCTGGATGCCGTGGCGAGCGGCGAAATCCGCTTTTTCCCGGAAAACTGGGTCAATACCTACAACCAGTGGCTCAACAACATCCAAGACTGGTGCATTTCCCGCCAACTATGGTGGGGGCATCAGATTCCGGCTTGGTATGACCGGATGGGCAACGTTTTTGTCGATGAAAGCGAGGAAGCCGCCTACGAAAAATTCAACGTCCTGCTCAACATTGCCACCAAAGTCCCCGGCAGCAAGTGCCTCGGATGCTTCGACTGCACAGAACGGCACAAACGCCACCACATGGCGATTCTCAAAAGCTATTCCGCCAAATCCGTCCAGGAATGCGAAGAACTCCGCCGCTACGGGCTGAGGCGCGACCCCGATGTGCTCGACACTTGGTATTCCTCCGCCCTGTGGCCTTTCTCCACGCTGGACTGGACGCCCGATTATCCGAACGCCTCCAATCCGGCACTCGACCTCTACCTGCCCTCCTCGGTGCTCGTCACGGGCTTCGACATCATCTTTTTCTGGGTTGCCCGCATGGTGATGATGACCAAGCACATCACCGGGCGGGTTCCCTTCAGACACGTCTACGTGCATGGCCTCATCCGCGACGCGGAAGGCCAGAAAATGAGCAAATCCAAAGGCAACGTGCTCGACCCAATTGACCTAATCGACGGCATCGGCCTCGACGCGCTGATCGAAAAGCGCACCTTCGGCCTCATGGATCCAAGGCAGAAGTCGCAGATTGAAAAACGCACCCGTAAGGAATTCCCCGAAGGCATCCCCGCCTTTGGCACGGATGCCCTGCGCTTTACCTTTGCCTCGCTCGCCTCGCCGGGGCGCGACATCAAATTCGACCTGAGCCGCTGTGAGGGCTACCGCAATTTCTGCAACAAGCTCTGGAACGCCTCCCGCTTCGTGCTGATGAACTGCGCGGGGCGGGATGCCCTCCCCGCCCCTGCCGCCGACGCGCTTTCGTTTGCCGACCGCTGGATTATCAGCCTGTTCCAGAAGCTCTCTGAAGAGGTCGCACGGCATTACGCCGAATACCGTTTCGACCTGCTCGCGCATGCCATTTACCGCTTCGTGTGGGACGAGTTCTGCGACTGGTATCTGGAAATCGCCAAAATCGAAATGGCCGCTGAAGGGGACGGCGCGGAGGCCGCCCGCCACACCCTCGCGCACACGCTGGAAGCCGTGCTGCGCCTCGCGCATCCGCTCATTCCTTTTATTACCGAAGAACTCTGGCAGACGGTCGCCCCGCTGACGGGAAAGAAACAAACGGACAGCATCATGCTGGCGCGCTTCCCAGAAGCCGACCTGACATGCGTCAATGACGCCGCCGAAGCGCAAATGACTGAACTCAAGGCGCTTGCCCACGCATGCCGCAACCTGCGCGGAGAAATGAACATCTCCCCGGCGCAGCGGATGCCGCTCGTCATCGCGGGAGCCGATTTCCGCCTTCGCGCCTTCGCGCCGTTCCTCAAAGGGCTTGCCAAACTTTCCGAAATTGAATTCGCCGACGAAATCAGCGAAACCGCCCTCGCCCCCGTGGCGCTCGTCGGGGAAACGCGGCTGATGCTCAAAGTGGACATCGACCCCAATGCCGAACACGAGCGCCTGTCCAAAGAAATCGCCCGCCTCGAAGCCGAAGCCGCCAAAGCGCAAAACAAGCTCGGCAACGCCAATTTTGTCGACCGCGCCCCGCCCGCCGTCGTGGAACAGGAACGCGAACGGCTGGTGGGCTTTCAAGCCGCGCTGGAAAAACTGCGCCCGCAACTGGCGCGGCTAGGAGGCTGAAAGCGCGCAACGCAAAAACCCCACTAAAAAATCGGCATCCGCCATTGCGCCTTGCCGAAACACGCTTATGCGGGCGCTTTTGCCGCCGCCAAAAGAAAGCGCGGAACAAAAAAACAGGCCGGACGCTACTGTCTGGCCTGTTCGATTTTTTACGGCAGGAAGCAAGCCTTACGCCGCCCGCGCACGCCAGCGCGACACCGCACCCACCAGACCCAGCCCAACCAGCAGCATCGCCCAAGTCTCCGGCTCAGGCACGGCATAAAGTTCAATGGCGGTAATCTGGGAAACGGATGTCCAGTCCGCAAAAAAACGGGCTTCATCGTCAAAACGGCCAATGCCAATACTGCTGGCCGCAGAAAACTCGTTAAGGCTGCCGCTCCCGAAAATCGACGAGAGCGCCACTTTTTCGTCGCTGCCTTCGTACATCACCCATGAACGGTCGAAATCAAAGTTCGCGTAGCCGGAAAACGGCATCAGCCCTTTGATTTCGTCTGCCAGCCCGACAGCATCGAAGGGCGCATCAGATACGACCTCCCGACCGTCTGAATGGCGTATGTACGCGCTGTACCAATCCGTACCGTCATACCCAGGGCTACCCGGAATCTCGCCGTTGTCCGACTTAAAAGAATGAGCCGTCAAAGTGTCAAAAGCAAAGTACCCGTTTCCATTCCCGCCGTCCGTCCATACCCGCGTGGTCAGACTGTCCGCCAAGGAGCCACTTTCTGCGAAGCTGCCTTCCCCGCCCATGCCGGACGTGACGCTCGCCTTCCTGTACTCTGCTGACCCGTTAAACTCAATGTCATATCTTCCGTTCCCATAGTTGTAGGTTTCCTGATGACGGAAAGTTGAATCAACGCTTTGATAATACTGGAGAAGGTCTGGATTGATGCTGTGAAGAACCGGAGGCATGCCGGCAAGAAGCAAGGCGTTTCGCCAGCCGCTTGCGTCATCGTAGACTGAATAAAGATATGCCTCGGCGGAAAAATCAGGATTGCCGGACAAGCTGCCCATGTCAAAATCGAAAATACGAGTGTGCTCAATGACCTCTGGGGCAAGGGTTCCCGCAAACGTCGCGGCGGCAGCCGTGCCGCTGAAAGAGAGCGCGGCCAAGCACAACAGCAGGGCAGCGGTTTTTTCTGAGCCGCCCTGCGCTGCAGGACGGAAAGCGTTGCGATGCGTCATCTTGCTGCTCCTTGCTTAAATTGGTTTTGTTGCCCAAAAGAAGGCGCGATTCTAACTTTGCAAGAAAATAAAAGCAAATTCAGTTACTTAGAATACTTTCTACACATAAAAGCCCGCCGTGCGCAGGGATTTTCCGGCGCGGATGGACGGCTGAGAATTTTGCATTGGTAAAAATGTAGGCTTGAAGTTCCCATTTTTCCCCCTGCCAGAGCATCGCTTTCCCGAAGCATCTGATGCCCGCTGTGGCACGGAAGGAAAAAATGTGACATTTTTCTTGTGCAACGCACAAAAAACAGTTGACATTGAACTCCAGTTGAATAGAATCCGAAAAATGTTGCTGCGCAGCAATATCACGCAGCATATTCCCCACCCCCAGTTTGCAGCAGACAAAGCAGCACCGTTTCACCTTTTCGCAGTTCCCTCATTTTCACACCACACACCACGAGGAGAGTCCGATGACTACTTTCAACCCTGATCAGTTCGCCGCCACCAACAAGGCCAACATCGAAACCCTGCTGAGCCTCACCAACAGCGCCTTTGCCAACGCCGAGCGTCTGGCCGCCCTGAACCTCAACACCGCCCGTTCCGTGCTGGAAGACAGCGTCTCCAACACCAAGGCTCTGCTGGGCACCAAGGACGTGCAAGAACTGGTTTCCCTGCAAGCCTCGCTGATTCAGCCCTTGCTGGAAAAGTCTGTCGCCTATGCCCGCAGCGTTTATGAAATCGCTTCGCAAGGTCAAGAAGAACTGGCGAAAGTGCTCGAAACCCAGCTCTCCGAACTGAACAAGAACGTTTCTTCCGCGCTTGACAAGGCCGCCAAATCCGCCCCGGCGGGTTCCGACGTTGCCGTTGCCGCCGTGAAGTCGGCCATCGCCGCCGCCAACAGCGCCTATGACAACTTCTCCAAGGCCGTCAAACAAGCGACCGAAATCGCCGAAGCCAACGTTGCCGCAGCCACCAACGCCACGGTCAAGGCCGTCACCACGACGACCACCAAGGCTGCCTCGAAGAAGTCCGCCTAAAGGAACTTCTGTCCGCCTACCCGTCGGACAAAGCCAAAAAGAACCCGGCTCAAAAGGCCGGGTTCTTTTTTTTCGGCGCTAAAAAGCCCCCCTCACAGAATAGAAAGCAGTGCGAAGCGCCGAATGGAGCGCGAGAATGAAGGAAAGCAAACTTGCGCTTGCAAACTGTGCCGCAGTTCATGGTCACGTCCCGCGCCTGTCGAAAACGGCGCGGATTTTCGGTATATTCAGGAACTTCTGAAACTTGAAATCTACACGCACGTCAGTGCAGGGAGCATCAAAAATGTCAGTACACCATGAGGCAAGCTGGGAAAAAAATAAAACGAACTTTTATGGCGGGTATACACCCGATTTTGGGGGTATACCGGCAGTTTTATGGCGGGTATACACAAGTTATGCGCAATTGTTCCTAAAATTGATTAAAAATAACTTGACAAAATAATTAAAGGCAATATAATAGAACATATTTTGGAGGGAAAATGGTGAAAGTTATTCCAGAATGGGATTTAGACAATATTGGTTCATTTTGTTATGAGCATATTACGGAAAAATTAAAGAAACCATTTACAGAAGATACCATGATAAACATTTTAACAAAACATTCTGACTGGTTTGATATTTTGCAAGCAATTGACGCCTTAAAAAAAGTTGGAACAAAAAAATCAATAAATTATTTGAAAAGAATTGCATTGGAATATAATGCCACTAAAAAAATGGATATTCAAGGCACAAGTGTATTATCAATAGCAAAATTGGCAAATGG
>JAITVD010000019.1 GCA_031285965.1 Azoarcus sp.
CGGAACTGGAACGGAACCACGGCAGCCAATGCGCGTTAAGCATCGGCGCCCCTCCCGCGTTTGGGATTTCCCCCTCAGTCCCCCTCCGCGCCGACATTTCCGGCGTCATGCCCCCAAGGTCGTCAATCATAACCCGGAGACCAGAGTTTTCAAGAACCGTCGCCTCCCGGCCTCCCAGCTCCCTGACCCGCGTAACCTGTGTATTTTCAGTATCGTTCATAAGTTCCTCCGCCAAGAAAGAAATCTCACAAAGCACGGCCTTGCGCCGCTTGTTGTATAGTAATCCCAAATCCCCCTTTTGAGAATAGGCGGTTTTGGGGTATCGCGTTTAGGTTCTAAGACTCGAAGAATTTGTGCCCGAAGCAGGAATTGCCTTTGAGAGTATGATATTTTTCTTTTTTCAATATTTGATTCATCTCGACAAATACCTTTCTCCGCAATCCTGTTCCGAATCATAAAAAGCGTTGTATTTCTGTTGTGCGTCTTGTTGCGCTTTGATACGCACGCCGTTAATGTGCTGAAAGTTTTCCTTTACTACTGCTACGATACCCTCATCAATCCCACCGCTTGTTACCATGTTGGATAGTATTTCCGTTGCTTTTTCGGCGCTCATTCCCCGGCGGTACGGCCTGTCTTCCGTTATCGCTGTCACTATGTCCGCAACGGCCACAAGGCGCGATAGCTTTGTAAAATTCGCACCCTTCACATGAAAGGGATAACCGTTTCCGTCCAGTCTTTCGTGGTGATAGGCCGCCCATGTCGCGACTTGTTCAAACCCTTTAATTTTGCTCAATACCGCATAGGTGTAATAAGTATGTTTTCGCATTTCGTTAAATTCTTCAACATTCAATGTGCCATTTTTTTCCAATATATCATCGGATATAGCAAGTTTTCCTATGTCGTGCAGATACCCCGCTATCTCAATGAATTTACATTCCCTTTCTGAAAACTCTAATATTTTAGCTAGTTCAAGCGCAACCGCCGCAACGCCGCTTGAATGTGTTGCCGTAAATCTGCTTCTAAAGTCTATAACTTGCGAAATAAGTTTCGCAAGACTTCTTATTGTTTCGACATCTACTATTTGTCTCGGGAAGCGTATTCTTTCCGACAAAATGACGGTTACAGGCAAGGAGCATGCCTCAATCCAAAAATATTCTACTTTCATGATTTGGCGGAGGGCGTCAAGCGTATCCGGGTGAAATATTGCTTTTCTTTTTTCAATAGCGTTCATGATTTCCGGGATTTGCCCTAACACCTCACGGCGTTTATCCAGTAATATGGATATCCTGTCCGCTAAATGAATAATATAGCTTCCAATCGGAATTTCATTCGCGGATTTATCAAAACGCGCGTGATGATATTTGATTAACGTGGCGGCTTTGCTGAAGGGCTGAAAATCCCGCAATAGTTTGTATCCCATATATTGGTGCTGGTTGTTTATATCATCGTGGAACGCCATAGAAGGGGATATTATCTTGAGTTTTTCTTCGCAGGTGAATGCGCCGATGTCATGCAGAATCGCACCTAGGGCAATATCGCGTATTTCATTGTCGGTCAGCGCCATTTCCTTTGCTATCATATAAGAGATATAGCAGACTTTTTTATGGTGGTCGTTTAAGTCAGAAGAAACCAAATCGACCGCTTCTGTTAGGCTAACCGCAAAATCAAAAATGGAATAATCAATTTCCGTAAACATCAGCCTTGCCTCCTGAAATGTTGCCCAATTATTGCGAGTGTCTTTGAAAAAACCCCCGCTATGTTCGGCGTATCCGTTCTGCGGGTATACCTCCAAAATAGAATGTATACCCGCCATAAAAGTTTGTTTTATTTTTTCCGCTTGTCTTATGGCGTATCGACATTTTGGATGCTCCCTATGCTGACGTGCGCATAGATTTCGGTCGCTTTGCTGCTCTTGCCCAGAAATTCCCGAATGTACCGTAAATCCGTGCCGTTTTCGGTGGGAGCGGGACGTAGCTGTGCAATGTGGCACAGGCCGCAAGCATAAGTACGCCTCTTCCCAAGCAGGGCAACGCCTTCCTGTTTCTTCATGAGGAACTGTATACTCGCCCCGCACATCGGCGCGGAGCAATTCCTTTATATGCTAAAAGCATTAGAAGCGCGTCACGATGCCTGCGATGCCGGATAATGTGCCTTGCAGGTTCAAAGCGTTGTTTCAAAAACAGGCGGAAGCGAAAACGGAATGTCCGAACTCATCATCAACATCGTGGTCTGGGCCGTGCCGGTGCTGCTGGCCATCACCGTGCATGAGGCGGCGCATGGCTACGTGGCGCGTCATTTTGGCGACCCGACCGCCGAGCAGGCCGGGCGCATCTCGCTCGACCCGTTCCGCCATATCGACCCGATGGGCACGGTGGTCGTGCCGCTGTGCATCTTCATGTTCTCCAGCCTGACGGGCAATCCGTGGACTTTCGGCTGGGCCAAGCCTGTTCCGGTCAATTTCAGCCGCCTGCGCAATCCCAAGGCGGATATGCTCTGGGTGGCGGCGGCGGGGCCGTTTGCCAATTTGGCGATGGCGCTGGTTTGGGCGGTCATCTACGCGCTCATCGCGAGGAAAGTGCCGTATGTCTATGTCCAGATTGCCGTGGCGGGGATGATGATTAACGGTGCGCTGATGTTCCTGAACCTGCTGCCAATACCGCCGCTCGATGGCGGGCGCATCGCGTTCAGTTTGCTGCCGGACCGTTTGGCTTGGAAATATGCGCGTATCGAGCCTTTCGGCTTCATCATCCTGCTCGCGCTGATTGCGACGGGGTTGTTGGGCGCTATCCTCGGGCCGTTGCTGGGCGCTTTCCTGAAAGGTCTGATGAAGCTCTTTGGGCATTGAACATGAACAGGATGGACAGCCAGCGCCAGACCGAAGAAACCAGCGTGGCGCAGCCCGAAGCGGGCGGGGCGCTGGATGCCGCGCTGGCGCGGCTCTACGGCGAGCCGATGCTGGAACTGCCCAAAGACTTATATATTCCGCCCGACGCGCTGCGTGTGTTCTTGGAAGCCTTCGAAGGCCCACTCGACCTGCTGCTTTACTTGATTCGCCGCGCCAACGTTGACGTGCTCGACATTCCAATGGCTCCGCTGACCGTCCAGTACCTCGAATACGTGGAAGCCATGCGCGCCAGCAATCTGGAACTGGCGGCGGAATACCTGCTGATGGCCGCGATGCTGCTGGAAATCAAGTCGCGGATGCTGCTGCCGCGCCCGCCCCGCGAAGAGTCCGTCGAGATTGACCCCAGAGCCGAACTGGTGCGCAGGCTGCTCGAATACGAACAGACCAAGCTGGCGGCGGCACGGCTCGACGCTTTGCCCCGGATGGGGCGCGATTTCGAGAGGGCGGGCGTGTTCGTGACCGAAAAAATCATCGAGCGGATGCCGGAAGTGAGCCTGCATGACCTGCAACTGGCGTGGCTGCGGCTGGTGAAGCGGGCGCGGCTCGTGCAGCATCACCGGATTGAGCGCGAAGAACTGTCGGTGCGCGAGCACATGACGCGCATACTCAGAAAATTGCATGGCGGCGCGTTTGTCGTTTTCGATACGCTGTTCGATGTGGAAAAAGGCTCCGCCGCGCTGGTGGTGAGTTTTCTCGCCATGCTGGAATTGGTCAAGGAAACGCTGGTGGTCGTGACCCAGAACGAGGCGTTCGCGCCGATTTACGTGAAGCTGGCCGATGCTGGAAACTGAAGAAAACATGCCCGAACGGGAAGATGCGCTGCCGGATGAAGAAGCCGATTTTGCAGACGCGGATTTTTCCTCTGCCGCGCCCATGACGGCGGCGGAGCCGGACACCCCGGCGGCGCTCAAGCGCGTCATCGAAGCGGCGCTTTTTGGCAGCGCCGCGCCGCTGCCGGTGGGCGTGCTGCGCCAGTTGTTTGGGCAAGACCCCGGCGCGGAGCTGGTGCGCCGCCTGCTCGACGAGCTGCGCACGGACTGGGAAGCGGCGGGGCGGGGCGTGGAACTGGCGCAGACGGCCAACGGCTGGCGCTTCCAGACACGCGCCGAGCTTCAGCCCTATTTGGACAGATTGAAAAACGAAAAGCCGCCGCGCTATTCAAGGGCGGTCATGGAAACGCTGGCAATCATCGCGTACCGCCAGCCGGTCACGCGGGGCGGCATCGAAGAGATTCGCGGCGTGGCCGTCTCGCCCAGCGTGCTCAAAACCTTGGAGTCGCGTGGCTGGATTGACGTGATAGGCCACCGCGACACGCCGGGCCGCCCGGCGCTTTTCGCCACCACCAAACGTTTTCTCGATGACATGGGCTTGCGCAGCCTCACTGAATTGCCTGCTTTGCCCGAAATTGAAAGGATGATGGAACTTGTCGACACCACGCACCCCGAAGCGGACACCCCTGCGCCCGCCGAGTAAGAACAAATTTTCGCGCCCCGACGCGCCGGAAAGCATCGCGGACGGCAAGCCGGGCGGACGCTCCGCCCGTCGCGGGGCGCGATTCGGCGCGGATACTGGCGCGGCGGCTGAGCGGCTGCAAAAAATACTGGCTCGCGCTGGCGTGGCGTCGCGCCGCCAGGTTGAAGAATGGGTGGAAGAAGGCCGCATTCTGGTCAACGACCAGCCTGCCGCCCTTGGCCAGAAAATCGGCCCCGGCGACCGCGTCAAGCTCAATGGCAGGCTGGTTCAACTGCGCTTTGGCACGCGCCCCCCGCGCGTGCTGATCTACCACAAGCCCGAAGGCGAAATCGTCTCCCGCAACGACCCCGAAGGTCGTCCGTCCGTATTTGAACGGCTGCCCGCCTTGCGGCGCGGGCGCTGGCTCGCCATCGGGCGGCTGGATTTCAACACCTCCGGGCTGCTGCTCTTCACCGACGACGGCGACCTTGCCAACCGGATGATGCACCCGCGCTACGGGTTCGAGCGCGAATACGCGGTTCGGCTCCTCGGCGAACTGGGCGACGAACATTTTCGGTCGCTGACCGAAGGCATTGCGCTCGAAGACGGTTCCGCCCGCTTCACTTCCCTGCGCACTGAAGGCGGGGAAGGCGTGAACCGCTGGTACAGGGTCGTCCTGCCGGAAGGCCGCAACCGCGAAGTGCGGCGCATGTTCGAGGCCGTCGGTTTCACCGTGAGCCGTTTGATGCGGGTGCGCTACGGCCCGGTCGAACTGCCGCCCCGGCTCAAGCGCGGCATGTGGATGGAAATGCTCGAAGCCGACGCATGCCGTTTGGCTGGCGTACCCGTGCCGCAGAGGAGCGGCGCGGAGAAGGAACGCCCGCCCAGGCTTCGGCGGACTGCTGCGAGGGAATGAGCCGCCGCCCGCTGCAAACATTCGCCTTGCGATGAAATTGCCGCGAGCCTGTTTTTCCGCCTCTTTTGCCGCTGCGTGGCCTTGTTCCGGCTTTGGTTTCGGGGAACCTGCTAGAATTCGCCTCCTTCCGTTTTGTCACCCTTCTAGGAGAATTTCGTGGCCATTGAGCGCACTCTTTCCATTATCAAGCCCGATGCCGTCGCAAAGAACGTCATCGGAAAAATCACCCAGCGTTTTGAAGGCGCGGGTCTCAAAGTGGTCGCGGCCCGCATGGCGCATCTGTCGGAGCGGGAAGCGGGCGAGTTCTACGCGGTGCACCGCGAGCGTCCGTTTTTCGCGGATTTGGTCAAGTTCATGACCTCCGGCCCGGTCATGGTGCAGGTGCTTGAAGGCGAGAACGCGATTGCCCAAAACCGCGAGCTGATGGGCGCGACCGACCCGAAAAAAGCCGCGCCGGGCACGATCCGCGCCGATTTTGCCGAATCCATCGACGCCAATGCCGTGCATGGTTCCGACGCGCCGGAGACGGCTGCGGTGGAAATGGCGTTCTTCTTCCCCGGCATGGCCATCCATAGCCGCTGAACTCAATTTGTCAGGAATCGCCCCGGTTTCCTTGCCCGCCGTGCCCAATCTGCTCGATTACGACCTCGACGCGCTTTACGCTTGGTTTTCCGAATTGGGGGAGAAGCCTTTCCGCGCCCGTCAGGTGATGCGCTGGATGCACCGCGAAGGCTGCGACGATTTCGACGCGATGACCGATGTCGCCAAGGCGCTGCGGGCAAGGCTGAAAGAGCAGGCCGAGATTCGCGCGCCCGCGCTGCTGCGGGATGCCCTGTCTGCGGACGGCACACGCAAGTGGCTGTTCGATGTGGGGGAAGGAAACGCCGTGGAGACGGTGTTCATTCCCGAGGCGGGGCGCGGGACGCTGTGCGTGTCGTCGCAGGCGGGCTGTGCGCTCGAATGCGCGTTCTGCGCGACCGGCAAGCAGGGGTTCAACCGCAACCTGACAACGGGCGAAATCGTCGGCCAGCTTTGGCTGGCGAACCGGCTGCTTGGCGCGAAGCCGTGCGGCGAAGGGCAGGATGGCGGGCGCGTCGTCAGTAATGTCGTGCTGATGGGCATGGGCGAGGCGCTGGCGAATGTCGATAATGTCGTTGCCGCTTTGCGGGTAATGCTCGATGACTACGCTTATGGGCTGTCCAGGCGGCGGGTGACGGTGTCGACGGCGGGCATCGTGCCAGCCATTGACCGTCTGCGCGAAGAATGCCCGGTGGCGCTGGCGGTGTCGCTCCACGCGCCCGACGATGCCTTGCGCGACCGCTTAGTGCCAATCAACCGCAAGTATCCGCTGCGCGATTTGATGGCGGCATGCCAGCGGTATCTCGAACGCGCGCCGCGAGATTTTGTGACGTTCGAGTACGTGATGCTCGACGGCATCAACGACAGCGATGCCCATGCACGTGCGCTGGTTGCGCTGACACGTGATGTGCCGTGCAAGTTCAACCTGATTCCGTTCAATCCTTTCCCGCGTTCCGGGTTTGCCCGTTCGCCAGCGGGGCGCGTGCGGCAATTCGCGGGGCTTTTGCTTGATTCAGGTATTATCGTCACGACACGCAAAACACGGGGCGGCGACGTGGCTGCCGCTTGCGGACAGCTTGCCGGACAGGTGCGGGACAAAACGAAGCGTACCGATATGAGTCCGTTGCAGACAGTGGAGGAGGTCTTTTCATGAAGCGTCCAACATTCTTGCTGTGTTGGCTCGTTCCTGTTTTCTTTCTGGGCGGCTGCGCAACGCCTCCGGCGGGGAATGCCGGTGCGCAATCCGCTGGCGGGGGAGAAAATGGGGCGCGGGCCTATGCCGAATCCAATCCCAGTTTCAGCGGCGCTTACCCTCGGCCTTTGTCCGACGCGCAGCCCGCGAGCGAGGAAGAAAAGAGGGCGCGTATCCATGTCGAGCTTGGGCTGGGGTATTACGAGCTGGGGCGCACGGAGGTTGCTTTGGATGAAGCCAAGGCGGCTTTGGCCAGCAAGTCCGGCTATCCTCCGGCCTATTACCTGATGGGCTTGGTCTATATGGGGCTGAAGCAGAATACTCTGGCCGAAGAAGCCTTCCGCCGCGCGCTCAGCGCCGCGCCCGGAGACCCGGATTTCAACAACGGCTACGGGCTGTTCCTGTGCAACCAGAAGCGCGTCTCCGAAGCCTTGTCCCGATATGCGACTTCCTCGGCCAATCCGTATTACCTCTATAAAACACGCCCCTTCACTAATGCGGGCCAGTGTTTGTTGGAAAACAACGAGCTTGTGAGGGCGGAGAGCCAGTTTTCCAAAGCCTTGGAGGCTGACCCGTCCAACAGCGAGGCGCTGTACCGGTTGGCGGAAATCGCTTATCGCCGTGGGAATTTCCGGGGGGCGCATGATCTTCTCATTCAATATCATCGGCGTTTCAACCTCAGCGCGCGTTCGGTGTGGCTTGGCTTGCGCGCGGCGCGGCGAGCCGGGGATCGCCATACTGAGGCGAGCTATGCGGAGCAACTGCGTAGCCGCTTTGCGGGTTCCCCGGAAAACGTATTGATGATGCAAGGTAAATACGAGTGAATGCCATGCAGATAGAATCTGATTCTGTTGATGAAAATAAGCCCGAAGCTGAGGCCACACCCGTGCCTGGCTTCGAGGACGTGTCCGTACCCGAATTCGTGCCAATGGAATTCGCGCCTCCCACGCTTTCGGCGGGAGAAATTCTTAAAAAAGCTCGGGAGGAGCGCGGGGAGTCACTGACCGATATTGCCCGGACGCTCAAAATATCGGCGCACCAGCTAGAGGCTCTCGAAAACGGGAGATTCGACACGCTGCCGGGGCCGACTTTCGTGCGCGGGTTTTTGCGCAATTACGCGCGGTATCTGGACATCGACCCCGAGCCTTTGCTTGAGGGCATCAACGTCCGAACTCCGACGGCGGCTGATCTTTCTTCGATGCTCAAGCTGCATGGCAATATGCAGCCTGCGGCAAGCCCGCGCCCCAAAAGCCGCGCGTTGCCGGTTTTGCTGTTCGTGCTGGGGGCGCTGGCGCTGGCTGGAGGGCTGGGTTTCGCCATTTACAAGCAGTGGTTCAATATTCGGTTCGATTCGCCCGCAAAGGCTCCTGCGCCAGCCGCTGCCGCCCCGAAGCCTGCCGCAGCGGCGCCCAAGCCCGAGAAGCCGGAGGAAACGGTTCAGTTGAAAAAGCAGGTCATCAAACTTGAAGAGCCTGTGCCCGTCAATGTTGCGCCGGAACTGGCCAATCTTCCCGCGCTGGGGGAATCGCCCGTCGATGCCTCTGATCCGGCTGCGCCAGCCGTGCCAGTCGTACCCAAGGAGGCGACCCTCAAGCTGCTGTTCAATGCCAGCACTTTGGCGCAAGTGCGCGACAACAGCGGAAGGCTCATTTTCACCCGCACTGGCAGCAAGGGCAGCGCCAGCAGCGTCAAGGGTAAGCCGCCTTTTTCGGTCATGGTCAGGCAGGCGAACAATGTGAAGCTGGAGTTCAACGGGCAAGCCGTTGATTTGAAGGGGCATACCAGCAGAGATGGGATTGCCCGTCTGACATTGCAATGACGAGGGTTTCCCCCGTCCGCACGGATTCGCCCGTGCGTCGCCCGACCCGTTCTGTGCGCGTTGGCCATGTCGTGATAGGGTCGGACGCGCCTGTCGTAGTGCAGGCGATGACGAGTACCGATACCGCCGATGTTGGCGCGACTGTCGCGCAGATTGCCGAGCTGTTCCGCGCAGGCTCCGAACTGGTGCGGGTCACGGTCAACAACGAGGCGTCCGCCCAAGCCGTGCCGCATATACGCGAGCGCCTTGCCGCGCAGGGTATTGACGTGCCGCTCGTGGGAGATTTCCATTACAACGGCCATGCCCTGCTTGCCAAAGAACCGGAATGCGCCGCCTCGCTCGACAAATTCCGCATCAATCCGGGCAACGTCGGCGCGGGGGCGCGGCGCGACGCGCAATTTGCCGAAATCATCGAGCTGGCATGCAAGCATGGCAAGCCAGTGCGCATCGGGGTGAACTGGGGCAGCCTGGATTCGTCGGTATTGGCAAGGGTGATGGATGAGAATGCCGCCCGCGCCGCGCCATTGCCCGCCAACGCGGTCATGCGCGAGGCATTGGTGCGCTCGGCGCTGGAATCGGCGGCACAGGCCGAAAGCCTTGGCCTGGCTGGAGACCGCATCATTCTTTCGGCCAAGGTGTCGAGCGTGCAGGATTTGATCGCGGCCTACCGCGAACTTGCACGGCGTTGCGATTATCCGCTGCATTTGGGGCTGACCGAGGCGGGCATGGGCAGCAAGGGCATCGTCGCCTCAACGGCGGCGCTGGCGGTGCTGCTCCAGGAAGGCATTGGCGATACCATCCGGGTGTCCCTGACGCCCGAGCCGGGGGGCAGCCGCTCGCAGGAAGTCGTGGTGGCGCAGGAAATTTTGCAGACGATGGGCTTGCGCGCCTTCGTGCCGATGGTGACGGCCTGCCCTGGCTGCGGGCGCACGTCCGGCACTGTTTTTCAGGAACTGGCTGCCCATATCCAGCGCCATGTGCGCGACAGGATGCCGCAATGGCGCACCGAATATGACGGCGTGGAAAACATGGCCTTGGCGGTAATGGGCTGCGTGGTCAATGGACCGGGAGAGAGCCGACATGCCAATGTCGGTATATCATTACCCGGTTCGGGCGAAGCGCCTGCCGCGCCGGTATTTGTGGATGGACAAAAAACAGTTACCCTTCGCGGTGGCAATATCGCTGCCGAATTTGCCGCCCTTGTTGACGATTACGTAGCGAGCCATTACGCCCGTAAGCCTGTCTGAACCTGATTGCGATAAAAGTAGCAAAAACATGATCCAAACTTTGCAGGCTGTGCGTGGGATGAATGACATCCTTCCCGACGAAGCCGAAATCTGGGAGAACTTTGAGGACATCGTCCGCGACTGGCTCAAGAGCTATGGCTACCGCCCGATCCGTATGCCTGTCGTGGAGCCGGAGCCGCTTTTCCACCGCGCAATCGGCGAAGTTACCGACATTGTCGAGAAGGAAATGTATGCGTTCGAGGACGCGCTGAACGGAGAGCGGCTCGCGCTGCGCCCGGAAGGCACGGCGGGATGCGTCAGGGCAGCCATCCAGCATAACCTCGTGGCGTCGAACGGCCCGCAGCGCCTCTACTATCATGGGCCGATGTTCCGCCACGAGCGCCCGCAAAAGGGCCGCTATCGGCAGTTTCACCAGATTGGCGCGGAGGCGCTTAGTTTTGCCGGGCCGGATATCGATGCCGAACTCATCATCATGTGCGCCCGCCTGTGGGGGCAGCTTGGGTTGACCGACGTGAGGCTCGAAATCAATTCGCTGGGCAGCGCCGAAGAACGCGCCGCCCACCGCGCCGCGCTTGTTGCTTACCTCGAATCGAACCAAGACAAACTGGATGAGGATGCCCAGCGCCGCCTGCATTCCAACCCGTTGCGTATCCTCGATACTAAGAATCCCGCCATGCAGGCGCTTGTGGAGGCCGCGCCGAAACTGGCCGACTATCTGGGCGAGGCATCGAAGGCGCATTGGGAGACGCTGCAAGCGTTGCTGACCGAGGCGGGGATTGATTTCAAAATCAACCATCGCCTTGTGCGCGGGCTGGATTACTACAACCTGACGGTGTTTGAGTGGGTGAGTGACAAACTCGGCGCGCAAGGCACAATCTGCGCCGGTGGCCGTTATGACGCACTGGTGGGGCAACTGGGCGGCAAGCCGATGCCCGCCGCAGGTTTTGCGATGGGGGCGGAACGCCTGCTTGCGCTTTGGCGGGAAAGCGGCGAGGTCGAATACGCGGTCGAGCGGCCAGCGCCCGATGTTTACGTGGTGCACCAAGGCGACCCCGCGCAGCGGCTAGCCTTTCGGGCGGCTGAAAATTTGCGCGATGTGGGCTTTGACGTGCTGCTGCATTGCGGGGGAGGCAGCTTCAAATCGCAGATGAGAAAGGCCGATGCCAGCGGCGCGTTGCTGGCGCTGGTCATCGGGGAAGATGAAGCGGCGGCGGAGGAAGTTGGAATAAAGCCCCTGCGCGGCGACGGCGAGCAGTGCCGGGTTCCGTTTCAGGAACTGCCCGAGACAGTAGTCAACGTAATATATGGAGCCGAATCGCCGCCGGACGGCGAGCTTCGGGAAGAGAGCGGACAAGGAGTTGCGAATGGCGGTGTATGACCTTGAAGAGCAGGAACAGATTGCCGAGATAAAGGCATGGTGGGCACGGTACGGCAATCTGGTCATGACGTTGCTTTTGGCGCTGGCGCTGGGTTTTGCGGGCTGGCAAATGTGGAACAGATACAGAGGTTCCGGCGCTGCCGAGGCCAGCGCACTGTACTCTGAACTACAGCAGGCGGTGTCCGCCGATAACGCGGAACAGACCCGCGAGCTTGCGGGCAAGCTGATTAGCGGGCATGGCAACACGGTTCAGGCGCAACTAGGGGCGCTGCTGTCGGCGGGCATGCAGTTCAAGAAAAACGATCTCGACAACGCCACTCCCCAGCTTGAATGGGCGGCGGACAAGGGCAAAGATGCCGCTTTGCGCGACCTTGCCCGGTTGAGGCTGGCCGCCGTGCTGATGCAAAAGGGCGATCTCGACGCGGCGCTTGCCCGTTTGCAGCCCGTGCCGGAAGGCGCTTTGCGCGCCCGTTTTGAAGATTTGCGTGGCGATATCCTTGCCTCCCAAGGCAAGTACGCAGAGGCGCGCACCGCTTGGCAAGCGGGCATTGGGATACTGAGCAATGCGGGCAATGAGGCCGCGTTGCGCGACATCATCCGCGTCAAACTTGAATCGCTGGAAGGCTGAATCATGAGACGTTTTCCTTTGCATCTATTTTTTCCGGTGCTCGCCTTGGCTTTATCGTCGGGATGCTCCTCGACGGCTGGTCCGGCGGATTTAGTCAAATTCCAACAGTCTGCTGAGTTGCACGAGCTCTGGAGCGTTTCGGTCGGCGGCGCGAAGAATTATGTGTTCCAGCCCATCGTGGTGGATGAGAGCGTCTATGCCGCAGAAGCCGGCGGGGATGTCGTGCGCATCGACGGCGGCAAGAAAAAATGGGTGACTGATACCAAAGTGAAGCTCTCCGCTGGTGTGGGCTGCGATGGCGAGATTGTTGCCGTGGCGGGCGAAAAGGGGGAAATCATCGCCCTCGACGCTGAAACGGGCAGCGAGAAATGGCGCGTGAACGCAGGCGTGGAGATACTGGCTCCCCCAGCCGTTGGCGGCGGGGTTGTGGTGCTGCGGGCTTCCGACCATCGGCTGCTCGGGCTTGAGACAAAACATGGGCAGCACCGCTGGCTCTACCAGCGCAACATGCCCCCGCTGGCGCTGCGCAGCCATTCCGGCGTGCTCATCGTGGAAAATCAGGTCGCGCTCGCGGGCTTCCCCGGCGGCAAGCTGGTGGCGGTGAGCTTGGAGCATGGCGGCAACCTTTGGGAACTGAGCGTCTCCCGGCCACGCGGTGCCACCGAGCTTGAGCGGGTGTCCGATGTGGCGGGCGTTCCGGTGCTGGGCCGCAACGAAGTCTGCGCCGTCACTTACCAAGGGCGGGTGGCCTGTTTTGACATGGGCAATGGCAATACTTTGTGGACGCGCGATTTTTCGTCCTATGTCGGCATGGACAGGGATAACCGTTTCGCGCTGCTCGTCGATGAGCGCGATTCCGTCCAGGCACTCGATGTCTACAGCGGCATTACGGCGTGGCGGCAGGACGCGATGACCCGGCGCAGGCTGACCCGGCCGCGGATTATTGATGATTTCGTGGTGCTGGGCGACGGCGAGGGCTATGTGCATGTGCTCGGGTATGAGGACGGCGTTTTTGTTGCCCGAGACCGCGCCGACAACAGCGCCATCCTTGCCGACCCCCTGCCTTTGGGGGACGGGTTCGTCGTGCAGTCGATCGATGGCGATGTCGTGGCGTATGAATTGCGGCGCTGATCTGAATTTCCCGTGAAACCCACTATCGTGCTGGTTGGTCGGCCCAATGTCGGCAAATCGACCTTGTTCAACCGGCTGACCCGCAGCCGCGATGCCCTTGTGGCCGACCTGCCGGGTCTGACCCGCGACCGCCACTATGGTGTTGGGCGGATGGGCGAGCGTGATTATCTGGTTGTCGACACTGCCGGATTCGACCCCGTAGCGAAGGACGGCGTCATGTTTGAGATGGCGCGCCAAGCCGAACAGGCTATTGCCGAGGCTGACGCGCTGCTCTTCATCGTCGATGGCCGCGTCGGCTGCACGCCCCATGACGAACAGATTGCCGACTACCTGCGCCGTGCCAACCGCCCCGTCCATCTCGTCGTCAACAAAGCCGAAGGGCGGGACAGGACGCTGGCAAGCACTGAATTTTACGCATTGGGATTAGGCGAGCCTTTGGCGGTTTCGGCGGCGCACGGCGATGGCGTGCAGCAGTTGGTCGACGTGGTACTCGCGCCCTTCGATCAAGGCGGCGGGGAAGAAGAATCTGAGGATTCAGGCCCGAAGGTAGCCATCGTGGGGCGTCCCAACGTCGGCAAATCTACCTTGGTGAATGCCCTGCTCGGCGAAGATCGGGTGATTGCCTTCGATTCTCCGGGGACGACCCGCGATGCCATTGCGATTCCGTTCGAGCGCGACGGCCATCATTACACCCTGATTGATACCGCCGGGCTGCGCCGCCGTGGCAAGGTGTTCGAGACCGTCGAAAAATTCTCGGTCATCAAAACCCTGCAAGCCATCGAGAGCGCCAATGTTGCCGTGCTCGTGCTCGATGCCGCGCAGGATATTTCAGACCAAGATGCCCGCGTTGCCGGATTCGTGCTCGAAACCGGGCGGGCGCTGGTGGTGGCGGTCAACAAGTGGGACGCTGTCGACCCGTATAGGCGCGAACGCCTCAAGGAGGACATGGCGCGTAAATTGGGCTTTTTGTCGTTTGCCCGGTTTCACTACATTTCCGCGCTCAAGTTCAGCGGGCTGGGCACTCTCCTGAAATCGGTTAATGGCGCTTACGGGGCGGCAATGTCTAAGCTCTCCACGCCAAGGCTCACCCGCGCCCTGCAAGTGGCGCTGGCTCGGCAAGCGCCGCCACGCGCCGGAACGGTGCGCCCAAAGCTGCGCTATGCGCACCAAGGCGGCATGAACCCTCCCGTCATCGTGATTCACGGCACTTCGCTGGAGAGCGTGCCGGAGACCTACGTGCGCTATCTGGAGCGCGCGTTCATGGAAACCTTCAAGTTGCAAGGCACGCCGTTGCGCATCCAGTTCCGCACCGCGC
Organism: Azoarcus sp.; assembly: GCA_031285965.1. Lineage (GTDB taxonomy): Bacteria > Pseudomonadota > Gammaproteobacteria > Burkholderiales > Rhodocyclaceae > WRNU01. The sequence goes on from JAITVD010000019.1 coordinate 14,563, forward strand.
ATAATCCTTATGCGGACAAATCATGATTTTTGGTTTTTATGACCGTCCGCATAGAACATTTTTCAACCATATTCACGCATTGCGGTACAATCGCGCCGCGAAAATGTCATAACCACAAAAACTGAGGTTCCGCGATGAGCAATAACAAGGGGCAGCTTTTACAAGACCCGTTCCTGAATACGCTGCGGCGGGAACATGTCCAAGTTTCCATTTATCTTGTCAACGGCATCAAGCTGCAAGGACAGATCGAGTCCTTCGACCAATATGTCGTGCTGCTCAAGAATACCGTGACCCAAATGGTCTACAAGCACGCGATTTCGACCATCGTGCCCGCCCGTCCAGTCACGATTCAGCAGCAGGACGACGACGGGAGCGGCAACTGAGCGGCTTTCCCCAGCATGTTTGAGCGACCGGCCAGCGGCGAGCGGGCGGTCGCCGTCCAGCTTGATTTGGGGCAAGGCGGTCTTGATGAGCGCCTCGGGGAACTGAAGCTGCTGGCCTCCAGCGCGGGGGCGACGGTCGAGGCCGTGGTGCAGGGGCGTCGCAATACGCCTGACCCGGCGCTTTTTGCCGGACGGGGCAAGGTCGGGGAAATTGCCGAAACCTTGAATGCGGTTGACGCTGATCTGGTGATTTTCAATCATGCCTTGTCGCCTGCCCAGCAGCGCAACCTCGAAAAAGAGCTTCAGCGGCGGGTCATCGACCGCACGGCGCTGATTCTGGATATTTTTGCTCTTCGAGCGAAAAGCCACGAAGGCAAGTTGCAGGTGGAACTGGCGCAGTTGAGCCACCTGGCGACCCGGCTGGTGCGAGGATGGACTCACCTCGAACGGCAAAAGGGCGGCATCGGCTTGCGCGGTCCCGGCGAGAAACAGCTTGAAACTGACCGGAGGCTGATTGGCGAGCGCGTCAAGCTGCTCAAGTCCCGGCTCGGCAAGCTCGAAAAGCAGCGCCATACCCGCCGACGCGCGCGAGAGCGGCGCGATGCGTTTTCGGTGTCTTTGGTTGGCTATACCAACGCGGGCAAATCAACTCTGTTCAACGCGCTGACCCGAGCGGGCGCTTATGCCGCAGACCAGCTTTTCGCCACGCTGGACACGACATCACGACGGATGTTCGCCGGAACGGAAAACATTGTGCTCTCGGATACGGTCGGCTTTATCCGCGATTTGCCCCATGCGCTAGTGGCCGCTTTTCACGCTACGCTTGAAGAGACCGCGCATGCCGACCTGCTGCTGCACGTCGTCGATGCGTCGAGCGAAGACCGCGATGCCCAGATTGCTGCGGTTGACGCGGTGCTCGCCGAGATTGGCGCGGCGGATGTGCCGAGAATCGAAGTCTGGAACAAGATTGACCTGACCCATGCCGCGCCTGCGGTTGTGCGGGGCGATTGTGGTAGAATCGAGCACGTTTTTTTGAGCGCCCGCACGGGCGAAGGGCTTCAACTTTTGCGCGCCGTGCTTGGCGAAGCCGCCGTGGCCTTTACAGCCGAACTCGGCGGCGATTCCTTCTCGTCCAGTTCCGGCGCAATACAATCCGAACCATGTCAACACGGGGATGCTGTGCTGTCCCCTTCCAATCAATGAATACAGGCATTCTTATGTCGCCAAACGACCCTTGGGGCAACCGCGACAACAACGGTGAGCGCGGCGGACGCCGAGGCAATGAACAAGGGCCGCCCGATCTCGAAGAAATCTGGCGGGATTTCAACCAGCGCCTGTCCGGTATTTTCGGGCAGCGGCGCGGAAAAAGGCCGTCCGGCTCGAACGGGAGCGGAGGAGGGGGCGGGGGAAGTCATCCCGGTCTGCCGTCCTTCAAGCAGGTTGGCGGCGGTTTGGGCGCACTGGTGCTGCTGGTGCTCGTGGTGTGGCTCGCTAGCGGCTTCTACACTGTTGATACCAACCAGCGCGGCGTCGTGCTGCGCATGGGCAAATACAGCACCGTCACGGGGCCGGGTCTCAACTGGCGTTTGCCTTGGCCCGTCGAGACGCATGAAATCGTCGATATGACCGGCTTGCGCACGGTTTCCGTCGGCAACCGGGGCAATGCCCGCGCCCTGATGCTGACCGATGACCTGAATATTGTGGCCGTCCAGTTTGCCGTCCAGTACGTGCTCAAGGCGGAGCGGGACGAATCCGGGCACGAAGTCGGCCCGAGGGATTACATTTTCAAGAACCTCATCCTACCCGGCGACGGGTTCGTGCTCCAGATTGCGGAAACCGCGATGCGTGAAATCGTCGGCAAGAGCAAGATGGACTATGTGCTCTATGGCGGTCGAGAACAGATCGCTGCTGATGCGCAAGAACTGATTCAGGATATTCTGAATCGCTATGAATCCGGCATTCAGGTTAGCCGTGTGACGATGGAGGATGTGCAGCCTCCCGAGCAGGTGCAGGCCGCCTTCGATGACGCGACCAAGGCCACGCAGGACGGGGAGCGGCAGAAAAATGAAGGCGAGGCTTACGCCAATAAAATCGTTCCCGCCGCCCAGGGTGAGGCATCCCGGCTGCGGGCTGATGCCGAAGCGTACCGTGCCAGCGTGACTGCCAGAGCCGAGGGCGAGACCGCCCGCTTCAAGCAGGTGTTTTCCGAGTTCAAGCGCGCGCCGCAAGTGACGCGGGAGCGCATGTACCTTGATGCTGTGCAGCAGGTTCTGTCCAATTCCAGCAAGGTGATGATTGACAACAAGGGCGGCAATAACCTTCTGTACCTGCCGCTAGATAAACTCGTCCAGCAACCCGGCGGGCGCGCGGCGGCGGGGGCTGCTGCCGCAGCCGAATCCGTGCAGTCGGTTTTGCCGCCACCCTCCACGTCGTCTTCGCAAGGCGACCCGCGCGGGCGGGATTTTTTGCGTGACCGCGCAAGGGGAGAGCGTTGATGCGTGAAAAACGGACCTTGTTTGCCGGCGCGTTGTTTCTGCTGCTGGCGTTTGCCTCGATGTCGCTGTTCGTCGTCGATCAGCGGCAGTACGCGATTGTTTTTCAGCTTGGCGAAGTGAAGGATGTCATCAAGGAGCCGGGGCTGAAATTCAAGCTGCCGCTGATCCAGAACGTGCGCTATTTCGACCGCCGTATCCTGACGATGGACATGTCCAAATCGGAAGAGCGTTTCCTGACTTCCGAAAAGCAGAACGTCATTGTCGATTACTTCGTCAAATGGCGGATCGTCGACCCCGAGCTTTACTATCAGGCCGTGTCGGGCGATACGTCACGCGCCGAGACCCGGCTGAATCAGGCGGTCAATGCCGGTTTGCGCGAGGAATTCGGAAAAAGCACGGTGCATGAGGTCATCTCCGGCAGGCGCGATGCCATCATGCGGAAGATGGATGAGCGCGCCAACAGGGACGCGCGCACCATTGGCGTGGAAATCGTCGATGTGCGCCTGAAGCGCGTCGAATACCCTTCCGAAGTGTCCGGCAATGTCTATTCGAGAATGGAAGCGGAAAGGAAGCGCGTCGCCAATGAGCGCCGTTCCCGTGGCGCGGCGGATTCCGAAAGAATCCGTGCCGATGCTGACCGGCAGCGCGAAATCATCGTTGCCGAGGCGGGCAGGGATGCCTTGCAGATTAAAGGCGAGGGTGATGCCAAAGCGGCGGCGATCTATGCCGAGGCTTACAGCGTCGACCCGGAGTTCTATTCGTTTTACCGCAGCCTGGAGGCGTACCGCGCTTCCTTTAAGGGCAAAGATGACCTGATCGTCGTTGCGCCGGACGCGGATTTCTTCAAATATTTGAAAACGCCCCAAGGCAAACGCTAGAGGCCGTCCAGATGGGCAACACGCTGCTTGCCGCCATTGCCCTGATGCTGATTCTCGAAGGGGCCGTGCCTTTGCTTGCGCCTGCCCTGTGGCGGGAAGTTTTTCGCCGTCTCACGGCCATGCGGGACGGCCAGATTCGCTATCTCGGACTTTCCGCCACGCTGGCGGGCGCTGCCCTGCTGATATTGCAGTCATTCTGGAACTAAACGACCGATGCGCTGGGATTTGCCCGATTTCATTCAGGATGTCCTGCCGGATGAAGCAGCCCGGCTCGAAGAATTGCGCCGACGCTTGCTTGATGCTTTCCGGTCGCGCGGCTATCGGCTGGTGATTCCGCCGCTCATCGAATACCTCGATGCCCTGACAACCGGGGCGGGGCAGGATTTGGGGCTGTGCACTTACCAGTTGGTCGACCAGCTTTCCGGGCGCGTGATGGGCATCCGCGCCGACATGACGCCCCAAGTGACGCGCATTGATTCGCACCTGCTCAACCGCGAAGGTGTCTCTAGACTTTGCTACTGCGGCAGCGTGCTGCACACGCGCCCTTCCTCCCTGACGGCGACCCGCGAGCCTTTGCAGCTTGGCGCTGAAATTTACGGCCACGCGGGGCTGGAGGCCGACATTGAGGCGCTGCGGCTGCTTGCCGAGGCGCTGCGGCTGGCGGATGTGCCTTTCGTGCGTTTCGAGATTAGCCATGTCGGGCTTTTTCATGCGCTGGCCGACAGCGCCGGACTTGGCGAATCCGTGCGCGAGGAGGCTTTCGGCTTATTGCAGGGCAAAGACATGTCCGGCTTGAAGAGCTTGCTTGCCGATGTGGGGAACCGCGCTGCGCGGGAAGCCCTTCTTGCTTTGCCTGAACTTTACGGCGGCGCGGAAACGCTGGATGCCGCCGAGGCGCGGTTGCCCCGAATGCCGGCTGTTCTTGCCGCGCTCTTTGAGTTGCGGCGGCTGGCCCAATCGCTTGCCGATTTGCCCATCGGCTTTGATTTGGCGGATTTGCGCGGCTACCACTATCACAGCGGGCTGATGTTCGCCGCTTACGGCGGCGGTGCGCATGCGGCGCTGGCTAAGGGCGGGCGCTACGACCATGTCGCCGAGCACTTTGGCCGCGCCCGAGCGGCGACCGGATTCAGCCTCGACCTGCGGGAACTTGCCCGCTGCTCGCCCTTGACCGCGCTGGCGGGCGGCATTCTTGCCCCGCTGGAAAAGGACGCGGCGCTACGGGACAAAATCGCGCAATTGCGGGAAGCGGGCGAAGCCGTCATTGACGCGCTGCCCGGCCACGAAGGCACATGGAAGCAGGCTGGCTGCGACCGGCAACTGGCCAAACAGGATGGGCGCTGGACGGTCATTAAGCTGGATTGAAGCAGGGGAAATGAAATGTCGAAAAACGTAGTCGTTGTAGGAACCCAGTGGGGCGACGAAGGCAAGGGCAAAATCGTCGATTGGCTCACTGACCACGCGCAGGGTGTAGTGCGCTTTCAGGGCGGGCATAACGCGGGGCATACCCTTGTCGTGGGCAAGAACGAATACAAGCTCAACCTCGTGCCCTCCGGCATCGTGCGCGACGGCGTGATTTGCTTCATCGGCAACGGTGTTGTGCTGGACGCGCATCATCTCCTCGAAGAAATCAGCAGGCTTGAAAAAGGCGGCATCGAAGTGCGCCGCCGCTTGAGGGTCAGCCCGGGATGCCCGCTTATCCTCGGCTATCACAGCGCGCTTGACCAAGCTCGGGAAGCGGCGCGGAGCGATGGCAGCAAAATTGGCACGACCGGAAAAGGCATTGGCCCCGCTTACGAGGACAAAGTGGCCCGTCGGGCGCTGCGCGTCTATGACCTTTTTGACCCCCAGCGTTTCGCGGACAAACTGCGGGCGAACCTCGACTACCATAATTTCGTCCTCGCCCGCTACCTGAACGCCGAACCCGTGGATTTCCAGTCCGCGTTCGATCAGGCGATGAAAGATGGCGAAGAATTGCGCCCGCTCGTGTCCGACGTGTCCGCCGAACTCTACGCGCTCAATAAAAACGGCGGTTCCCTGCTGTTTGAAGGCGCTCAAGGCGCTTTGCTCGATATTGACCACGGAACTTACCCTTTCGCCACCTCCAGCAATTGCGTCGCGGGTCAGGCCGCAGCCGGTTCCGGCCTCGGGCCGGGGAGCCTCCATTACGTGCTGGGCATTACCAAGGCGTACTGCACTCGGGTCGGGGGCGGGCCGTTCCCCACCGAACTCGACATTGAAACCGAAGGGATGCCCGGCGAGCAGATGTCCCATCGCGGGCGGGAATTCGGAACCGTCACCGGGCGCAAGCGCCGCTGCGGCTGGCTCGACCTTGCCGCGCTCAAACGCTCCATCATCATCAATGGCGTCACGGGGCTGTGCATCACCAAGCTGGACGTGCTCGACGGTTTGGCGGAACTCAAACTCTGCACCGGCTACGTGCTTGATGGAAAGCGTATCGACCTCCTGCCTCTGGGAGCGGAAGAAGTTGCCCGCTGCGAGCCAATCTATGAAAGCCTGCCGGGCTGGAACGCTTCCACCGTGGGCGCGAAAAGCTGGGGCGCGTTGCCGCAGGAAGCGCGTACCTACCTGCACCGCGTCGAAGAAATCTGCGAAGTGCCTATCGACGTGATTTCCACCGGGCCGGAGCGCGAGGAAACCATTCTGCGCAGGCATCCGTTCGGCGCGTAAATCTGCTCAAGTTTTTATCTTTGTTGCCGTTATTGAGTTATCCGCCTGATTTTTCGGGCGACGGACGCAAGGAAACGCTTTCATGGACATTACCTCCATTGCCGCCTCAGCCAGCGCCAACACTGCCGCGCAGACGCGAAACATCGTTGGGCTGACCGTGCTCAAGAAAGCGATTGACATTGAAGCCGCTGGCGCGTTGGCGCTTGTACAGGCAGCGGCTGCCGCGTCGCCGCCCGCGCCTGCCGGAACAGCGGGCGGAATCATCAACACATGGGCGTGAGCGCGTAACCCGATACAGCCATTCCAAAGCAGCGACCAGCGGCGGTTTTCCGAAATCAGGAAATCCGCCGCTGATTTTTTAGGCTTTCTTTCTGGCGGTCGGCAAATCCGTGCAGATGCCTTCCGCCGCTTCCGCCGCCATGCCGATGGATTCGCACAAAGTCGGGTGTGGATGGATGGTTTTGCCAATGTCGGCGGCTTCCGCGCCCATTTCGATGGCCAGGCAGATTTCCCCGATTAGGTCGCCCGCGTGAGTACCGACGATGCCGCCGCCGAGTATCCGGTGCGTTTCGGTATCGAACAGGAGTTTCGTGAAACCTTCTTCCGCGCCGTTGGCGATGGCGCGTCCGCTCGCTGCCCAAGGGAACACGGCTTTCTGGAAGATGCGGCCTTTCGCTTTCAAGGCTTCCTCTGTCTGCCCCGCCCAAGCGATTTCGGGATAGGTGTAAGCGACGCCGGGGATTTGCAGGGCATCGAACGCGGATTTCATGCCAGCGGCCACTTCGGCTGCGACATGCCCTTCATGCACGGCTTTATGCGCGAGCATCGGGTTGCCGGCGATGTCACCGATGGCAAAGATGTGCGCGACATTGGTGCGCTGCTGATGGTCGACTTCGATGAACCCGCGTTCGGTGACGGCCACGCCCGCTTTTTCGGCGGCAATGGCCTTGCCGTTAGGCATGCGGCCTACGGCGACGAGAACGAGGCCGAAGGCTTCTTTTTCGCCGCCCGAATAGGTGACTTCAATGCTTTCCGCCTTGGTTTCTGCGGCGGCGACGCTGGTGTTGAGCAAGACGCGGTCGAAACGCGCCGCGTTTTTCTTTTCCCAGACTTTGACGAGATCACGATCCGTGCCGGGCATCAAGGCGCTGCCGAGTTCCGCCACGGTGACGCGCGCACCCAGCGTGCTGTAGACCGTGGCCATTTCCAGCCCGATGATGCCGCCGCCGATGACGAGCATTTTCTTTGGGATGGAGGTGAGCGCGAGCGCGCCAGTGGAGTCGATGACGCGGGCATCCGTCGGCATGAAAGGCAGTTTCACGGCATGGGATCCGGCGGCGATGATGGCCTGACGGAACTCGACGCGGATTGATTTGCCGCTCGCGGCGGTGACTTCAATCTGATGCGGGTCGATGAACTGCCCTTCGCCCTGAAGATGGAGCACCTTGCGGCCTTTCGCCATGCCCGCGAGACCGTCGGTGAGTTTTTTGACGATGCCGTCTTTGTGGGCGCGCAGTTTATCGAGGTCGATGGCGGGCGCTTTGAAGCGCACGCCGCAGGATTCGAGATGCCCCGCTTCTTCGATGACGGAGGCGACGTGCAGCAGCGCCTTGGAAGGGATGCAGCCGACGTTGAGGCAGATGCCGCCGAGGGTAGGGTGACGCTCGACAATGATGGTTTTCAGCCCCAGATCGGCGGCGCGGAAAGCCGCGGAGTAGCCGCCGGGGCCACCGCCGAGGACGAGCAGGTCGCATTCAAGGCTCGCGCCCTGCGCGTGGGCGTCGCCCTGCTTGACGAAGTGGTCGATGATGGGTAGCTTGGAAAAATCGCCGAGGTCGGGCGCTTTGGTGTCTATGTTGGGCATGTTCGAGCCTTGCCGGGTTTTGCAAACCGTTGGTTTGCGCGGTTGAAGGTCTCAAAATCGTACCACGCATAGCGACGGGGCAGCCTGTGTCTGGCATAGGTCAGTTTCCTGTTGCATGAAACGAGCGGAGCCGAAATTCATGAAAAGTCATTCTGGGCGGAAATCAGGAGTTTGGGCGCGTCTGTTCCGAGCCGTGGCGCTGATGCCGATTCTGTGGGGCGCTGCCGCGCAGGCCGCGCCCTCTGACGCTAATGTCCCGGACTCCCTGAAGCCGTGGAAAACTTGGGCGCTGCACGGGCAGGAGGCTTGGCTTTGCCCTTCCGTCGAGGGCGAGCATGACCGCGCTTTCTGCGCTTGGCCGGGGGAATTGAAGCTGGAAGTGGCGCGTCAGGGAGACGGCTTGCAGTTTTCCCAGAACTGGGAAGTGCAGCAGGAAAGCGCCGTGCCTTTGCCGGGCAACCGCAAATATTGGCCACAGCAGGTGACGGTCGACGGGCGGGCGCATCCCGTTGTCATGCAAAACGGTTTGCCTTTTGTGTGGCTCAAAGAAGGTCGCCACGCGCTCAAGGGGCTGGTTTCGTGGCAGGAACGGCCACAGGCGATGGATATTCCCGAAAACGTGGCGCTGGTTTCGCTCATTGTCGACGGCAAGCCCGTTTTTCCGCTGGAGCGCCACGGCAGGGAACTCAATTTGGGCGCAAAAGAAGGGGCTGCGCGGGAAGGGGACAGCCTCGACGCCCAAGTGGTTCGCAAGCTCGCGGACGGCATTCCGGCGCGGCTCACGACGCGGCTGTTCCTAAAGGTTTCAGGCAAGGCGCGGGAATGGAGCGCGGCGAATATCCTGCCCGCGCATTTCGTGCCGGTTCGCATATCGTCGCCTTGGGCGGCGCGGCTGGACGCGGACGGGCGCTTGCTGGTGCAGGTGATGCCGGGTCAGGCGACGGTTGAAATCGAGGCGCGGCTGGACGCGCCGCTTCGTGCCGTCGAGCCCGTATTTTCCCCAGAGCGGTCGCAGGAAGTCTGGAGCTACGAAGCTCATCCCGCTTTGCGCACGACCACGGTGCTGCCCGGCGAGAACATGCTTGCCGTCGACCCCCGGCAGGCGGGCGTGCCGCCGGATTGGCTGTCTTTGCCCGCTTTCGTGGTGAATGGCGGTGCGCGTTTCCAGATCGAGGAACGCTCCCGTGGACAGAATGAGCGCGAAGGCCAGCGGCTCGCCCTGCAACGCGAGATGTGGCTGGATTTTTCCGGCGATGGATTTTTCGCGCGCGACCGTATCGAAGGAAGCATGCGGCAGGGCTGGCGCTTTGACGTAGCCCAGCCTTACGCGCTGGAACGCGCCGACAGTTTTGTAGTGCCCGGACGGATTGTCCCCGCTGACTTGTCGGCGGCATTGCTGGTGACGCAAGGCGCGAGCAAAGAATTGACCGGTGTGGAATGGCATCAGATGAATGTCACGCTCAACGCGGGCGTGCGGCTGAAGGCAGGGGCATCCAGCCGCGTTCCGGTCACGGGCTGGCAGCAATCGTTCGACAGCGTGGATACGACTTTGCGGCTGCCCTACGGCTATCGGCTGATTGCCGCGCCGGGGGCGGACAAGGCATCGGGCAACGTTTGGACGGAAAGCTGGACGATACTGGATATTTTCCTCGCGGCCTTCTTTGCGCTGCTGGCTTGGCGGCTGTCCGGCACGGTGGGCGGAATCGTTGCCGTGGCTTATCTGATGCTGGCGATGCAGGAGGCTTTCGCGCCGGTGCAGTCCTTTGCCGCCGTCGTCATTCTGGCGCTGCTGTGCCGTGCCGTGCCGGAAGGGCGCTTGCGCAAAATCCTGCTTTTCGGGGAGCGCGTCGCGCTCTTGTGCTTCATCGTCTGGGCGCTGGCGTTCATTCCGATGCAAATTCGCGCCGCGCTTTATCCGCAGTTTGAAGCGGAAATTCCAGCGGAGCTTGCGTTCCCCGGCGCGGCGCAACAGAGAGATGAATACGAACTCGGATCCGCTGTTCCGGCTCCCGCGCAGGATGAACAGGCCATTTTGGCCGATGAAGCCGAAGCGCCCGCTATGCCTTCCCCCGAGCCTGCGCCTGCGCAAATAGCGGAGAGACTTAGACTTGAAGAAGAAAATGCCGTTGCGGCTCTGTCAGCTCAAAAAGAAGCCGAATCTCGGGTGAAAGAGCTGGAAGGCATTATGCGAGAGCAGCAAGGCATTGTGCAGCGGCAAGGCATTGTGCGAGAGCCGCAAGGCACTATAAAAGAGAGGAGGCTTCCAAAACTCGGCTCACTGCAAGCGAGCAGCCCGATCCGCCACGCTTACAAACCTGAACCCCGCCAACGCTACGCTCAGTCCACCGTCACGCAGACCGGCGGCGGCGAGCCGAATTGGAACATAGGGCATCGTTACCAGTTGCATTGGTCGGGGCCTGTTACGGAAGCGCAAAGCATGCGCTTGCTGGTCAGCCCGCCTTGGCTCACCCGTCTGCTGCGGCTATTGACCGTCGCGCTGCTGGGCTGGCTCGTCTGGCATCTGGTTTGCGTGGCGTTTCCCGGCGCGGGCGCGGCTTCGTCATGGATGAAGTCCCGCAAGGCAGGGGCATCCGCTCCCGCTGCGGCATCGGCGCTTTCCATGCTGTGCCTTGCGGGCTTTGTCGCTGCCGGACTGGGCTTTTCCGCGCCCGCTGCCGCTGCGGTCGGTGACGGCTTCCCGACCGACGCGCTGCTGGAAAAGCTGAAAACGCGTTTGCTTGAAGCGCCTGCCTGTGCGCCGAATTGCGCCGATGTGGCTAAAGCCCGCGTCGAGGCCGATGCCGCGCAGGTGAAAATCACGCTCGTAGCGCATATCGAAGCCGCCGCCTCGCTGGAATTGCCTGAACCGGATGAGCAGATGACCCTGCGCGGCGTGCGCATCAATGGCGAAATGCGTCCCGTGTTGCGCGTCGAGGGGAAAAACTACATCGCCTTGCAGCGGGGCGTCCATCATGTCCAGCTTGAATACGCGGTCAGCGGCGACGCCGCTTCGCTCAACTTCCCGGTGCGCCCCGCGCAAATCGAATTCGCCAGCGCGCACTGGCAAGTCGATGGCATCGACGAAGGCCGCTTGCTGGGCGAGACGCTCAATTTCTCCCGTGCCGCCGCGCCCACGTTGTCCACGGGCAGCAGCGGCGAGCCGTCGATGCCCGCGCAGCAGTTTCCGCCTTTCGTGCATGTGCGGCGCGATTTCAATTTTGGGCTTGACTGGAACGTCCAGACCCGCGTGACGCGCATCGCGCCGGAAGAGGGTGGCTTTACCTTTCCCGTGCCGCTTCTTTTGGGCGAGCACGTCACAACCCCCGAAGTCAGGATTCAAGATGGCCGCGCGCTCGCGGTGTTTGCCTCAAAAACCGGCACGGCTAACTGGGCGGCGCGGCTGGACAAGGCGGAGCGCATCGAACTGCGCGCGCCGTCCCTGACGGAATACGCGGAAACATGGCGCATCACCGTCAATCCATCGTGGCATCTGGAATGGGATGATGGCGTGCCGGTAACGCTGTCCAGCGCCGGGGAAGAAGTAGTCTTTGAATTTCATCCCTTGCCGGGGGAAAAGCTTACGCTTGCCCTGACGCAGCCATCCAAGACGGACGGCGGCGTTCGCGCCATCGACCGGGCGAAGCTCACGAACAGCATTGGGCGACACGCGAGCGACGCGACGCTGGAATTCAGCCTGCGGGCGAGCCAGGGAGGCGAGCATCTCATTGGGCTGCCGCCTGAACTGGAGGTGCTCGAAGTCCGGCGCGACAATGTGGCGCTCAATCTGCAAGCGCGTGACAACAAACTGAGCCTGCCCGTTTCGCCGGGAATGCAAACTTACACGCTCCGGTTGCGCCGTCAGGGGGACATTGGCTTTCTCGTGTCCAGCCCGGCAATCGACCTTGGCATGCCTGCCGCCAATATTGGCGTGGACGCTTCTCTTGGCGAAGAACGCTGGATTATTGCCGTGGGCGGCCCCAATGTCGGCCCTGCGGTGCTTTACTGGGGCGAATTGTGTGTGGCGCTCCTGCTGGCTTTCCTGTTGGCGAAGAGCGGCATTTCTTCGCTGAAACGCTGGCAATGGTTCCTGCTGGTATTGGGCTTTTCCACCTTCTCGTGGATGACGCTGCTGTGCATTACGCTCTGGCTGGTTGCCATCGACTGGCGCGGGCGCAGCGAATCCTGCGCACAGTGGCCGGATGTGCGCTTCAATGCCATGCAGGCGGGCATCGTCGCGATGACCGTCGTGATGCTGTTTTGCCTCATTGATACCGTGCCGAGGGGCTTGCTGGGTGTTCCCGACATGGGCATTCGCGGCCACGGCTCAAGCGGCAATAGCCTGTCATGGTTTGCCGACCGAAGCGATTCGCTGCTGCCCGTCGTCAAGATTGCCAGCTTGCCCGTCTGGCTATACCGGGCGCTCATGCTGGCTTGGACGCTTTGGCTGGCAAGCATCCTCATCCGCTGGCTGAGCCGTGGGCTTTCCGCGTGGCTCAGGGATGGCTACTGGAAAAAAGGCGGATGGGCGTCAAAAATAAAGGAAAGGGCCAACCTTATTTCCGGTTCGGCGGAAAGCGCGGCGACGGACAAAAGCGAAAAAGGAGGGAAACCCAATGAGGGTGATGCCTGAAATGATTGGCGAATTTATCGACCACCGGAACGTGTCCATCGTCGGCTCTGTCGATGAGAACGGCTTTCCCAACGTCAAGGCCGTTCTGGAGCCGCGCAAGCGCGACGGCATCAAAACTTTCTGGTTCTCCACCAACACATCCAGCATGCGCGTGGCGCAGTTTCGCGCTGACCCGAAAGCAAGCCTCTACTTTTTTGACCGCGACGCTTTTCGGGGCGTGATGCTGCTGGGGCGCATGGAGGTATGCGAAGACGCAGCGACAAAGGAAATGATTTGGCGCGACGGCGATACGCTCTATTATCGGCAAGGGGTGACGGACGCGGATTATTGCGTGCTGAAATTCACCGCTGTGTCCGGGCGCTATTACGCGGAATTTTCTAGCAGCAGCTTTGAGGTGGAATGAATCCGGGCGTGTGTTCCTGCGCCGTTGCAATCAGCCGCTTCGGCCAGAGCCGCCCGTCCTCTTTCCACTGACCAAGCCCCAGAAATCCCTCCGGTCCAAACAGACGGGCGCAATCCCCTGGGGCTTTGCGCTGCTCCGGCAGATCGAGCGGCTGTCCCCGCAGAATCAGCCACGCCTCTGCGGCGTCGAGCGCCAGTTTTGGGAAACCTTTCAGCAGCGCGTCGACCGGGGCAAGCAGGCTTTCGCGGGCTTCCGGGGCGGTGGCTTCGATGGCATCAAGGGTGACGCTCCCCGATAGGTCGAAATCCCCGATGCGGGTGCGCCGTAGGGCATCGAGATGCGCCCCGCAGCCGAGCGCCGCGCCGATGTCCATCGCCAGAGAGCGGATGTAAGCGCCTTTGCTGCATGCCACGCGGATGGCGAAGCGGTTTTGCCCAAACGCGAGCAAGGTAAGTTCGGTAATCGTCACGCGGCGGGGCGCGCGTTCGATTTCGATGCCCGCGCGGGCGTATTCGTACAGGGGCTTGCCGTCGCGCTTGAGCGCCGAATACATGGGCGGCGTCTGTTCGATTTCGCCGATGAAGCGGGCAAGCGTTTCGCGCAGCGCAATTTCATCGACGGCAACGGGCTGGACGGCCAGCACCTTGCCTTCGGCATCTCCCGTGTCGGTTTGAATGCCGAGCGTGACGCCCGCCTCATAAACCTTATTGGCATCAAGCAGCATTTGCGAGAACTTGGTGGCTTCGCCAAAGGTGAGCGGCAGCAGGCCGCTTGCCATCGGGTCGAGGGTTCCGGTGTGTCCAGCTTTGCGCGCGGCGAGCAGGCGGCGGGCGGTTTGCAGCGCGGCGTTGGAAGTCATGCCCGAGGGCTTGTCGAGCAACAGCACGCCGTCAACGGCGCGGCGGGGCGGTTTTGCGGCGGCGGGCATTGGACGCAAGGATGTGGGCGCGAAGTCAGCCGTCGGCGGGCGGATCGTCCTGCGCCGAGGTGCGGGCTTCGTCATCCTGCACGGTCTGGTCGATCAGTTGCGACAGGCGGGAGCCTTCCTCAATGGAACGGTCGTAGTGAAAGTGCAGTTCGGGCAAGGTATGGATACGGACGCGCTTGCCAAGCTCGCGCCGAAGGAAGCCGCCCGCGCGGCGCAGCCCTTCAAGAATTTCCGGCACGCCGTCCGCGCCGACCATTGCGGTGAAGAAAACTTTCGCGTGGGCGTAGTCGGGGGTAAGTTCCACGTCGGTCAGCGAAATGAAACCTACCCTCGGGTCTTTGAGTTCCAGCCGGACGAGTTCGGCCAGTTCGCGGCGGATTTGCTCAGCCACGCGCTGGCCGCGTGAGTATTCCTTGGGCATCGCCTAGAGCGTCCTCGCCACTTCGCGGATTTCAAACACCTCAAGCTGGTCGCCCGTCTGGATGTCGTTGTAGCCGCGAAGCTGGAGGCCGCATTCGTAGCCGCCTTTGACTTCTTTCACGTCGTCCTTGAAGCGTTTGAGCGAATCGAGTTCGCCTGTCCAGATGACCGTGTGGTTGCGCAGCAGCCTGACGGAAGAGCCGCGCCGCACCGTGCCTTCGAGCACGTAGCAGCCCGCGACCGAACCCACTTTGGAGATGCTGAAAACCTGCCGGATTTCGACCATGCCGATGGTTTCCTCGCGTCTTTCCGGGGAGAGCATGCCGGAGAGGGCGGCTTTCACTTCATCGACGGCATCGTAAATGATGTCGTAGTAGCGGATGTCGATGCCGAAGCTCTCGGCCAGTTTCCTTGCGCTGGTGTCGGCGCGAGTGTTGAAACCGATGATGACCGCGCCCGAGGCTTGCGCGAGGTTCACGTCGGATTCGCTGATTGCGCCCACGCCCGCGTGGATGACCCGCACGCGGACTTCTCCGGTGGAGAGCTTCTGGAGGGATTGCGACAGGGCTTCCTGCGAGCCTTGCACGTCGGCCTTGATGATGAGGGCGAGGCTTCTGGTCTCGCCTTCGCCGATTTGCTCGAACATGTTTTCGAGTTTGGCGGCTTGCTGTTTGGCGAGTTTGACATCGCGGTACTTGCCTTGCCGGAAAAGGGCGATTTCACGCGCCTTCTTTTCGTCCGCAAGCACGATGGCCTCGTCGCCCGCTGCCGGAATGTCCGAGAGGCCGAGAATTTCGACCGGAATGGCGGGGCCTGCTTTTTCGATATTTTTGCCGCTCTCGTTGAGCATGGCGCGGATGCGGCCAAAGGTTGCGCCAACGAGCATGACATCGCCCCGGCGCAACGTGCCGGACTGGACGAGCAGCGAGGCGACGGGGCCGCGCCCCTTGTCCAGCCGCGCTTCGACAATCAAGCCCTTGGCGGGGGAGTCGACCGGGGCGTTGAGTTCGAGCACTTCGGCCTGAAGCAGGACGGCGTTGAGCATCTCGTCGATGCCTTCGCCCGTCTTGGCGGAAACTGCCGCGAAAAGCGTATCGCCGCCGTACTCTTCCGGGATGACTTCTTCGGCAATGAGTTCCTGTTTGACTTTTTCGATATTGGCTTCTGGCCTATCGATTTTGGTGATGGCGACGACGACAGGCACTCCCGCCGCTTTGGCGTGGTGGATGGCCTCGCGTGTCTGCGGCATCACGCCATCGTCGGCGGCGACGACGAGGATGACGATGTCGGTGGCCTGAGCGCCGCGCGCGCGCATGGCGGTAAAGGCTTCGTGTCCCGGCGTGTCGAGGAAAGTAATCATGCCACCTGGGGTTTCTACGTGGTATGCGCCGATGTGCTGGGTAATGCCGCCTGTTTCGCCCGCCGCAACCTTAGCGCGACGGATGTAGTCCAGCAGCGAGGTTTTGCCGTGGTCGACGTGTCCCATGACGGTGACGACCGGCGCGCGCGGGAGGACTTCGTAATCCTTGTGTTCATCATGCTCGGCAAGGAATGCGTCGGGGTCGTCGAGTTTGGCGGCCAGCGCCTTGTGTCCCAGATCTTCGACGACGATCATCGCCGTCTCCTGATCGAGCACTTGGTTGATGGTCACCATCATGCCCATTTTCATCAGGGACTTGATGACTTCGGCGGCCTTGACGGCCATCTTGTGGGCGAGGTCGGCCACGGTGATGGTTTCCGGCACATGCACTTCGCGCACGATGGGTTCGCTCGGCGCTTGGAAGGCTGTGCGTTCTTCGGCGTGGTGGCTGCCACGGGCATGACGGCCACCGCCCTTGGCACCGCGCCAGGTGTTGCCAGCGGCTCCCGCAGCGGTATCGCCACGGGTCTTAAGCCCGCCCCGACGCCGATTATCGTTGTCGCGGGTGCTGGTGTTGGCAGTGTTATGGGCGGGCTTGGGTTTGCTCTCGCCGCTTTTGGCGGGACGGTGCAGCGTGCCCGTGGAGCCTTTCTTGGCAGAGGCCGGTTTGGCGGCGGCAGGCGTTGCGGCAGCCGGATCGGGCTTGGGCTGCTGCGCGGCACGCATGCGGGCTTCTTCTTCCAGCCGCCGGGCTTCGGCGGCGCTCTTGGCTGCGGCCTCGCGTTCCTGCCGGGCGCGCAGGTCGGCTTGCTGGCGTTCGCGCAATTCGCGGCTGCGGCGTGATTCCTGTTCGCGCGCGGCAAGCTCTTCCGCGCTCAAGATTTGGGCGATTGCCGCAGGCTTGCCGGATGCTGCCGGTTCGGCGCGGCTTGGTGCTGAAGAGGCAGCCGGACTGTTTGCTTTTGCCGTTTTTTTTTGGGCTTTGGCAGGTTTTGCGGCGGCTTTGGGTTCTTCCGGCACGGTTTCCGCATCGGAAGCGGAAGGTTCTTCGGCAGGGGCGGGCGTGGTTTCGGAAACCGGAGCTTGCGGGACGGCCTCCGCTTCGGAGGGCTGCGTCGCGTCGGGAGCCTGAACGGGCGCGGTTTCCAGCGCGGGCGTTTGTTCGGGAGCGGCTTGCGGGGCGTCGGGCTGAACCTCGACGGGTTCCAGTGGCGCGGCGGTGGGCGGCTCGGCGGGCGCGGCAGCTTCGGGCATTTCGTCGCGCTTGACGAAGACGCGCTTCTTGCGCACTTCCACTTGTACCGTGCGGGCGCGTCCCGTCGAGTCGGTGGAGCGGATTTCCGAGGTGTGCTTGCGCGTGACCGTGATCTTGCCTTTTTTGGCGCTACCGTGCGATTCACGCAGGTATTCGAGCAGGCGCGATTTGTCCTGCTCGGTGAGCAAGTCTTGTTCGTCAGACTTGTCGACTCCGGCACGTTTGAGCTGTTCAAGCAGCGCGGCGGCTGGCATGTTCAGTTCACCGGCAAATTGGGTGACACTCATTCCTTCCATTTTTGTGCCCCTTTCATCATTCCTGCTCGAACCAGTGCGCCCGCGCAGCCGAGATCACCGCGCTGGCGCGTTCCGAGTCGATGCCGACCAGTTCGGTCAGTTCATCGACGGCAAGATCGGCAAGATCGTCGCGGGTTCGGATGTCGTGGCTGGCGAGTTTGGCGGCCAGCGCCTTGTCCATGCCGTCTAGGGCAAGCAGGTCATCGGCAATGCCCTCAAGCTGTTCTTCGGTGACGATGGCTTCGGTCAGCAGCACATCGCGGGCGCGGTTGCGCAGTTCGTTGACGGTGGCTTCGTCGAAATCCTCAATTTCGAGCATCTCGGCCAGCGGTACGTAAGCGATTTCTTCAAGCGATGAAAAGCCTTCATCAATCAGTATGTTGGCAACATCTTCATCGACATCGAGCCGTTCCATGAAGAGTTCCCGCAGTGTGCCGCGCTCCTGTTCGGTGCGGGCGGCGGATTCCTGCTCGCTCATCAAATTGATCGTCCAGCCGGTTAGTTCGGAGGCGAGCTTGACGTTCTGGCCGTTGCGCCCGATGGCGATGGCGAGATTGGCTTCGTCGACTACCACGTCCATCGCGTGCGCTTCTTCATCGACGACGATGGAGACGACTTCGGCGGGCTGGAGGGCGGCAATGACGAACTGGGCCGGATCGGAAGCCCAGACGATGATGTCGATCTGTTCGCTGCTGATTTCGTCGCGCACCGCCGTGACCCGCGAGCCGCGCAGGCCCACGCAGGTGCCGACCGGGTCGATGCGCTGATCGTTTGCTTTGACGGCAATTTTGGCGCGCAGCCCTGGGTCGCGGGAGCACGCCTTGATTTCGAGCAGGCCGTCCTCGATTTCAGGCACTTCTAGCTCAAAGAGCTTCATCAGAAATTCGGGCACGGTGCGCGACAGGATGAGCTGCGGGCCACGAACGCCCCGGTCGATTTTGAGGAGATAGGCTTTGACTCGGTCGCCGGAGCGGAGATTTTCACGCGGAATTTGCTGGTCGCGGGGCAGCACGGCTTCCATGCGTCCCACATCGATGATCGCGTTGCCGCGCTCGACGCGCTTAATCATGCCAGAGACGAGGAATTCCTCGCGCTCCAGAAAATCGTTCAGAACCTGCTCGCGTTCGGCATCCCGAATTTTTTGCAAAATGACCTGCTTGGCGGCTTGTGCGCCGATACGCCCGAAGTCGATGGGTTCCAGCGGCTCTTCGATATATTCGTCCAGCGCGATGTCCGGCATGACCTCGCGGGCATCGATGATGCCCATTTCGGCTTCGTCGTTGCTGACTTCCTCGTCCAGCTTCACCACCCAACGGCGGAACGATTCGTAGTCGCCGGTTTCCCGGTCGATGCTGACGCGCACGTCGGCGTTGTCGTGGATGCGTTTTTTGGTGGCGGAGGCCAGCGCCGACTCAAGGGCGGAGAATACGATGTCTCTGGCGACGTTCTTTTCGCGCGCCAGCGCATCGACAAGCAGCAGGATTTCGCGGCTCATGTCAGTGAAACCTCCAAGGTCAGAATTTTGGGACAAGGTGTGCTTTTTCGATGTCGCCGATGGCAAAAAGGAGTTCTCCTTTTTGCGTGTCGACAACGGCTGCGCCATCGCGCAGCCCTTTTAGCACGCCAGTGAAATTACACTGGTTGCCCACCGGGACATGGGTGCGCAACCGAATATCGGCTCCGGCAAAGCGTTCAAAGTCAGCGGGTTTGACGAGCGGGCGGTCGAGTCCCGGCGAGGAGACTTCGAGCCGGTCAAAGTCGATGTTTTCAACCTCGAACACGCGGGTGAGCTGATTGCTGACCGCTTCGCAGTCATCCACGGTCACGCCCCGCGCGATGTCGATGAACACGCGCAGAAGCCGTCCGCGTGGCGAGCCTTCGACCGCCACGAGTTCATACCCGAGACCGTCCACGACTTGCCCGATCAGTTCGTTGAGTTTCTGCACCCTCGCCCCGCAAATAAAAAATGGGCATGACGCCCATCCTGATAACTTTAAGCCGGAAAGCAGACCCTAAAGGAGCCTGTTGAAGACTTTTAATTCTAGCGCAGAAAAACGGGCTTGGGAACTGAAGATACGGGCAGGGAGGCGATTTTTGCTCGGGGCGAGGGGTTGTTTTGGGTGACCCCTAAATGGCCAAGGTAAAGTATTTAATACTTTTTCGGCTAAAAATGGAACGTTTTGCAGGAAAATGTGACTTTTTCCTGTATGGCGTTTGTATGTTTGGGCGTTCCTGGACAAGCCGGAAACCGCGTTCTGACAAGGTTTCGCTGTTCGCTCATCCCCTACGGGGACGCTAACGCGCCTTTCTGCCCGCTCGCCCTTGCGCCGTCCCGTCGCTTGTCGCGTTTAGGCACTCCTCTCTTCTCGCCTGTTGTTAGGCGCACTATCTGATAACCCCTTATCCTGTTGATGCGGCGGCTTTGCCGTGAGGCGCGTTCCATTTTCCTTTCGTGCGGACATGCCAGCCGTACCGCCTTCTTCGCCGAACTTGATCGGGGCGGGCAGCGCAGCAAGGGAGTCGCTTTGCTTCAATCCTCACCCGTTCGCGCTTGCTTCGCTCCCTTGCGCATGCGGCTTGCGGTTGATCCCTTGGCACAGCCGCACGGTTTGAAGGTGGGTTATGTGCTTTCTGCCTCTTGGGGTTATGAACAAACCAATATTGATTATTACGAGGTGACGGCGCTTGTTGGTCGTCGCTCTGTGGAAGTTCGGGAAATCGCCCAAGAATTGAAAGAAACCGGGAACATGTTGGGAGAATGCAGACCCACAAAAGGAAAGTTCATCGGCAAGCCATTGGTAAAAAGGGTTTTTTCCTGCTCTGATTCGAGGCCATGCCATGCAGAAACAACGATTTTCCCCCCGGCTTTCCATGCCCCTGCGCCCTGGGCGGCGCTCCCGATGCCGGACGATCCGACTCGGGGCGCAGGCAGCACTATGCTGGAGGCACTCCAGAACTACGGCTTTGATATTGTCATACTGTTGGCGCTCTTGGTCATTTCCAGCATGTTCGTCGGCGTCTGCTGCCACGCCTATTCCCGGTATTCTGAAATTCATTTCGGGCGGGTGACCTAGGGCCAGTTCGGCCTGTCGGTGGCTGTTGGTGCAGCGTTGCTCGTCATCGGCATCTGGCTGCTCACCAAAGCCACAGGCGTGCTGTAACATGTTGATCCAGCGCGACGGGCTAATCTCTTTCTTGCCGCACCGGCTGAACCGCCAGCCGACGGTAGTGCGGAGGCTGACCAATGACGAGCTTTTCGCATGCGCGCTCCTGCCGCCCGGGTGCTCGTCACCAGCCACTACGGCCTGCACTAGGCCGAGATGGCAACTTGGGCAGGCGGCCTCGCCGCGCTCGCCCTGCGCCCGCGCTACATGGTCGACTACGTCGACAGGATGTTCGTCGGCATGGTCGAGGACTTCAGCGGCACGGTGCCGTCCTCTGTCTGGATACCCAAAGCGCCATTGGCAATCTTTTGCATTGCGTCAACATCACCGCGCATTGCTGCATCGCGCACATAAGTAAATGTCTCTTTTTCCTCCGGGCTGCCGCGCATACCCCTTTACGTCACGCTAGCCTTCGTTTTTTGTTTCGCCAGCGCCAAGCAGTCCACTTGATCACGTCCTTCCCCTCTTCGAGGCTGTTCCGGTATGAATACGCCAACAGCCATTTCCTCTCCCAAGAAAAAGACTTCTTTAAGTAACAAAAGATAACAAATTACCACAGAAATAAAAGGTTATGTTGTCTTGCCTTATCCGCAGACCCCTGAGATGGCTGCTGCGTGGTTTCGGGCGCACTTGGAAACCTAAGCTCAAGAAACCGGAGATGGTCGATTTCCATAGTGCTGTGAGTGTCCTTGCGTTTGAGAATAGCCTGTATGCCATTCTTGAGCCTCTCAAACTGCACAATGTACAGTTTATCCCTGCTTCGGTTGAAGTGAAAAAGGGAGCGGATGTCGACGGATATTGGTTGATGCACAATTGCAACCGCATGGAGTGCATGGATTTGGAGAAATCGAATTATGATATCAGCGAAATAGACGGAGATGTGTCGTGGATACGCAAGATCGTGCTTTCGCCGGAAAAACTGTCCAAAGTGCCGTTGGCGGAACGGTTGTTTTTCCGAATGAAAGAGGATTACCCGACACATTTTGTACACAAATCCATTGTGGACAAGATCATGGCGATTAACTCCAAGGGGGGGGAAGTTCCATGCCAGTGGAAGCATGGAGGCAGGGAATGCAGTTTGATGAATAAACCAGTCGCGCGTGCATAGGTGTCGAAAATCTCCGACCCCTAAATATGAGGACTGTATGCATTCCGCCGCCATTCAGCGGTTCAAGGATTCCGCAAAACCGCAGTCGGGCTTGCGCCGTCGGATGGTTCAAGGGGCGTTTCCTCGTCCTCTGCGTCCTTGTCCGCTGATTCAGGCTCGTCTGCCGATTCAGCGGATGCGCTCTCCTCCCTTTCCTCAGGGGTTTCAGGCTGCGGGGGAAGCGTGTCAACATGTTGTTCAGTTTCCTCCTCGCCATCCGGGGAAGGCTGTGATTCCGCTTCAGCGATAGCCGCAGCCCGTCGTGCCGCTGCCGCCGCAGCCCTTCGCCTGCGCCAGCGCCAGAAGGAGAGCGCGTAGCCGGAGAGGGCGTAGCAGACGAACAGCCCAAAAAATACGCCTGGCGGATACAGCGCGCCGAGGGCGAACGCCAGCGCCAGCGCGATGACGACGATGAAAGGCACGCTCTTGCGCAGGTTGATGTTCTTTCCGCTCCAGAACGGGAAATTGCTGACCATCGAAATTCCGCCGATGAACGTGAGCAGGCAGGCGGAGGATTTCAGCCAGAGAAAATCTTTGGGGGAGAGGCTGTTGTCGGTGCTGACCCACACCATGCCCGCAATCAGCGCGGCGGCGGCGGGGCTGGGCAAGCCCTGGAAGAAACGCTTGTCGGCGATGCCGACGTTGGTGTTGAAACGAGCTAGCCGCAATGCCGCGCCAGAGCAGTAAACGAAAGAAACAATCCAGCCCAGTTTGTTGAGGTCCATGAGCGCCCATTGGTAGGCAAGCAGCGCGGGCGCGATGCCGAAGCTCACCATGTCGGAAAGGGAGTCGTAATGGACGCCAAATTCGCTTTGCGTGCCGGTCAGCCTTGCGACGCGGCCATCGAGGCCATCGAACACCATTGCCACGAAAATGGCGATGGCCGCCGCTTCGAAGTTCTGGTTCATCGCCTGAACGATGGCGAAGTAGCCGCAGAAGAGCGCCGCCGTTGTCAGAAGGTTGGGCAGGATGTAAATGCCACGGCGGCGAGTGGTTGAGGGAGAGGGCAGGTTCATGTTGTAAGCGGCGGCATCCTGAGCAAGCACTGGCAACGATTCTAGCGCATTGTGCCGGTTGGGTAGGGCATTCCTTCTGCGGCGTGGCGCTGGCACACTGTGTCCCGCCCGCATGCGCGAGATGTTGCAGGAGGAGTTGGAGCCGTGTGTGTTGCGGCTTTCAAGCCAGATCGTCGGGTTCGAGCATGCGCTCAAGCGCGGCGATGCGATCTTTGAGGGCCAGTTTGCGTTTTTTCATTCGTCGGACGAGCAGTTCATCGCTGCTGGACGTTCCGTCCAGGCGGACGATGGCCTCATCCAGATCGTGGTGTTCGTCATGCATGCGGGCAAGGCGCTCGCGCAGGGTTGCTGCGGTATCGAATATATCGTCGTTCATTATGACCTCTGGCAACATCGTTAGGCTCTTCTCCCGGACGCTATGGTATGTGTCTGCCGACGGGAAAACAATCGCCACGCGAAAAAGAAGTGTTTAAGATCGCTTTGGCAGAGGACGAATTTGGGTGGGAGCGGACTATGAACAAGGCTTTCGTCAAGGAAAACGCCGGGGACGACGGCGATGAGGAATCGCTCCCGCCGTCGCTGCGGTTGCCGTCAGGCAGCAAGAATTACATGACGCCTCGGGGCTATCAGGCTTTGCGCGGCGAGCTGGACGCGCTTTTGCGCGTTGAGCGCCCGAAAATGGTGGAAACCGTTGCTTGGGCGGCTCGTAACGGCGACCGCTCGGAGAACGGAGATTACATTTACGGCAAGAAACGGCTACGTGAAATCGACCGCCGCATCCGCTTCCTGTCCAAGCGCATCGACAGCGCCGAAGTGGTCGATCCCTGCGCCCGCGAGCAGTCGGATCAGGTGTTTTTTGGCGCGACGGTGACGGTCTGCGGCGCGGACGATGATGCCGCCGAGCAAGTCTGGCAAATCGTCGGCATTGACGAGGCCGACGTTCCCGCTGGCAAAATTAGCTGGATTTCGCCGCTTGCCCGCGCGTTGCTCAAGGCGCGCGAGGGTGACATGGTGCGCTTCATCAGCCCGTCGGGCGTGCGGGAGGTGGAAATCGTGGAAGTGCGTTACGTGTAGGGCGCGGCTTACGGGGAAGAAGGTGTTACAGTGCGACATTGGGGGAGCCGGACTACATCATGTCCGGGAATACTAATCAGAAGGAAAAACCAACACCATGCAAGACGAAATCATTAAGAACTGTATCGTGACGCTCGACTACACCGTGACGGATCCTGACGGGAGCGTGATTGATGATGGACGCCAGCCTCTTGTCTATTTGCATGGGGGCTATGACGGCATTTTCCCGAAGCTGGAAGAAGCCTTGCATGGCAAGAAAGTTGGCGAAAACCTCAAAATCAAGTTGCAGCCCGAGGAAGCCTTCGGCGATTACGACGAGCAACTGGTGGCGGTCGAGGATGCCGACATGTTCCCGGAGGACGCCGAAATCGGCATGGTTTTCGAGCGCGTCAGCGACGCGGGCGAAGTCCTTTATCGCGTTACGGAGATCGCCGACGGGAAAATCGTGGTCGATGGCAACCATCCGCTCGCCGGGGTGGCGCTGTTTTTCGATATGACTGTGACCGGGGTACGCCCCGCGACAGCGGAAGAAGTTGCCCACGAGCATGTTCACGGCGAAGAGGGCTGCCATCCCCCGATGTCCGGCGAGCGTATCGTCCATTAAGCAAGCCATGCCTGTCGGTTCGGGCAAAAACGGGTCATGAGCGATTCAAAGCGCGGGGCGGCGCGTTTGCTTGAAGTCGAGGGGCTGACGGTCACGATACGCGGCGCGCAATGCGCCGCGCGCCCGGTTGAAGGTGTTGGGCTGTCAATCAAAGCGGGCGAGACTTTCGCGCTGCTGGGCGAATCGGGATGCGGCAAGTCGATGACCGCGCTGGCCATTGCGCGGCTGCTGCCCGAGGCGGCGGCAATCTCCGGCGGGCGGGTCATGCTGGGCGATGAAGACCTGCTGGCGCTGCCTGAGTCACGGATGCGGCGGGTGCGCGGCGGGCGAATCGGCATGATTTTTCAGGAACCCGCGACCAGCCTCAATCCGGTGATGACCATCGGGGCGCAGATTGGCGAAGTGCTGGCGCTGCATCGCGGCCTCACGGGCGGGGCGGCCAGAGCCGAATCGCGCCGCTTGCTCGAAGAGGTCGGCATCCCCGCCGCGCAGGAGCGGCTCGATGCCTACCCGTTCCAGTTCTCGGGCGGGATGAGGCAGCGGGTGATGATTGCAATGGCGCTGGCGGGCGAGCCGGAACTGCTGATTGCCGACGAACCCACGACGGCGCTCGATGTCACGATTCAGGCGCAAGTGCTGGAACTGCTCGCCCGGCTTCAGGCGGAGCGCGGCATGGCGATGCTGCTGATTACGCATGACCTCGGCGTGGTGTCGCGTATGGCGCATCGCGTTGGCTTGCTTTATGCCGGAGAGTTGATCGAAACGGGTTCCCGCGAAGATTTTTTTGCCGCGCCGCTGCACCCTTACGCGCAGCGGCTTTTTGCCGCCCTGCCGGATAGCGCGGCGCGTGGCAGGATGCTCGATGCCTTGCCGGGGGGCGTGCCTTCGCTTGCCCAAGGCTTTGCCGGCTGCCGTTTCGCGCCCCGCTGCCCGCAGGCGTTTGAACGTTGCCAAATTGACGCGCCCGGCTGGAATACGGTGAAAAACCGCAACGTGCGCTGCCATCTTTATGAGGGGGGCAACGGAATCCTTCCGCAGCGGCAAGCGTCCAAAGGGACAACATCATGCCTTTGCCCTTCTTCTGGCTCGCCAGTGCTTGAAGTGAGCCAACTGGCCGTGCATTTTCCAGTCAAAAAAGGATTGCTTCGGCGCACGGCGGGATGGGTGCGGGCAGTGGACGGCGTCAGCCTCCGGCTGGAGGCGGGGCGCACGCTTGCGCTGGTCGGCGAATCCGGTTGCGGAAAAACGACCGTGGGTCGCGCCATTCTGCAACTGGCGCCGCCTACGGCGGGCGAGGTGATGTTCGACGGCGCGCCGCTGCGCTTCCGTGACCGCGTGGCGGTGCGCGGGATACGGCAGGCGGTGCAGATGGTGTTTCAAGACCCGTTCGCGTCGCTCAACCCACGGCTCAGCATTGGCGACATTCTCGAAGAAGGCATGGTGAGCTTGGGCGTTGGCGGCACGGCTTCGGTACGGCAGCGTGTCGTGGATGAACTCCTCGAACGGGTCGGCTTGTCGGCGCAAATGCGCTGGCGCTACCCGCACGAGTTCTCCGGCGGGCAGCGGCAGCGCCTCGCCATTGCCCGCGCGCTGGCGGTTTCCCCCCGCGTCGTCGTCTGCGATGAGCCAACGAGTGCGCTCGATGTGTCCGTGCAGGCGCAATTGCTCAACCTGATGTGCGAATTGCAGCGGGAGCGGGGGCTGGCCTACCTCTTCATTACCCATAATTTGGCGGTCGTGCGCTATATGGCCGATGAAGTGGCTGTGATGTATCTTGGGCGCATCGTCGAGCAGGGTTCAGCGGCGCGGGTGCTGGAAACGCCTGTCCATCCCTATACCCGGATGCTTCTGGCCGCCGTGCCTCGCATTGATGCCGAAACGGGCGCTTGCCCAAGTATGGCCGTCGTGGCGGCGGAACCGCCTTCGCCGCTGTCTCCGCCGACGGGCTGCCATTTCCATCCGCGCTGCGCGTTGGCGGCGGACGCTTGCCGCACGGCGTTTCCCGCTGCGCGGGAACTGGGGCACGGGCATATCGTGCGCTGCCATTTAGCAAAAGTTTGATTGCGCTTTGATGCCGGAGCCGTTTTCTTTGCCCTGGAAATTCCGTATGGAAATAAATATTGCTAATTGGCTAAAAATATGGCGGTTTTAGTGGATGCCAATGACGTTTCAGGCGGAATCGTTAAATTTGTGCCTGATAAATGACGTTAAAAAACGCAAGGCGATGTTTCCCTTGTTAGGATATTGGCTGAGGCTAATAGCAAAACGTTTCTGATTCCCGCCACCATGAAAGTTCTTATTGTTGAAGACACCATCACCAGCGCGACCGTGGTATGCCGTTGGCTAACGAATATGGGTTTGTCGGTTTTGCATGCGAAAACGGGCGAAGAAGGGCTGGAAATGTTCGTGCAGGATCGGCCAGATCTGGTGCTGCTCGACATCATCATGCCGGGAATCGACGGTTTTGAGGTAGCGCGGTGCATCCGCCGGTACGAGAAGCAGCGCGATGGGTGGACGCCCATCATTTTTCTGACGGCTCGCGGTGACGAAAACGATTTGCAGTATGCGATTGATGCCGGTGGCGACGATTATTTGATTAAGCCCGTTTCCGAAATCGTGCTCAAGGCCAAAATCAGCGCCATGCGACGGGTGGCGCAGATGCGCGATTCGCTGCGCAAGGCGCAGGACAAGCTCAAGAAAGCCAATGAGCAGCTTCAGCGCCTGTCCGCGCTCGACAGCCTGACCGGCATTGCGAACCGCAGGCAATTCGACGCGAGCCTGTTGCGCGAATGGCGGCGCTGTTCGCGTTCGGGCAAGCCGCTCTCGCTGCTGGTGGTCGATGTGGATCTTTTCAAGCTGTTCAACGACCATTACGGGCATCAGATGGGCGATGAATGCCTCAAGGTCGTGTCCCATACGCTACAGGAAAGGACGCGGCGGCAAGGTGATCTGGTGGCGCGCTACGGCGGCGAGGAATTTACTGTCGTCCTGCCCGAGACCAATCCTGAAGGGGCGCTGGCGGTCGCCGAGGACATGCGCGCGGGCATTGCCGCGCTGCGCATCGGCCACGCTTGGTCTACGGTTGCGCCGATCGTGACCGTCAGCATCGGCGTGGCCAGCATCATTCCGCCCAGGGATTGCGAAGAAGGCATTCCCGCGCTCGTCAAGGCCGCCGACAATGCCCTTTACAGCGCCAAAGAGTCCGGTCGAAATCAGGTCAAACAGGCAAGGGGCGTCATTCGGGTGGTTGCCCCCGGCGTGGGCGGCGGGCGGCCTGTATAGGGAAGCGGTCGAATTATTCTTTGAATACGTCTTTCCAGGCGCGCAACGCGGCTAGGCAGGACAGCATGTTGGCGGGGCGGGTGTCGCAATGGGTTGCCACTGCCTTGATGACGGTTTCCACGTCGGTGCGCAAAAACGGGTTGATGGCCCGTTCGATGGCTATCGTGCTCGGCAGCGTCGGTTTTCCCTGTTCGCGCAGGGCTTCGCAACGGGCGGCGTAGCGGTCGCGTTCGGTGTTTTCCGGTTCGACGGCGCGGGCAAAGGCAAGGTTGGCGAGCGTGTATTCATGGGCGCAATACACTTTGGTTTCGTCATTGAGCCGGGCAAGCCGCCCGAGCGCGAGTTCGAGGTCGGACGGCGAGCCTTCAAAGACGCGCCCGCAGCCCGCCGAAAAAAGCGCGTCGCCGCAAAAAAGCATTCCGTGCCCGAGATAAGCGACATGGCCGCGTGTATGGGCCGCCACGCCAATGACTTGCAATTCAAAATTCAGCGACTCGATACATATCCTGTCCCCGTTCTCTACCGGATGGCTGACGCTGGCGATGTCATCCTTGCTCGGGCCGTAGACCGGAATTTTTGGATAGCGGGCGACGATTTCCTCGACGCCGCCGGTATGGTCATGGTGGTGATGGGTCAGCAGGATGGCGGCAGGTTCGAGCGAGCCGTTTTCCAGCGCGGCGAGCGCGGTCGCCGCCTCGCCGGGGTCGACCAGCGCCGCGTGACGGGCATTGTCGATCAGCCAGAGATAGTTATCGTGGGCGAAGGGGAGCGGGGTGACGTTGAGGGCTGGCATGGCCAAACAGGAGACGGAATGTATCTGGATTGAGATGAATGGCGCGGCATTCCCGCTATCATAAGAGGGATGCGCCGTTTTTTCATGTGATTGCCGTTTATGCCGTGAATATTGAAACAGTTTTTTCTCCAACTACGTTTTCGTGGCTGCGGACGCCGCCCGGCGAATACTTGCTTGCTTGGGAGCAGGCGCGGCTCGATGCCATGCTTGCCAACATTTTCGGTTACAACGCGCTTCAGGTCGGGCTTGCGGAAGTTGACCTGCTGCGAGCCAGCCGCATACCGCTGCATGTCTGCGCGTCCCGTGCGGCACAAAATGCACGGAATGACGAAAATGGCGCAAGCATTTCGTCCCGTCTGGCGGTGGGGGGGGACGAAACGGCGCTGCCGTTCGCGGGGGCGAGCCTTGATTTAGTGGTGCTTGCCCATGAGCTTGAATTTTCCGCCGCGCCGCATCAAATACTGCGCGAGGCGGGGCGCGTGCTGGTGGCCGAAGGCAGCGTTGTGATTCTCGGCTTCAACCCGTACAGCCTGTGGGCTTGCCGCCGTAGCCGGAACGGACTATCGCCGTGGCGCGGGCGTACCCTTTCCGCAGGCAAGGTGCGCGACTGGCTGACGGTACTCGGCTTTGAGGTGCAGATGGGGCAGTTCGGCTGCTACGCGCCTCCGGTGGAATCCTCCGACTGGCTGAATCGCTGGAAATGGCTCGACTGGGTTGGGCAACGCTGCTGGCCTGTTTGCGGCGCCGCGTGGATACTGCACGGCATCAAGCGCGTGCATGGAGTGCGGCGCATCCAGCCGAACTGGCGCGAAAAAACGCCCCGTGCGCGCGCCCTTTCCGCCGTGGCGCGAAAACTGGGAGAATCCGGCAGCCTGCCGGACAGAGCCAGCGGGAAAATCGGAAAAACATGAAAGAAATCAGCATTTACACGGATGGCGCGTGCAGCGGCAATCCCGGCCCCGGCGGCTGGGGCGCGGTTCTGAAAAGCGGTTCGCACGAAAAGGAAATCTGGGGCGGCGAGCTTGCCACTACCAATAACCGCATGGAAATTTTGGCGGTCATCCGCGCCCTTGAACAAATCAAACACAAAGGGATGCCAGTCAAGGTTTATACCGACAGCCAGTATGTGCAGAAAGGCATTTCCGAATGGATACACGGCTGGAAAGCGCGGGGCTGGATGACTTCGGGCAAAACGCCAGTGAAAAACGCCGACCTTTGGCGCGCGCTGGACGAAATCGCCGCGTGTCACAGTGTCGAGTGGCACTGGGTCAAAGGCCATGCCGGACATCCGGGCAATGAGCGGGCCGATGCGCTGGCCCGCCGTGGGATTGAGGCCGTGCGCCTCGGTCGTTCTGAAACACACATCGAAAAGCCGCAATGATGAGACAAGTTGTCCTTGATACCGAAACAACCGGGCTTGACTGGAAAAACGGCGACCGCGTCATCGAAATTGGCTGCGTTGAATTGCTCAACCGCGCCCTCACCGGGCGGCGCTACCACGTCTACATCAACCCGGAACGCGCCGTTTCCGCCGAAGCGCAGGCCGTGCACGGCCTTAGCAACGACTTTCTGCTCGACAAGCGCGTATTTGCCGGGATTGCGCAGGAATTCGAGGATTTCGTGCGGGGGGCGCAACTGATCATCCATAACGCCCCGTTTGACCTCGGCTTTCTCGTCAATGAGATGAAACTGGCCGAGCGTCCTGTCATCTGCGAACTGGACAGCGGCAATGTCATCGACACGCTGGCCTTGGCGCGGGAGCAGAACCCCGGCAAAAAAGCCTCGCTCGATGCCTTGTGCGAACGCTTCGGGGTCAGCAATGCCCATCGCACCCTGCACGGCGCTTTGCTTGATGCCGAACTGCTTGCCGAAGTCTATCTGGCGATGACACGCGGGCAGGAGAGCCTGATGATGGCGCTGGAAGATGAACCGGAACCCGACGCTGCTTTGGATGCCGCGCTGGATGCGGAGCGTCCGCCGCTGAAAATCCTCTTTGCTTCAGATGAGGAACTGGCCGCGCACGACGTGGTGCTGGCGGAGATTGAGGGCGCAAACAAAGGCGAGTGCTTGTGGAGGGCAAAATCCCCTGAAGCCGGCAACACGTAAACAATTTGACAGCCCTTTTATCCTTGCTATAATCCCAAGATTAGCGTTTGGAGGGGTTACCCAAGCGGTCAACGGGTCCGGACTGTAAATCCGGCGGCACAGCCTTCGAAGGTTCGAATCCTTCCCCCTCCACCAAAGTTACAGGTGGGGCAGCTTGGGTGATTGGCTGACGCCATGCGCGGGCGGGTGTAGCTCAATGGTAGAGCAGAAGCCTTCCAAGCTTATGACGAGGGTTCGATTCCCTTCACCCGCTCCAGATGTTGTTGCAGGTTTTGCGTTGCCCATGTAGCTCAGTGGTAGAGCACTCCCTTGGTAAGGGAGAGGCCACGTGTTCAATCCACGTCATGGGCACCATCGTGGCTGTCTTGTCGTTAGGTGTGGCGGCGTACAGTGCGTTGCCCTGTGTTTTCTAGTTTTGTTTGAGGTGTCGATATGGCCAAGGGGAAGTTTGAGCGGACAAAGCCGCACGTGAATGTGGGGACGATCGGTCACGTGGATCACGGGAAGACGACGCTGACGGCGGCGATCACGTCGATCCTGTCGAAGAAGTT
>JAITVD010000048.1 GCA_031285965.1 Azoarcus sp.
CCCCAAATTCGTCCGGAAATCAAGATTTTTGCAAAAAGACCGATTTCCCTTCAACCGCACGGGTTCCAGCCCGATTTTGACCCACTGAATCCGTCCGGTTTCTACCACTACCCTACTCATGGGCGCTGAGTTTCCCGCAAGAGAATTGGGCAAATCGTGTAGAGGTACGGATATTGGCATTAAAATCGAGCGGCTTTTTTGGCTCAAAACGGGCCGTGCTCGGTTCTCATCGTTTGCGGCGTGTCCGGGCGGTATCGATTTTTATATGGGAAGCAGTCATGGACAAAACCAGAGGAGGTGAGCGGTGCTGGAAAATCTAAGCAGTATTATCGATACGCTTGGCGGCTGGGTCTGGGGGCCGTATGTGCTGATTCCCCTTTTGCTTATGACCGGAATCGTGCTCACCGTCGGCCTCAAATTCATGCCTTGGCGGGAGATGCCGCATGCCTTCGTGACCCTGTGGCGGGGGCTGCGCCACAAGCCCGGCCATGAAGGCGAATTGACGCCGTTCCGCGCTCTGATGACTTCGCTCGCGGCCACCATCGGCACGGGCAACATCGTCGGCGTGGCGACCGCCATCCTCATGGGCGGGCCGGGCGCGGTGTTCTGGATGTGGGTGACGGCGCTTTTCGGCATGGCGACCAAATTCTGTGAAGCCACGCTGGCGGTGAAATACCGCGAAGTGACCCCCGATGGCAAGTATGTTGGCGGCCCGATGTATTACATCAAGAACGGGCTGGGGCCAAACTGGAGATGGCTGGCGGCGCTGTTCGCCATTTTCGGGATGGTCGCCTCGTTTGGCATCGGCAATCTGACCCAGACCAATGCCGTGGCGAAAAACGTGGTCGATTTGAGCAACACCGTTTTTGGCGTTGCCCTGCCGCCCGAAGCCGTCGCCGTGGTTTTGCTGATTTTGTCGGCGCTAGTGCTGATTGGCGGCGTTAAGCGCATCGGCGCGGTGTCCGGGACGCTGGTTCCGGTGATGGCGCTGATTTACGTGATTGGCGGGCTGATTGTGCTTGCGGTGCATATCGACCGGGTTCCCGGCGCTTTTGCCCTGATTTTTGAAAGTGCCTTCAACGGCCATGCCGCCACGGGCGGCTTCACGGGCGCGACGATTGCTTTGGCGATTCGCTATGGCGTGGCGCGCGGGCTTTTCTCGAACGAAGCCGGCATGGGCAGCGCGCCCATCGCGCACGCGACGGCAACAGTCAGAAATCCGGTCAAGCAGGGCTTGCTGGGCATGATTGACCCTTTCCTTGACACCATCATCGTGTGCACCATTTCCGCCTTGGTGATTATCGTGTCCGGCGAGTGGGCGCTTGTGCCGAGCAATGCGGACGGCAGCGCGGGCGTGCTGACGGCCAAAGCGTTCAACAGTGCCGTGCCCGGCAGTTTCATCGGCTCATGGCTTGTCACCACGGGTATCGTGCTGTTTGCCTTTTCCACGATTTTGGGCTGGTGCGTATATGGCGAGCGTTGCGTCATCTACCTTTTCGGCCATAAGGCGGCGCTGCCGTTCCGTATCATCTTCACGCTCGTGGTTCCGGTCGGCGCCGTTGCCAAGCTGGAACTGGTGTGGGGCCTTGCCGACCTTTTCAACGGGCTGATGGCCATTCCCAACCTCATCGCCCTGTTGCTGCTCAGCCCCGTCGTGTTCAAGCTGACGAGGGAATATTTCAGCGATGCCGCGAACAAAGAGGATGAACCGGGAGGGGCGGTTCCAGACAGCAAATGAAGTGGATGAGAAGCGCCGCCCGCGCAGCCGCTTTGCGCGGGCGGCGCGTTTCTTGACAGCGCCGTTTTCCCGTCTATAATCCCGCCTCTTTAGCAGGCGCGTAGCTCAGTTGGTTAGAGCACCACCTTGACATGGTGGGGGTCGTTGGTTCGAGTCCAATCGCGCCTACCAATGCTTGAAGCGGCGGAAAAATCGAAAAGTGCGTTTGCCCGCACTTTTTTCGTTTATGGCGCGGCGGGCGTTGGCAATCTGCTCTGAAGGCTGCTTTCATGCCGAACATTACCTTGCCTGATGGTTCCATCCGGTGCTTCGACCAGCCTGTTACGGTGATCGAGGTCGCTTCTTCGATTGGGGCGGGGCTTGCCAAAGCGGCATTGGCAGGAAAGGTGGACGGACGGCTCGTGGATGTGTCGCATCGCATCGAATCGGACGCGCGGCTTGCCATCATCACCGACAAGGATGCCGAAGGCGTGGATATTCTCCGCCATTCGTGCGCGCACTTGCTGGCGCAGGCGGCGAAAGAACTGTTTCCAGACGCGCAGGTCACGATTGGGCCGGTAATCGAAAACGGCTTTTATTACGATTTTTCCTATAAGCGCCCATTTACGCCGGAAGACCTGTCGGCCATCGAGGTTCGCATGGGCGAGATTGCCCGCCGCGACTTGCCTGTGGCGCGGGAAGTGTGGCCGCGTGACCGCGCCATTTCGTTCTTCAAGGGCATCGGCGAGCATTACAAGGCTGAAATCATCGGCTCGATTCCTGAAGGCGAGGATGTGTCGCTCTATCGGCAGGGCGATTTCGTCGATCTTTGCCGGGGGCCGCATGTGCCTTTCACTGGCAAGCTCAAGGCGTTCAAGCTCACGCGGCTTGCCGGGGCTTACTGGCGCGGCGACTCGAACAACGAGATGCTCCAGCGCGTCTACGGCACGGCGTGGGCGAAAAAGGAAGACCTCGACGCTTGGCTGCGGATGATTGAGGAGGCCGAAAAGCGCGACCACCGCAAACTGGGCCGCCAGCTTGACCTCTTCCATCTTCAGGATGACGCGCCGGGGATGGTGTTCTGGCACGCGAAAGGCTGGACGCTGTGGCAGCAGGTCGAGCAATACCTGCGCCGGACAATCCAGCGCCACGGCTATCAGGAAGTCAGGACGCCGCAGATTGTCGACCGTGCGCTGTGGGAGCGTTCCGGGCATTGGGACATGTATTCGGAACTGATGTTTACGACGCAGTCCGAGAAGCGGGATTACGCGGTCAAGCCGATGAACTGCCCCTGCCACATCCAGATTTTCAACCAAGGGCTGAAAAGCTACCGCGATTTGCCGCTTCGGATGGCCGAGTTCGGTTCCTGCCACCGCAACGAGCCGTCGGGGGCGCTGCACGGCATCATGCGGGTGCGCAACTTTGTTCAGGATGACGCGCATATCTTCTGCACCGAGGAGCAGGTGCAGTCGGAAGCGGCGGATTTCATCCGGCTGTTGCAGAAAGTCTACAGCGATTTCGGCTTTAACGACGTGCTGGTCAAGCTCTCGACCCGCCCCGACAAGCGGGTGGGAACCGACGCGCAATGGGATGCCGCCGAAGCGGCGCTGTCTGCTTCGCTCGAAGCCCAGGGGCTGGCCTATGAATTGCAGCCGGGGGAAGGCGCGTTCTATGGCCCCAAAATTGAGTTTTCGCTCAAGGACAGCTTGGGGCGCGTGTGGCAGTGCGGAACCCTGCAACTGGATTTCAACCTGCCGGGGCGGCTTGGCGCGGAGTTCGTGGCCGAAGACAACGCCCGCAAAACGCCTGTTATGCTCCACCGTGCCATTTTGGGTTCGCTGGAGCGTTTCATTGGCATCCTGATCGAGCATCACGCGGGTGCGTTTCCGCTGTGGCTCGCGCCGGTGCAAGCGGTGGTGATGAATATCTCGGAAGGGCAGTCCGATTACGCGGCAAATGTCACGCAGAGGCTGCGCGACGCGGGGTTTCGTGTAGAAGCCGATTTGCGCAATGAAAAAATCAACTATAAAATCCGCGAGCACAGCATGTGCAAGCTGCCGTACCAAATCGTAGCGGGCGAAAAGGAAAAAGCCACTGCAACGGTTGCCGTGCGTGCTCGGGGTGGCCAGGATATTGGCCAAATGTCCCTTGATTCGTTGATCGAACGCTGGCTTCTCGAAATCGAGACAAAGGCAGCAGCGGTCTGATATTGGCTTTTGTGGAGAATTGAACCATCGCTCAGGAAAAAAAGCAGCGCGTAAATGATGAAATCAGCGCGCTGGAAGTTCGCTTAGTCGGCGAAGACGGAGAACCGCTGGGGATCATGTCTCTGCGCGCGGCGCTCGAAGCAGCCGATGAGGCTGGGCTGGATCTGGTCGAAATTGCACCGATGGCGCAGCCGCCTGTCTGCAAGGTGATGGATTTTGGCAAGTTCCGCTATCAGGAACAGAAAAAAGCCCACGAAGCCCGATTGAAGCAGAAACAGGTGCAGGTCAAGGAAATCAAGCTGCGGCCCGGCACGGACGAAAACGATTACCAAATCAAGCTGCGCAACCTGCGCCGTTTTCTGGAAGAGGGCGACAAATGCAAGGTGACGCTGCGTTTCCGGGGGCGCGAGATGGCGCACCAGG
This sequence comes from Azoarcus sp., assembly GCA_031285965.1. Taxonomy (GTDB): domain Bacteria; phylum Pseudomonadota; class Gammaproteobacteria; order Burkholderiales; family Rhodocyclaceae; genus WRNU01. The sequence continues at coordinate 4,348 of JAITVD010000048.1, forward strand.
ATTTGGGCATGAGGCAGCTTGAACGGATTAAGGCTGACTTGGACGATATTGGCCAGGTCGAACAGATGCCCAAGATGGAAGGGCGTCTGATGGTGATGGTCGTCGCTCCGGGCCGTAAGGGTCGCTGAGCGGCGGCGAAAGCAGGCTCCGAAAGGAGCGTTACAAGTGGCGTCAGGTACGAAAAGGCCCAAAGGGCTACCTGGCGGCATCCAATGAAAGGAGTTGTTGCAATGCCCAAGATGAAAACCAAGAGCGGCGCGAAAAAGCGTTTCAGAGTTCGCGCCGGTGGGAGCATCAAGCGTTCCCATGCGTTCAAGCGCCATATCCTCACCAAGAAAACCACCAAGAACAAGCGCCATCTGCGCGGCACGGTTGCTGTCCATGACAGCGACGCGAAGCTGATCCGCGCCATGTTGCCTTTTGCCTGACGGGAGAACGCCATGCCTAGAGTCAAACGTGGTGTGACCGCCCGCGCGCGGCACAAAAAGGTTCTCGATCAGGCCAAGGGGTATCGTGGTCGGCGCAAGAACGTCTACCGCATTGCCAAAGAAGCGGTGATGAAGGCGGGGCAATATGCCTACCGTGACCGTCGGCAGCGCAAGCGCCAGTTCCGCGCCCTGTGGATTGTCCGCATCAATGCCGCAGCCCGCGAACTGGGCCTGACATACAGCACTTTTATGAGCGGCCTCAAGAAAGCCGCCATCGAAGTCGACCGCAAGGTTCTGGCTGATTTGGCGGTGTTCGACAAGCCCGCGTTTGCCGCGCTCGCCGAACAGGCCAAGGTTCAAATCGCAGGGTGATACCTGCGGCGCAATTTCCGTAGAATCATGCGGTTCCCGTAGTTTGCAGCAAAGTAAAGAAGGAGGCAGCGCCTCCTTTTTTACTTGATTTCCCCGCAAGGGCAGAACATGGACAATCTCGATCAACTGGTTGCCAATGCGCGGGCGGCTTTTGCCGAAGCCGCCAACGCGGCGGCGCTGGAACAAGCCAAAGCGCGGTTTCTCGGCAAAAGCGGCCTTGTCACGGAGCAATTGAAGGCGCTCGGCGCGCTGGCTCCCGAACAAAAACGCGAGCGGGGCGCGGAAGTCAACCGCGCTAAAGCCTCTATCGAGGCGGCGCTTACTGGACGGCGCGAAGCCCTGCGCGAAGCGGAACTGGCCGCGCAGCTAGAAGCCGAGGCGCTCGACGTGACCCTGCCGGGGCGCGGCGCGGCGTCCGGCGGGCTGCATCCGGTCAGCCGCACGCTGGAGCGCATCGAGCGGTTGTTCCAGTCCATCGGGTTCGTGGCCGTCGACGGCCCGGAAATCGAAACAGATTGGCACAACTTCACCGCGCTCAACACGCCGGAAAACCATCCCGCGCGTTCGATGCACGACACGTTTTATCTCGAAGGCCGTGAAGATGTGCTGCTGCGCACCCACACCAGCCCGGTGCAGGTTCGCGCCATGCTCGCGCACGTCGAGCGTTATCGCGGGCAAGACCCGATGCCGGATTTGCGGGTGATTGCGCCGGGGCGCGTCTATCGGGTCGATTCCGATGCCACCCATTCGCCGATGTTCCATCAGGTCGAAGGGCTGTGGATTGGCGAGCGGGTGAGCTTTGCCGACCTGAAAGGCGTGGTGGCGGATTTCCTGCGCAAGTTCTTTGAAACAGAAAGTTTGAAGGTGCGTTTCCGCCCGTCTTTTTTCCCATTTACCGAACCTTCGGCGGAAATCGACGTTGCGTTCAAAGGCGGGGCGCTCGACGGGCGCTGGCTGGAAGTGGCTGGCTGCGGCATGGTGCATCCTAATGTTTTGCGCTCTGGCAACATCGACCCCGAGCGTTACACGGGGTTCGCGTTTGGGTTTGGCCCCGACCGGCTCACCATGCTGCGCTATGGCGTTAATGACCTGCGCCTTTTCTTTGAAGGCGATTTGCGTTTCTTGAGCCAATTCAGGTAACAGGTAGGCGAACATGCAATTTTCCGAAAACTGGCTGCGTACTTTCGTCAATCCGCCGCTCGGCGCTGAGGCGCTTGGTCATCTGATGACAATGGCGGGTCTTGAAGTCGAAGAAGCCCATCCGGTTGCGCCGCCCTTCAGCGGCGTGGTGGTCGCCCGCATCATCGAGGCCGAAAAACATCCGAATGCCGACAAGCTGAAGCTCTGCAAAGTCGACGTGGGCGAGGCCGAGCCGTTGCAGATTGTCTGCGGAGCGCCCAACGCCGCAGCGGGCATGAAAGTGCCGTGCGCGAAAGTCGGCGCGGTGTTGCCCGGCAATTTCGCTATCAAGGCCGCAAAGCTGCGCGGCGTCGAATCGTTCGGGATGCTCTGCTCGGGGCGTGAGCTAGGGCTGTCCGAAGACCACGGCGGCTTGTTTGGGCTGCAAGAGGACGCTCCGGTTGGCATGGACATCCGCGAATGGCTCGCGCTCGACGATACCTGTTTCGTCATCAAGCTCACGCCCAACCGCGCCGACTGCCTGAGCCTGACCGGCGTGGCGCGGGAAGTGTCGGCGCTGACGGGCGAGCGGCTCGTTCCCGCGCCGCTGTCGCTGGTTCCCCCGGCAAGCGATGCCTGCCGCGCCGTCGTGCTCGACGCGCCCGAAAAATGCCCGCGCTATTGCGGGCGCGTCATCAGCGGAGTGGATGCCAAGGCGCAAACGCCCGACTGGATGAAAGATCGGCTGAAACGCTCCGGCCTGCGTCCGATTAGCGCGCTGGTCGACATCACCAACTACGCCATGCTCGAACTCGGGCAGCCTCTTCATGTTTTCGACAACGCCAGGCTTTCCGGCGCGATTCATGTCCGGCTGCCGCGTCCAGGCGAAGAATTGCGCCTCCTGAACGAGCAGCAGGTAAAGCCCTCGCCCGACACACTGCTGATTGCCGACGAAACCCGCGCCTTGGCGCTGGCGGGCATCATGGGCGGCGAGGAATCCGGCGTGACGCTGGAGACGACGGAAGTCTTTCTGGAATCCGCTTTTTTTGCGCCGGATGCCATCGCGGGCCGCGCCCGCGCCTATGGTTTTTCTTCGGATGCCTCGCACCGCTATGAGCGCGGAGTGGATTTCCAGTTGCAGCGCCCCGCCATCGAACGCGCCACGCAGCTTATTCTCGACATTTGCGGCGGCGCGGCGGGCGCGGTGGAAGAAGCGCGTTCGGATGAGCATCTGCCGCTGCGCGAGGAAGTTATCCTGCGTCCGGCGCGGGCGCGTCAGGTGCTCGGCATCGAACTCGATACCGAGACCATACGGAGCTTGTTGGAACGCGCCCACCTGGCGGTGCGCGATTTGGCGGTCGAGTTGCGGGTGACGCCGCCCGCTTTCCGTTTCGACATCGAAACCGAAGAAGACCTTATTGAAGAAATCGCGCGGCTGCATGGCTACGACAACATTCCGGCGCTTGTTCCACAGGGCAGCTTGGGGATGCTCGCCAGCACCGAGTCGTCGCGCACGGATTGGGACGTGCGCCGCTGCCTTGCTGGGCGCGGCTTTCAGGAAGTCGTGAATTACGCTTTCGTCGATTCCGCGTGGGAGCGGGATTTCTGCGGCAACAACACACCCATCCGGCTCGCTAACCCGATTGCCAGCCAGATGGACGTGATGCGCTCCAGCCTGATTCCGGGGCTTGTTGCCAACTTGGTGACGAACCGCAAGCGCCAGCAGAGCCGTGTGCGGGTTTTTGAACTGGGCCGCTGCTTCGCGCACAGGGAACAAGGGCAGGGCGGCGCGGGGGAAGAAGTGAGCGGCTTTTATCAGCCCCGTCGGTTGGCGGCGCTGGCGGCGGGCGCGGCTTTCCCGGAACAGTGGGCGGAACCTGCGCGGGCGGTCGATTTCTTCGACCTCAAAGGGGATATTGAAGCCCTGTTTGCGCCCCATCCGCTGACGTTTGCGCCGGTTTCGTTTCCGGCGCTGCACCCCGGTCGCGCCGCGTCGGTTTTTCTGGAAGGGCGAAACATCGGCATGATTGGCGAATTGCACCCGGTTCTTGTGCAGCGCCTTGAACTGGGCATGGCGCCAATCGTGTTTGAAATCGAGCTTGACGCGGCGCTTTTCGCCAAATGCCCCGCCAGCGGCGAAATTTCGCGGATGCCCGCCGTGCTGCGCGACCTCGCGCTGGTGGTTTCAACCGACGTTTCCGCAGAACGGGTGCTGAACGCGCTGCATGAAGCCGCGCCCGCCTGCGTGCGTGAAATCGTGCTTTTCGATATTTATCAAGGCAAAGGCATCGAATCTGGATGCAAGAGCCTTGCATTCAGGATTTCCATGCAAGATACTCACCGTACTCTTGAAGATGCCGAAGTGGATGAGGCAATCTCCGGGTTACTTCGTCATGTTGAGCGCACCGTGGGCGGACGTTTGCGCGTTTGAAAGGGAGAGATTCCATGACCTTGACCAAAGCCGAGCTTGCCGACCTGCTGTTTGAGCAGGTTGGGCTGAACAAACGCGAAGCCAGGGACATGGTGGAAGCATTTTTTGAGGGCATCAGAACGACCTTGGAGCAAGGGGAGAACGTCAAGCTCTCCGGTTTCGGCAACTTCATGTTGCGCGACAAACCGCAGCGTCCGGGGCGCAATCCCAAAACAGGCGAGGAAATTCCGATTTCCGCCCGGCGCGTGGTGACTTTCCATCCCAGCCAAAAGCTGAAGTCGGCGGTTGAGGGAACAGGCGATGACAACCGAAACGTCTGAGGGCGTTTCCGCCTCCGCCTTGCCCCCGATTCCCGCCAAGCGTTATTTCAGCATTGGCGAAGTCAGCGAGCTGTGCGGGGTCAAAACGCATGTCCTGCGCTACTGGGAACAGGAATTTTCCCAGCTAAAGCCCGTCAAGCGCGGCGGCAATCGGCGCTATTACCAGCACCACGAAGTGCTCTTGGTGCGCAAGATACGCCACCTGCTCTATGACGAAGGCTTCACAATCTCCGGCGCGCGCAACCGTCTCGGCGAAGCCGCGATCCAAGACCAGGAAAACGCCATCGCCGCCGAACAGGCCCGTGGCCTGCTCATGGAATTGCGCGGCGAGGTCGAAGCCGCGCTGGAAGTGCTGCGTAGCTGATTGATTCGGGCGCGTCGCTTCAGATACTTCTGGAAAGTTTCCGCTGGTTTTTGTACAATCGCGCCTTTCCAAGTCGGGGCGTAGCGCAGCCTGGTAGCGCACTTGCATGGGGTGCAAGGGGTCGCGAGGTCGAATCCCGCCGCCCCGACCAACGAAAAAGCACTTGAGCCAGCCCTAAAGCTGGCTCAAGTGCTTTTTTTTGGCATCATAAGGCGTTTTGGAATTATCTGAAGAAAGAGGCACGCCAAACATGGACGCACAAACCCACAACGCCATCGTCAGCTTTATTTGGAGCATCGCCGACGACTGCCTCCGCGACGTTTATGTACGCGGCAAATACCGCGATGTGATACTCCCCATGACGGTGATTCGCCGCCTTGACGCAGTGCTTGAAGACACCAAAGACGATGTGCTGGAAATGAAAAAGAAGCTGCAAGCGGCGGGCATCGTCAACCAAAACGAAGCCTTATGTAATGCCGCAAAGCAGGCTTTCTGCAACAGTTCCGAGTTTCGCCTGAAAGACCTCACCGCCCGCGCCAAGCGGCAGACCCTCAAAGCGGATTTCGCCGCGTATCTGGGGGGCTTTTCGCCCAACGTGCAGGAGATACTCCAAAAGTTCAAGTTCAACGTGCAGATAGACACCATGACCGATGCCGATGTGCTCGGCGCGGTAATAGAAAAATTCGTGTCGCCCGCCATCAATCTCAGTCCCTATCCCGTGCTTGACGACGTAGGCGGTATTCGGCTCCCCGCCCTCGATAATCACGCGATGGGCGTGATATTCGAGGAACTGATACGCCGCTTCAACGAGGAAAACAACGAGGAAGCGGGCGAGCACTTCACGCCCCGCGACGTGATTGAGTTAATGGCAGACCTCATTTTTCAGCCCATTGCCGACAAAATCAGGGATGCCACCTATTCCTGTTACGACGGCGCGAGCGGCACGGGCGGCATGCTCACCGTGTCACAGGATAGGCTTTTGAGCCTTGCCGAAAAGAACGGCAAGAGCGTTTCCATTCACCTGTTCGGGCAGGAAATCAACCCCGAAACCTTCGCCATCAACCGCGCCGACATGCTCTTGAACGGCGAAGGCGCGGAAAACATCGCCTACGGCAGCACCTTGTCGGACGACGCTTTCCCCAGCCGCCAGTTCGATTTCATGCTCTCGAACCCTCCTTACGGAAAATCATGGAAAACCGAAGCCGAAAAACTCGGCGGCAAAAAAGACATTCTTGATACCCGTTTCAGGACTTCGTTTGCGAATGATGTCGATTTTTCGATGATTCCCCGCGTGAGCGACGGGCAATTGCTGTTTTTGCTCAACAATGTGTCGAAGATGAAAGAAACCACGGAAATGGGTTCGCGCATCGCCGAAGTGCATAACGGCTCGTCGCTATTCACGGGCGACGCGGGACAGGGCGAAAGCAACGCCCGCCGCTACATGATTGAGCGCGACCTTGTGGAAGCCATTATCGCGCTTCCTAATAATATGTTTTACAACACGGGCATCGGCACGTTTATATGGGTGCTGTCCAATCGCAAAGAAATACGACGAAAAGGAAAAATTCAATTGATTGACGCGACAAACATCAAATCGCCGCTCCGCAAAAATCTCGGGCAAAAGAACTGCGAACTCACGCCGAAATTGCGCGAGCAAATCATGAAACTGTATTTTGACTTTGAGGATAATGAAGCCAGCAAAATTTTTGACAACAGCGCCTTTGGCTATTGGAAAGTCACCGTGCTGCGCCCGATGCTTGGCGCGGACGGCAAGCCCGTGCTGGATAAAAAAGGCAAGCCCACGCCGGATAAAGATTTGACCGACACGGAGCAAATACCCCTCGACTACCCCGGTGGCATCGACGCTTTTATTAAAGCCGAAGTGCTGCCCTATGCTCCCGATGCGTGGGTAGATAGGAGCAAAACGCAAATCGGCTATGAAATCAGCTTTACCAAGCATTTTTATAAGCCGGTTCAGTTGCGGGAGCTTTCGGAAATCGTCGCCGACATCCGGGCGCTGGAAAAGGAAACCGAAGGATTGCTGGATGAGGTGCTGGGGGAATGAGCGGAAAAAAAGAGAACGGCGTTATCCTGTATCAGAATGAAAACGGCATCACAAGGGTTTCCGTGCGATTTGACGAGGATGACTTGTGGCTTACGCAGAAACAAATCGCCGAAATATACGACACGACGCAACAAAATGTCAGTCAGCACATCGACGGCATTTTCAAGGATGAGGAATTATCCACGGAGGCAACTCACAAGAAATTCTTGTTAGTTCAAACCGAGGGTAGCCGACAGGTATCTCACGCGCAAGCAGTGGAAAAGGCAGAAAATGAGTTTGAGATTTATCGCGCCCGCGAAATGAAGCAGTTGGAAAGCGATTTTGACCGAGCGGTTAAGGCGCTTGCCGATGCGCGGAAAGAGGGGAGCGAGGAATGATGGTAGATAAGGAAACCGAGGGATTGCTGGATGAGGTACTAAGAATATGAGTGCGAACAAGAAGAAAGCGCCAAACGAACTGCGGCTTCGCAACAGCACAGCAGAATTCCTGACTTTTGCCTACCAGACAGGCGGCGACGGTGTTGAGGTGCGTGTGCAGGACGGCACTATCTGGCTTTCACAAAAGACAATGGGAGAATTGTTCGATACTTCAAGCGATAATATTAGTTATCACCTTAAAAATATTAACAAAGAGGGCGAATTGGATATTGCTTCAGTTATCGAGGAATTCTCGGTAACTGCCGCCGACGGTAAAGACTATGTTGAAAATGAAAGACACCGCTGCCACGAAAAAAGGTGGCGTAGAATGAGCAAACTAGCTGGGAATGCGACAACAACACATAAGAAATTCTTATTGGTTCAAACTGATAATGACGAATCAAGGCAAACGGCAACTGTTGCAGATTTTGCAACAGTTCAAGGCGCTTTTCGATGCGCGGAAAGAAGGGGCGGGGAATGAATATGCCGTGGATTGGCACAATACCTGAACATTGGGTATCGCTTCGTGCCAAAAATATGTTTTCAAAGCAAAATCGCCCTGTTCGGCAAGAAGATGATGTTGTTACTTGTTTTCGTGATGGCACAGTGACTTTGAGGAAAAATCGGCGTACTACGGGATTTACTGAATCCACTCAATGGAGTGGTTATCAGGGCGTGCGAAAAGGCGACCTTGTTATTCACATCATGGATGCCTTTGCGGGTTCTATTGGTGTTTCAGATTCAGACGGCAAAAGTACACCAGTGTATAGCGTTTGCACTCCGAAAATGGATTTGAACAGCTATTACTATGCTTATTTACTGCGAGAAATGGCACGAACAGGATTTATCCAATCACTCTATCGTGGTATTCGTGAGCGTTCTTCGGATTTTCGCTTTGAGGTATTCGCTGGATTGAATTTTCCCATTCCCCCCCGCAACGAACAAGACCAGATTGTGCGCTACCTCGACTGGAAAGTGTCGCTGATTAACAAGCTGATTAACGCCAAACGGCGGCAGATTGGGTTGTTGAAGGAGCAAATAGATGTATTGACCAACGAAGCAGTATCGCACTATCAAGAAAAGAAACGACTAAAACATATGGTAAAGATTATTTGTAATTGGATTGTACGTAAAACTGACTCAGTTTATTCACCTGTGGGTGTACTCAATCGAGGTCGAGGGGTTTTTCATAAGGAAATTTTGCAAGGTATAGATTTAGGTGATTCTGACTTTTTTGAGGTCAAACCAAACACTTTGTTATTTAGTGGGCAATTTGCGTGGGAGGGTGCTGTTGCAATTACAACAGAAAAGGAAAAAGGTTGTATCGCTTCGCATAGATACTATGCAGTAAGAGGGGTTGATGATATTTGTAAAACGGAGTATCTCTGGGCATTTTTTCAATCAAAAAATGGTGATATGCTCCTAAATGATTGCTCTCATGGTGCGGCTGGGCGAAATAAGCCTCTCAATTTTAATGAACTATTAAACGAGTATGTACCTGTGCCAGAGTTTTCAATTCAAAAGGAAATTGTACGATCAGTACACTTGTATCTGAAATACAGGGATGACGTAAAAAAACTTGATATGTTACTCACCGAATACCGCACCCGCCTAATCTCCGATGTCGTCACAGGCAAACTCGATGTGCGAGGTGTGGTTGTGCCGAAGTATGAAGTTGTAGAAGAAACCGCCGCTGCCGAAAGCGCAGAGGGCATCGAAGCGGAAACCGAGGAAATGGAGGAATAAGACATGTCAACCAACACGCAAGAATCAGGGTTTGAAACCCTAATCGCTGATTGGCTCGTGGAGCAAAACGGCTACGAGCAGGGCGTAAGCGGCGACTATAACCGCGAGTACGCCGTGGACGAGGTACGCCTTTTCCGTTTCCTCGAAACAACGCAGCCCGACCAGATGGAGAAGCTGAACGTACACGGGAGCGATATAAAGCGCATACAGTTCCTCGACCGCTTGCGGGGAGAAATAACGAAGCGCGGCATCATTGACGTGCTTCGTAACGGCATGGAGAAGTACCCCGCCAAACTCATCATGTTTTACATGACACCTTCGGAGAAAAACCCAAAAGCCAAAGAACAGTTTGAACAAAACATTTTCAGCGTGACCCGCCAATTGATGTACTCAAACGACAGTACAAAACTGGCGCTCGACCTCTGCCTGTTTATCAACGGCTTGCCCGTAATAACGTGCGAAATCAAAAACCAACTCACCAAACAGAACGTGGACGACGCGGTATATCAATATCAAAAAGACCGCGAGCCGAAAGAATTGCTATTCCATTTCAAGCGGTGCATGGTGCATTTCGCGCTCGACGATTCACGGATAAAATTCTGCACAAAACTTACCGGAAAAACGTCATGGTTTTTGCCTTTTGACAAAGGTTATAACGACGGCGCGGGCAACCCGCCAAACCCGAACGGAATCAAGACCGATTATTTGTGGAAAGAAATTCTCACCAAAACGGAATTGGCGGGCATCATCGAAAACTATGCCCAAGTGGTTGAAGAAAAGAACAGCGACACGGGCAAGGTCAGCACGAGTCAGATATTCCCCCGCTATCACCAGCTTGCCGTAGTTAAAGCATTGCTTGCCGATGTGCGAGCAAATGGCGTTGGGCGACGCTACCTTATCCAGCATAGCGCCGGAAGCGGCAAATCTAATTCCATTGCGTGGCTCGCCCATCAGCTTGTCGGGCTTGAAAAAAACGGCGAAAACGTGGTGGATTCCGTGGTAGTCGTCACCGACCGCATCAATCTTGATAAACAAATCCGAAACACGATTAAGCAATTCATGCAGCTATCCAATACTGTGGCGTGGGCGGAACGCTCTGGCGACCTGCGCGCCGCGATTCAGGCGGGAAAGAAGATTATCATTTCCACGGTTCACAAATTTCCGCTTATTCTGGATGAAATCGGCACGGAGCATAAAAACCGAAAATTCGCCATCATTATGGACGAAGCGCACAGCAGCCAAAGCGGGAGCATGTCGGCACGAATGAATTTGGCACTGGGCGGCGAATATGACCCCGATGCGGATATTGAGGACAAAATCAATATGCTTATGGAAGGGCGCAAAATGCTGAAAAACGCCAGCTATTTCGCCTTTACCGCCACACCAAAAAATAAAACCTTGGAAATGTTTGGTACATCCGAACCGCAGTCGGACGGCGAAACAAAACACGTTCCCTTCCACAACTATTCCATGAAACAGGCGATCCAGGAGGGCTTTATTCTGGATGTGCTGCGCTTCTATACGCCCGTGCAAAGCTATTACCGCCTGATAAAGACACTCTCGGACGACCCGCAGTTCGATAAAAAGCGGGCGCAGAAGAAGCTCCGCAAATTTGTGGGGAGCGATAGCTACCCCATATCAAAAAAGGCCGAGATGATGGTGGAGCATTTCCACGAACAAGTCATCGCAAAAGGCAAAATAGGCGGCAAAGCCCGCGCAATGGTGGTGACGGCGGGCATTGAAAGAGCTATTGACTATTATTACGCTATCCTCTCTTGCCTTGAAGCCCGCAAAAGCCCCTATAAGGCGATTATTGCGTTCAGCGGCGAAAAGGAATATGATGGCAAAACGGTTACGGAATCCTCCATCAACGGCTTTCCGAGCAATGCGATTGAAAAGACATTCAAAACCGAGCCGTACCGCTTTTTGATTGTCGCGGACAAATTCCAAACGGGCTACGATGAGCCGCTATTGCACACGATGTATGTGGATAAGATACTTTCCGACATTAAGGCTGTGCAAACGCTCTCGCGCCTGAATCGGGCGCATCCGCAAAAAGTGGATACTTTTGTGCTGGATTTCATGAATAGCCCCGACGACATACAGGAAGCGTTTTCGCGGTATTACCGCACAACGATTCTTTCGGGAGAAACCGACCCGAATAAACTTTATGATTTTATCGCCGTCATGAAAGCGCATCAGGTCTACACAGACCATCATGTCAATAGATTTGTCGAGTTATATCTTGGCGACGCGGAGCGGGACAAACTCGACCCAATACTCGATATTTGCGCGGATTTATATATGAAACTCGATGAGGACGCGCAAATAGTGTTCAAATCAGCGGCGAAAGGCTTTGTGCGCACGTATGGCTTTTTGGGCGCGATATTGCCCTATGGCAATCCCGAATGGGAAAAGCTATCTATCTTTATGAACCTTCTTTTACCAAAACTTCCCTCGCCAAAAGAGGAAGATTTATCCGCCGGTATTCTCGAAGCCATTGACCTCGACAGCTACCGCGCCGAGGCGCGGGCGCAAATGGCGATACAGCTTGATGATGCCGACGCGGAGCTTAAACCCGTGCCGACGGGCGGCGTTGGCGGCAAGCCAGAAGCGGAACTCGATTTGCTATCCAGCATACTTTCCACATTTAATGACCTTTTCGGCAATATTGAGTGGAAAGACGCTGACAATATCCGCCGCCAAATTGCCTTGATTCCCGCAATGGTTTCCAAAGACAAAAAATATCAGAACGCCATGCGAAACTCCGACAAACAGGAAGCCAGAGCGGAATGCGACCGGGCGGTGCGGGAATTCATTTTTGCGGTCATGGCGGACAATATGGAATTGTTTAAGCAATTTCAGGATAACTCGGCGTTCAAAAAGTGGCTCTCTGACTTGGTGTTTACGACAACCTATAACAAAGAGGGCAAACCGCTTGAAACCGAGGCCATTTCATAGCCTGCGGGCGCGTGATGCGGACATTGCCGGAACCCGCCCCCTCAGTGCCCCTTAATCATCGTTCCGACCCCGTGGTCGGTGAGGATTTCCAGCAACAGGCAGTGCTCTACCCGCCCGTCGATGATGTGCACCGATTTCACGCCGTTGCGGGCGGCATCGATGGCGGAAGAGATTTTGGGCAGCATGCCGCCGGAGAGCGTTCCGTCGGACACCATGTCGTCGACCTGCGCGGGCGTGATGCCCGTAAGAAGATTGCCCGCCTTGTCGAGCACGCCGGGGGTGTTGGTGAGGAGCACCAGCTTTTCGGCTTTGAGCACTTCGGCGAGCTTGCCCGCCACAACGTCGGCGTTGATGTTGTACGTTTCGCCCAATTCGCCCACGCCGATTGGCGCGATGACCGGAATAAAATCGCCTTGGTCAAGCAGCGCAATCGGGCTGGGGTCGATTTGGGTGACTTCGCCGACCTGCCCGATGTCAATCACGTCGCCGAGCGGAGCGTCTTTTTTTTGGATGAGCAGTTTGCGGGCGCGGATGAAATTCGCGTCCTTGCCAGTGAGTCCGATGGCTTTGCCGCCGCTCTGGTTGATGAGGTTGACGATTTCCTTGTTGACCTGCCCGCCAAGCACCATTTCGACAACTTCCATCGTCTCCGCGTCGGTCACGCGCATCCCTTGCACGAATTCCCCCTTTTTGCCAACCCGCGCAAGCAGGTTCTCGATTTGGGGGCCGCCGCCGTGCACCACCACCGGGTTGAGGCCGACGAGCTTGAGCAAGACGACATCGCGGGCAAAACAGTCTTTGAGGTGCGGGTCGGTCATCGCGTTGCCGCCGTATTTGATGACAAAGGTTTTGCCAGAGAATGTGCGAATGTAGGGCAGGGCTTCGGCAAGGATTTCGGCTTTCAGCGCGGGCGTGGCGGCAGGGGACAGGGCGGGCATAGGAGCCTCAAGCGATGGCTAGATTTTGGAACAGGGAATGTCCGCCGGAGGGCGCATAGCGCCAACGGGGAACGGCGCATTCTAGCGCCGCGCCCCGCCAATGTCTTAGCCGCCCGCCGAAAATCAAATGGAGCGTTCCCTCAGTTTTCATCCCTATCCACCGCGAACCCTGACCAAACTTGTCTTGTGGGCATGACTTCGAGGCGGTTGATGTTGATGTGCGCGGGCAGGGTGGCGACATAGAAAATTTGTTCGGCGATGTCTTCCGCGGTCAGCGGCTCGGCACCGCGATAAAGGCGATCCGAGGCGGCTTGGTTGCCTTTCGTGCGCACGAGCGTGAATTCGGTTTCAGCCATGCCGGGGGCGATGTCGGTGACGCGCACGCCCGTGCCGACTAGGTCGCAGCGAAGGTTGTAGCTGAACTGCCGGACGAAAGCCTTGGTTGCGCCGTAGACGTGGCCGACGGGGTAAGGCCACTCTCCGGCGACCGAGCCAATGTTGATGATGCTCGCGCCGCGCCCGGTGGCGATTAGCGCGGGCAGCAGGGCGTGGGTGACGTTGACCAGCCCGGTGACGTTGGTGTCGATCATGGTGTGCCAGTCCTCCAGCGCCACGTCCTGCGCCGGATGCGGCGCAAGAGCCAGTCCGGCGTTATTGAGCAGGACGTGCAGGTCGCGGAACGCTTCGGGCAGGTTTTCCACGACGGATTTGACGGCTTCGGCGTCGCGCACGTCGAGCGTGGCGATATGTACCGGAACGAGCGGGGCAAGTTCTTCCCGCAAGGCTTGCAAGCGTTCGGTGCGGCGTCCGGTGAGCGCCAGCGCCCAGCCTGCGGCGGCAAAACGTCGGGCGGCGGCGCGTCCGAAACCAGAGGTTGCCCCGGTAATGAAGATAGTTTTGTCCATTTTTCTCCTCATAGGGAATTGCTGCGCGGGATGCCCGGCGCAAAGGCGGAAACCGGGCGGCTAGGCATTATAATCCGCCGCTTTTCTTCATTCATTTAGCAGGTCATCCAGTGCTCGTCGCCGCCAATATCACCATGCAGTTCGGGGCAAAGCCTCTGTTCGAGAACGTTTCCGTCAAATTCGGCGAAGGTAACCGCTATGGCCTCATCGGGGCGAACGGGGCGGGCAAGTCGACGTTCATGAAAATCCTCTGCGGCATCCAGGAATCGAGCGCGGGCAACGTGAGCAAGGAACCAATGGAGCGCATGGCGTATCTGCGGCAAGACCAATTCGCTTACGAAGACAGGCGGGTGCTGGATGTGGTGATGATGGGGCATGAGCAAATGTGGGCATGCCGCTCGGAGAAGGACGCGATTTACGCGAACCCGGACGCGACGGAAGAAGATTATCTCCATGCTTCCGAACTGGAAGCCCGATTTGGGGAGTACGACGGCTATACCGCCGAGGCGCGGGCGGGGGAATTGCTGCATGGCGCGGGAATCGAGACAGCCTTGCATGACGGGCCGATGCGCAATGTCGCGCCGGGCTGGAAGCTGCGGGTGCTGCTGTGCCAGGCGTTGTTCGCCAACCCGGATATTCTGCTGCTGGACGAGCCGACGAACAATCTGGACATCAATACGATTCGCTGGCTGGAAAACGTGCTGAACGAGCGCGATTCCACGATGGTCATCATTTCCCACGACCGGCATTTCCTGAATCAGGTCTGCACGCACATGGCCGACCTCGATTACGGAACGGTCACGGTCTATCCGGGCAATTACGACGATTACATGGAAGCCTCCACGCTGGCGCGTCAGCGCCAGTCGGCGGCCAACACGCGGGCGAAAGAGAAAATCGCGGGCTTGCAGGAATTCGTGCGCCGCTTCTCCGCCAACAAGTCGAAAGCCCGGCAGGCCACAAGCCGCCTCAAGCTCATCGAGAAGCTGAAGCCCGAGGATGTGAAGCCCTCCTCGCGCCAGTACCCGTGGATTCGTTTTGACTTTGACGACAAGGACAAGCTCCATCGCTTGGCCTGCGAGGTCGAGAAGCTCAGTTTTGCGTATCCGGCGATGGAACGCTCGGTCATCGACCGTTTTTCAATCGCCATCGAAGCGGGCGAAAAGGTTGCAATCATCGGGGAAAACGGCGTTGGCAAAAGCACGCTCATCAAGCTGCTGGCGGGCGAGGCGATGGGCGGGCTGCCTCCGCAGCACGGCAGCGTGAAATGGGCGGAAAAAGCAAAACCCGGCTATTTCGCGCAAGACCACGCGGCGGAATTTGAGCAAGACGTGAGCTTGGCGGACTGGATTTCAGGCTATGCGCGTGTCGGAGCCGGTTCTGCGGGCGAGGAAGTCGAAACGCTCATTCGCGGCACGTTGGGGCGGCTGCTGTTTTCTGGCGACGAGGTGAAAAAGCCGGTGCGGGTCATCTCGGGGGGCGAGCAGGGACGGATGCTGTTTGGCAAGCTGATGCTCTCGCGCCCTAATGTGCTGCTGATGGACGAGCCGACCAACCATCTGGACATGGAATCCATCGAGGCGCTGAACACGGCGCTGGAGAAATACAGCGGCACGCTGATTTTCGTCTCCCACGACCGGGAATTCGTCAGTTCGCTCGCCACGCGCATTATTGAAATCGGGCTGGACGGCAAAATCAGCGATTATCGCGGCACGTATGAGGAATACCTTGCCAGCTTGGGGATGGAGTGAGGCTTCATTTCGCGCTTCCCGGCCCCCTTCGGTATTGGATGGCTTCGGCCATGTGTTTCGCGCTGGGGCGCTTGTCGCCGCTCAGGTCTGCCAGCGTGCGGGCGACGCGAAGCACGCGGTGGTAGGCGCGGGCTGAAAGGTTGAGTTGGCGCATTGCCGCTTCGGCGAGCGCCGCGCCTGCCGCGTCCGGGGCGCAGAGGGCTTCGACCCGTCCCGCTTCAAGCCGTGCGTTGGGAACGCCTTGGCGGGATATTTGGCGCTCTCGCGCCCGAATGACCCTATCCCGAACGGTGGCGCTGGATTCGCCAGCGGGGTGGCCGGACAGGTCGGAATAGGAAACGGGCGGCACTTCGATGGTGAGGTCGATGCGGTCGAGGATCGGGCCGGAAATTTTCGCGCGGTAGCTGGCAATCCGGGTGGGCGTGCAGGTGCATGGTCGCGCCGGATGCCCGATGTAGCCGCAGGGGCAGGGGTTCATCGCCGCGACAAGCTGGAATTTCGCCGGAAATTCGGCTCGTTGCCGCGAGCGCGACACGCAGACCGTGCCAGCCTCCAGAGGTTCGCGCATGGATTCGAGCACCCGGCGGTCGAATTCGGGCAGTTCGTCCAGAAAGAGGACACCGTGGTGCGCCAGCGAGATTTCGCCCGGTGTCGGGATGCTTCCGCCGCCAATCAGCGCCGCCGCCGAGGCCGAGTGGTGCGGGGCGCGGAAAGGGCGCACGCGCCAGCGTTTAGCGTCGAAGCCGCCGACAATTGAGAATACCGCTGCGCTTTCCAGCGCCTCGTCCTCGTCGAGCGGGGGCAGCAGCCCCGGCAAGCGTCTGGCCAGCATGGATTTGCCCGTCCCCGGCGGGCCGTAGAACAGCAGCGAATGCGCCCCGGCGGCGGCCACTTCCAGAGCGCGACGCGCCAAAAACTGCCCGCGCACGTCGATGAGGTCGGGCGTGCCGTTTTGCATTGCGGCGGCATCTGCCGTGTCGGGGGCGCAGTGGGGCGCAATGGCGGTTTGTCCGGCGAGATGGGCGCAGATGGCCAGCAATGAATCCGCTGGCAATATCGTTACGCCGGGGGCAAGGGCGGCTTCGTCAGCGTTGGCGCGTGGCAGGAAAAGCGCCTTTCCTGCCCGACGTGCCGCCAGCGCGGCGGCCATTGCGCCACGGATGCCGCGCAAACTGCCATCGAGCGAGAGTTCCCCGCAAAATTCATAGCTTTCGAGCGCCCGCGCCGGAATCTGCTTTGATGCCGCCAGAATGCCCAGCGCGATAGGCAAATCGAATCTCCCGCCTTCTTTGGGCAAATCTGCTGGCGCAAGATTGACGGTGATGCGCCGCTGCGGAAATTCAAACCGGGAAATCAGCAGGGCGGCACGAACGCGGTCACGCGCTTCGCGCACTTCCGCGTCGGGCAGCCCGACGAGGGTGAAAGACGGCATGCCATTGGCGAGGTGGGTTTCAACCGTTACTTCGGGCGCGGCCAAGCCATTGAGCGCACGGGTGCGGACAAGCGCGAACGTCATTCAAAGCTCCATCCAAAAAACCGGATGGATTATGACAAATTATTGATGCAAGCGATATGTCATTCTGAGGAAGGCTGTGCGCCCGCTTGCATTGCTTCCACGCGGGCTTCCAGTTGCGCCAGCCTTTCAAGCGCCTTGAGTAGCAGTTCGCGCTGTATTTCAAACTCTTCGCGGGGAACGAGGTCGAGTTTGCTGCTGGCGTAGGCGAGGGCGGACTTGACGTTTTTTTCGAGGCCACGGGCGGGGTGGTCTGCGGCAAGCCCGGAAAGGCGTTCGCCGATTTCGTCGATTTTGGCGGTGAGTTCTTCGAGGATGCGTGTGGCGTTCATGGCGTTTGATATAGGAAGTGTGACAGGCGGGAAGTCTAGCCCCTCTCTGGCAAACGGGCGACACCGCCTGTCGCTGATAGGGATTGCGCGGGCAGAAAATTTATGTGCACGGGTCAATTGCTCCGGCTGCCGGGGCTTCTTCCGTATGCGTAAACGTCCATGTGCGCGTGATGTCCAGCGCGTCGGTGTCGCGGCGGATTTCGGGCGGGAAGGGGTCAAAGGGCGCGGCGCGGCGGGCGATGTCGATAGCGCCTTCGTCAAGCGTCTTGTGGCCGGAGCCTTGGTCGACATGGGCTTTTTCAAATGAGCCGTCGGCAAGGATGGACACCGTGACAATCATCTCCCCGTAAGTTTTTCCGCGAGCGATTTCGGGGTAATGGCGTTCCGCGCTGCACGCAATTTTGCGGCGGAATTTCGCCAGATATTTTTCAAATCGCGGCTCCGCCACGGTTCCGGCCACCTGTTTGCGGCGTAGCTGTTTTTGCTGGAGATAAGCCTGTTTGCGCCGCGCGATTTCCGCCTCCATGTCCCGGAGGCGCGTTTCTTCGGCGGCAGCTTCGTTTGCCGCGCACACGGGAAGCGGCGCGGCGAGGAGGGCGGCGGCTAGAACGAGCGTGGAAAGCGGGATTTTCATTGCGTTTTTACATGAGGAAGAGCGTTGCCAGCCCAAGGAAGATGAAGAAGCCCCCCGAATCGGTGAGCGCGGTAATCATGACGGAGCCGCCGATGGCGGGGTCTGTGCCAAGGTGCTGCCGCAGCATCGGAATCAGGACGCCCGCGCAGGCGGCAAGCAGCAGGTTGAGCGTCATGGCGGCGGTCATGACCAGCCCGAGCGGGGCGCTGCCGTAAAGCCACCAAGCCAGCACGCCCAGCAGCCCGCCCCAGACAAGCCCGTTGAAAAGGGCAACGGCAAGCTCTTTCTTCATCAGGCGTTTCAGCGCGCTTTGTTCGATTTGCCCGACGGCGATGGCGCGCACGATCATGGTGATGGTCTGGTTGCCCGAGTTGCCGCCGATGCCCGCGACGATGGGCATCAGCGCGGCCAGGGCCACGAGTTTTTCGATTGAGCCTTCAAAAGCGCCGATGACGCGCGAAGCGATGAAGGCCGTCACCAGATTGATGGCCAGCCATGACCAGCGGTTTTTGACCGAATCCCAGACCGGGGCGAAAACGTCTTCTTCTTCGCGCAAGCCGGCTTGGTTGAGGATTTCCGCGTCCGATTCTTCGCGGATGAAATCCACCACGTCGGCAACGGTCAGCCGCCCGATGAGCTTATTGGCGCGGTCGACCACTGGCGCGGAAACGAGGTCGTAACGCTCGAACGCCTGCACCGCGTCGCCAGCGTCGTCATTAGGCGAAAAACTGACTTTCGGCTCGCGCCGCATCACTTCCGAGACTTCCCTGTCGGGGTCGCTGATGAGCAGCATCTCCAGCGTGAGGATGCCGACCAGATGCTCATCGCGGTCGATGACGAAAAGTTTGTCGGTGTGGTCGGGCAGTTCATCGAAGCGGCGCAGGTAGCGCAGGACGACTTCAAGGCTCACGTCCTCGCGCACGGTCACGAGGTCGAAATCCATCAACGCGCCGACCGAGCCTTCGTCGTAGGACATGGCGGCGCGTAATTGCTCGCGCTCGTTGCTGGAGAGCGACTTGAAAACGTCCTCGATGATTTCCGGGGGCAGGTCGGGCGCGAGGTCGGCAAGCTCGTCCGCGTCCAGCGTTTCGGCAGCCGCTTTCAGCTCGTGCGGTGCCATGATTTCGATCAGGGATTCGCGGACGGCGTCGGAGACTTCGAGCAGGATGTCGCCGTCGCGGTCTGCCTTGACGAAATTCCAGACGCAGCGCCGCTCTTCGAGCGGAAGGGCTTCGAGGATGTAGGCGATGTCCGCCGGGTGCAGCGTGTCAAGCTGCGCTCTCAGTTCGGCGGCGTGCTCCGGCGTAGGCAGGACGATGGCGGGCATTTCGGAAACCGCGCCGTCCGCGCCGGGGGCATCTTCAGCCACCCGCGATTGAGACAGTATCAGTTGAACCCTGTATAGGTGCTGCTGAAGTTCGTCAGGGTGCATGCCCACGTTTTCGTCGGCGTGGATGTTTTCTTCCTGAGTCATCATGCGGGAGGCCGTTCGTGGGGAAAGTGAGGGCGGCAGGGAATGAGCGTTTTTATCCTGACGAACTTGTTAACATAAAGCGTATGACTGCAAAAAGCATCCTTGCCAGAGAGGCGTATTTCCTTGGTGCATGGAAACGCAAAAATTGCGACGATTCGTATTATGCCGACGCAAATGGCAGCGATGAAGAAAAGGGAAAACGAGATCAAGCAAAATCTGCCGCCCGCGCCCGGTGTCTGCGGCCTGAGCTTCGGCTCGCTGCTTGGGGCGGGACTATCTTGGTACTAGGCCACGACGGCGAGTCGCGAGTCGCTTTCTTCAACTGTAGCGGAGGAATCCAGCGCCCGACGGATGTTGCTCTGCAACTCCGCAAGTTCTCCGATGAGCGCCTCGGTAGATTGCTCGCTCTGTTTCAGTTCTCCGACCCGGTTTTCAAGGGTGTCGGTGGCCTGATGGACGCGCCGGACGCTTTCCAGGCGGCGCTTCAGTTGTAGCTGGTATTCGCGCACCTGGATTTCGAGCGGTGCCATGACCGCCCGCAGCCATTGTTCAACGTCGCGGTTGACGACCTCAAAAATGCGGCGCACCTGAACCGCTGCTGTCTCGAAAAACTTTTTCATCAGGACGTGCTTTTCGGTCGTCACCAGCATCAGGGGGTTGCCGAGGTGGCGCTGGCAGACGCTTTCCAGATGGTTCAGTTCCGCCTCGCATCGCTGCACCGAGAATTTTTCCGGCGGGGTCAGCTTTAGCCCGTGCTCGACGCTGAAACGCTTGTACATGACATCAAGCATCCGGTAAATCTCGGAGATGTCCGTTTCTGCCTTGACGATATGGGCGCGCAGGCGCTGGAAGTAATCCTTCATCGCTTCGCGCAGCCCGAACGAAAAGCGCGATTCAAGCATGGTGTCGCGGGTTTTGCGGGTTTCGGTGCGCAGGGTGTCTATGCCCAGATGCGAAAGAAGCTGGTTGGAAAGTCCGGTAAAGACCGAGCGCACGGCGTAATACTTTTTAAGTCCTTGCTCAAATTCGTCTTTTTCGACGCGAATCTTGTACATCATGTACTCGACGACGCCCCGGTTCTTGCCGTGCAGGCTGTCCAGTTCTTGAAGCTGTCCTTTTACCCCGGCGAGCCGCGCTTGGAGCAGCACTTCGGCTTGGTGGATGAGGTCGCGGGTTTCCCCGAGCGTGTTGTCGCGGACGATTTCCTGCTTGGAGGGCAGCAGGTCTTCCGAGAGCGTGTGCTCAAGGGCGAGCAGGCGGCTTTTTCCGAGCAGTTCCTTGTCGTGGTTGACGCGGGCGACCAGCCCTTTTTGCGCTGAAACCGGAAAAACCAGGCTAGGGCTGATTTCGAGCGTTTCGCTGACGGACTTTATCTGCCGTTCGATTTCGCTGTTGATGCTGGCCTCATCGCGCAGACCGTCCCAGAGGCCGTCGATTTTGTTGAGCACCGCCAAGCGGCCTTTTTCCCGCGCGCCGGTGCTGACGAAATCGCGCCATACCGTCATGTCGCTCAAGGTGACGCCCGTGTCGGCGGCAAGGATGAACAGCACGGCATGGGCGTTCGGCAGCAGCGAAAGCGTCAGTTCTGGCTCCGCTCCAATCGCGTTCAGCCCCGGCGTGTCGAGCACCACCAGCCCTTGTTCGAGCAGCGGGTGCGGGAATTCGATGACGGCGTGACGCCATTTCGGCACTTCAACCAAGCCGTCCGCGCCGGGTTTCAGCCCTGTTTCGCCGTTCGGGTCAATCTTGAAGCCAAGTTCCTGCGCGCCGTCTTCCGACATTCTGCACACTTCGCTGACCCGCGCCAGCGTTGCTTGAAGGTTGGCGGGCGAGGCGGCGTCGAGCGGTTCCACCGTCCAGTATTCCGGCAGCAGCTTCAGTTCGCTGACCGGTTCCGTGCGCGCGCGCGTTTCGATGGGCAGCAAGCGCAGTTCCGGTGTGGCATTGGGTGTCCATTGCAGTTCTGTGGGACACATCGTCGTGCGCCCGGTGCTGGAGGGCAGGATGCGTCCCCCGTGCTCAGCGAAAAAAATCGCGTTGATGAGTTCGGATTTGCCGCGTGAGAACTCGGCGACGAACGCGACCGTCAGTTTGTCGGCATGCAGGCGCTCGATCAGGTAACGCAGGCGCTGGTCGGCCTGAGCGTCGCTGACATCGTTGATATTCAGCCAATTGCGCAATTTCAGCACGGTGTCAATCGTTTCTTTGCGCCAACGGCTGTAAGCTGAAAACTGTTCGGCCAGAGTCATGTTGGTTCGTCCGTTACCCAGTTCTTCTTGGGCGATCTAGTGTAGCAACAAACATATAAGACTAGTCTAGCGCCTGGAACAATTTAATGCTATTGCATGAATATGCACGGATTGCGCTTCTCTTATATGCAGTCTGTTATGCAGTCTGTTTTATGCGGGTTTGTGTTTTAGCCGGAGCGGAGCGGAATCCGCCCATCGGGAGCCGATGATACCGTAACAGATTCCATTCTTCCGTGACTTGTCATCACCTCGCCGAAATGGCTGCCATAATGCGCTAGACTTTTACACAAGCGCCACATTGCCGGATTGTCTGCCATGAATCTTCCGCTCGCTCGCCTCATCATTTTTTTGGGAATTGTTTTGGCATTTTTCCCGATAGCCGCGCCCGTATCCGCGCAGGAGCCGGGAGACTTGCTTGAGTTTGGCTCGGACATGGACGACGCGGACGGCGAGGAGGAGGACGCAGATGGCGAAATCAGCCTGCCCGACGCTGACGCGGCGGATGAGCCTGTCATCGAAGACCCCGGCGAATTTCCCGCGCAGGAACTCAGCGCGGAAACGCTCCAGGATTTCCTGATTGCCGAAATTGCCGCCTCACGCGGCCAGTTTCAGGAATCGGCGCAAGCCTATATCGCTATTGCCCGCAAAACACGCGACCCGCGCATCGCCCATCGCGCCGCGTACATCGCTTCCCGCTCAAAAGAAGCCCCGCTCATTGCCGAATCTGCGCGGCTGTGGGTCGAGGTGGCTCCTCATTCAAAAGAAGCCCGCCAATTTCTGGATTATGTCGAGCGCGGGCTCAGCCCTGCCGTTGATAAGGTTCGGGAAGCGTTGGCGCAGACGCTTGCCCAAAATCCCGAACGGCTTGCCGCCAACCTGCTTGGGCTGAACCGCGCTCTTTTAAGGGCTGAGAACAAGGATGTGGCGCGTAATCTCGTCTACCGCGTGACCGAACCTTACCTCACGTATCCCGAAGCTCATTTTGCCCGCGCCGAAGCCGCTCTGATTGCCAGGCGGCTGATGGAAGCGACGGGCGCGCTCGACCGCGCCCTTGAACTGCGCCCCGACTGGCTGCCCGCGCTGATGCTCAAAACCCACATCCTGACCGAATCTGGCGCGGCAGATCAGGCCAACGCGATGCTTGAGGCGGCGCTTGCCCGCGATCCGGGCAACCGTGACCTTCGGATAGCCTATGCGCGCAGCCTGATTTCCGCCAACAGGTTTGCCGATGCGCGCAACGAATTTAGCGCCTTGCTTGCCGCCGCGCCTGATGACCGCGACCTGCTCTATACCATCGCCATGCTTTCCGCCGAACTTGGCGATATAGCGACTGCCGAGCCGATTCTTAAGAAGCTGCTGGCCGCAGGCCATCCGCAAGCCGATCTCATCCGGCTGCATCTCGGAAAATTTGCCGCTGACCGGGGCGAGCACGCGGCGGCGCGTAAATGGTTCGATGCCGTCAGCCCCGGCGGGCTGACCCCTGAAGCGCGTATCCGCAGCGCCCAGAGCCTTGCGAAAGAGGGGCGTCTTGAACAGGCTCGCAAGCTCCTGCACGACGCGCCGAATCCCGAAATCGGACGGCGTTACCTACAGGCGGAATCCCAGATACTTGTGGACGCGGGGCGACCCAGACAAGCGTTCGACCTCGTCGATAAGGCGCTTCGGAAGAATCCCGATGACAACGACCTGCTCTATGATTCTGCCATGCTAGCGGAGCGCGTTGGGCTGCATGAAGTCATGGAAGGGCGGCTGCGCAAGCTCATCGCGCTTGCGCCCGAACATGCCCATGCCCATAACGCGCTTGGTTACACCTTGGCCGATCAGGGGGTTCGTCTGGATGAGGCCGAAAAGCTGGTTGCCCGCGCCTTGGAGATTCTTCCCAAAGACCCGTACATCATTGACAGCATGGGCTGGGTGCGCTTCAAGCGCGGCGACCTTGCCGGGGCGCTCGAATATCTTGAACAGGCGCATACCCTCCGCGCCGACCCCGAAATTGCCGCGCATCTCGGTGAAGTGCTCTGGCTTCTGAACCGACAGGACGAGGCTCGCCGCATTCTCGACAGCGCGAGAGCGGCGCATCCCGACAATGCCGTCCTGAAAGAGACGGTTCATCGCCTGTATCCCGCGCCCGCAAAGAAGCCTAAGAAAGCTCCGAGGAAGAAACGTTGATGGCTGCCCGCTTTGGCCTCGCCGTCTGCGTCGAACGGGTTTTGCGCACTCGTGCGGCCATCCTTGCCGCCGCTGCTTTCACGAGCGCCTGTGCGCTCAATCCGCCAGCTCCGCCTGCCGATGCCGTGCCGCGTCAGGCGTTCGACGCTTTTTCGATGTCGGGTCGCCTTTCTGCCAGCGATGGCAAGGAAACGGCTTCGGGTCGTCTGGATTGGGCGCATCGCCCTGACGCGGATCGCTGGACAATTTCCGGCCCGTTCGGGCAAGTTGCCGCGCAGATTGACTCCGGCCCGGACGGCGCGGAAGTGGTGCTTGCCAGCGGTGAGCGCCAATCCGCCCCGCAAGTTGTTGACCTCATCCTGATATTGCTTCCCGGCGCGTCCGAGGCGGGTTTGCCGCCCGAACGGCTTGTCGCGTGGGTACAGGCCGCGCCACCTGATGGCGCTGAAGTGCGAACCTTCGACGCGCAAGGTCGTCCGGCGCGGCTCATCGACAAGGGCTGGATTGTCGACTACCTCGGCTACCGGGACGAAACCCCCGAGGCCATGCCGCGCCTCGTCGATATTTCCCGTGGGGAATTCCGCCTGCGCTTGGTCGTCGACCGCTGGGAAATGGAATCGCCGTGAGCTTTCCTTCCCGGATGAAACCTCCGGCTTTTGGCTCGGATAGACGGCTCGAAGGTTGTCCGGCGCCGGGCAAGCTCAATCTTTTTCTGCATGTCACTGGACGGTGCAGCGATGGCTATCACTTGCTGCAAAGCGTTTTCCGGCTGCTCGATTGGGGCGATACGCTCGATTTTTCTGTGCGTGACGACGGCATAATCCGTAGGGTGAGCGCCGTTGGCAATGTGCCGGAAGAAACCGATCTCTGCGTGCGGGCGGCCCGCGCTTTGCAGCAGGCCGCCCGTTGCCCGCTTGGCGCGGATATTGCCTTGCACAAACGCTTGCCGATGGGCGGCGGGCTAGGGGGGGGCAGTTCGGATGCCGCCACCACCTTGATGGCGCTCAATCATCTTTGGGACACTCGGCTCGGATTGGATCGACTGCGCGAGATTGGCGTCGGGCTGGGCGCGGACGTGCCTTTCTTCCTCTTTGGGCGCGATGCCTTCGCGGAAGGCATCGGCGAAATTCTGCAACCGGTCGACGTGCCTCCCGCTTGCTACGTCGTGCTCTCGCCCGGTATCAGCGTGCCGACCGCACGGATTTTCTCTTCGCCAGACTTGACGCGAAACACGCCCCAGATTAAAGTTGCCGACTTCACGTTTTGCCATAGCAAGAATGATTTGCAGCCAGTTGCCTGCAAGCTCTTCCCGGAAATCATGGAGGCGCTTCTTTGGCTTGGGCAGTTTGCCCCGGCGCGGATGACGGGTTCGGGCGCATGTATTTTCGCCTCGGTCGGCTCAGCCGAACTCGCGGCGGGCATCGTCCGCCAATGTCCGGCTCCTTGGCGGGCATGGCAAGCGCCAAGTCTGGCGCGGCATCCGATGCTGGCTCTGGTGGCGTGAACGGTTTTTGATGGGGAGTCGCCAAGCTGGTCAAGGCACCGGATTTTGATTCCGGCATTCGAGGGTTCGAATCCTTCCTCCCCAGCCCAGTTTTATGGCGGGCAGACCTCCAAGGTCTGCCCGTGTCACTTTGACGGCGCGGTTGTTTTTATAGGCCGCCTCTGGAGTCACCATGCCTTCCGGCAGCCTGATGGTCTTTACCGGCAACGCCAACCCAAAACTTGCCGCCGATGTTGCCCGTCGGCTGGGCATTTCGCTGGGCGCGGTGACGGTCAGCCGCTTCTCTGACGGCGAAGCGCAGGTTGAATTGCACGAGAACGTGCGCGGCGAGGATGTATTCATCCTGCAACCGACGTGCTCGCCCACCAACGAAAACCTGATGGAACTTTTGGTGATGGTCGATGCCCTCAGACGCGCCTCGGCTCGTCGCATCACCGCCGCTATTCCCTATTTTGGCTATGCGCGTCAGGACCGCCGCCCACGCGGGGCGCGGGTTCCAATTACTTCGAGGCTCGTCGCCAACATGCTTGAGGCCGTCGGCGTCGACCGTGTGCTGACGATGGATTTGCACGCCGACCAGATACAGGGGTTTTTCAATATTCCGGTCGACAATGTTTACGCTTCCCCGACGCTGCTAGCCGACCTCGGGCAAAAAAAATACGACAACCTGCTGGTCGTTTCGCCCGATGTCGGGGGCGTGGTGCGCGCGCGCGCGTTTGCCAAGCGGCTGGAATGCGATATGGCAATCATCGACAAACGCCGCCCCAAGGCCAATGTGTCCGAAGTCATGAATATCATTGGCGAGGTCGAGAACCGCTGCTGCGTCATCATGGACGACATCGTCGACACCGCCGGGACGCTCTGCAAAGCGTCGGATGCGCTCAAAGAACACGGCGCGAGCCAAGTATTCGCCTACTGCACCCACGCGGTGCTGTCCGGCAGCGCGGTTGAGCGCATCGGCGCTTCTTCGCTCGACGGCCTCGTGGTGACGGACACCATTCCGCTGCGCGAGGACGCGCTTGCCTGTCCGCTGATTCGCCAAGTTTCGGTTGCGACGATTCTTGCTGACACGATGCTCAGGATTAGCAACGAAGAATCCGTTTCCTCCCTCTTTTCAGAGGGATAGAAGATTTTTTTCATCCCTGTCTGGTCGCGGGCGGGGTTTTTTCAGGAGCTGTAAAACATGTCTATTACCTTCAAGGCCACCCGCCGCGAACAGCAGGGATCGAGTGCGAGCCGCCGCCTGCGTCGCGCAGGGCAACTGCCGGGCATCATCTATGGGGGCGGCAAAGAAGCCACCTCCATCGTTATGAGCCATAACGACCTTTTCCATTTGCTCAAGAAAGAAGCCTTCCATTCCACGCTTCTGACGGCGGAGGTCGATGGCGCAAAGGAAACCGTGGTTCTGCGCGATACCCAATGGCATCCGTACAAGCAGCAGGCGTTGCACATCGACTTTCAGCGCATTGACGCTGAACATGCCATCCACATCAAAGTTCCGCTGCACTTCGTCAACGGCGAAACCAGTCCGGCGGTCAAGCTGGGCGGTTGCCTCATCGCCCATGTCATGACCGAGCTTGATGTCAAATGCTTGCCCAAGCATCTGCCGGAGTTCATCGTCGTCGACCTTGCCAACCTTGAGGACGGCCAGTCTTTGCACGTTTCGCACCTGACGCTGCCCCAAGGCGTTGAGCTTGCGCACCACACCGACACCGACCCCGTGGTCGTCAGCGCGCAGCAGAGCCGCATCGACTCTGACGCTGAAGCCGCTGCGGAGCAGCAGGAAGGCTCCGAACCGGCCTGATGGCTGCGTTGCCGGGGCAAGCAAGCGCGATGACGAAGGCGGCTCCAGCCCCCCGGCTCATTGTTGGCCTCGGCAATCCCGGCGCGGAATATGCCAAAACCCGGCACAACGCCGGGTTTTGGTTTTGTGAAGGGCTGGCTCATGATTTGGGTGCGCGTTTCTCGTTTGAATCCCGTTTTCACGGATTCGTTGCTCATCTTCGTGAGGCGGGTCAATGGCTGCTCATGCCGCAGACCTTCATGAACTGCTCCGGTCAGGCCATTGGCGCGTTCGCCCGCTTCTATCGCATCCTTCCGAATGAAATTCTCGTCATCCACGATGAGCTTGACCTGCCCCCCGGGCAGGCGCGTCTCAAGTTTGGCGGCGGCAGCGGCGGGCATAACGGCCTCAAGGACGCGACCGCCCACCTCAGCGTCCCGGACTATTGGCGCTTGCGCATCGGCATCGGGCATCCCGGCGAGCGCGGCGAAGTCGTCAACTACGTCCTCAAGCCTCCGAGGCAGGAAGAGCGAGCCGCCATTTTTGAAGCTATCGACCGCGCATTGGCTGTTTGGCCGCTGCTCTCCGGCGGCGACTGGGAAAAAGCCAGCCAACGCCTGAATACCCGACCGAAACCCCCAAAATCCCAAAAACCGGCATCGCCCCCGGAAGCCCCCGCTTCCGCTGCCGACAAGGAACTCCCGCCATGAGCCTCAAATGCGGCATCGTTGGTCTGCCCAACGTTGGAAAATCCACGCTTTTCAACGCCCTCACCAAAGCGGGCATTGAGGCGGCCAATTACCCGTTCTGCACCATCGAGCCGAATGTGGGCATCGTCGAAGTGCCCGACCCGCGCCTCCAGCAGCTCGCCGAAATCGTCCGCCCGCAGAAAATCCAACATGCCATCGTCGAATTCGTCGATATTGCCGGATTGGTTTCCGGCGCGTCGAAAGGGGAGGGGCTGGGCAACCAGTTTCTCGCCAACATCCGCGAAACGGACGCAATTGCGCATGTCGTGCGCTGCTTTCAGGATGAGAACGTCGTGCACGTGTCCGGCAAGGTCGATCCTGTCTCCGACATTGAGACTATCCATACCGAACTGGCGCTGGCGGATCTCGCCAGCATCGACAAACAGGTCGTCAAAGTCGAAAAAGCAGCGCGTTCCGGGGGCGACAAGGAAGCCAGACGCTTGTTCGATGTGCTCAAAAAAGTGCAGGCCGTGCTGAACGAAGGCCGTCCCGCCCGTGCCGCCGATCTCTACGATGAAGAAAAGGAACTGCTGAAACCGTTTTTCCTGCTGACGATGAAACCGACGATGTATGTTGCCAACGTCGCCGAACACGGTTTCCACGACAACCCGCTGCTGAAAGCCGTCGAGGATTACGCCGCGCAGGAAAAAGCGGTTGTCGTTCCCGTTTGCGCGGCGCTCGAAGCCGAAATTGCCGACCTCGATGACGAGGACAAAACCGCGTTTCTCGACGACATGGGGCTGGCCGAACCGGGGCTGGATCGCGTCATTCATGCGGGATACAGGCTCCTTGGCCTGCAAACCTATTTCACCGCCGGGGTAAAAGAAGTGCGTGCGTGGACCATCCACGTCGGCGACACCGCCCCGCGAGCCGCTGGGGTCATCCACACCGATTTCGAGCGCGGCTTTATCCGCGCCCAAACCATCGCCTTCGAGGATTTCATCCAGCACAAAGGCGAAGCGGGCGCGAAAGACGCCGGAAAAATGCGCGCCGAAGGAAAAGACTACGTGGTGAAAGACGGCGACGTTATGAATTTCCTGTTCAACGTCTGAGCAGAATCAGCCGTATCAGGGCGTTTCATAAGGTATCAAAATCGCAAAAAGCCCCGTAACAGCGGGGTTTTATGGCTTGACGTGTCATGCGCTATCGTGACATACCATTAAAAACCGGGTATGCCGACAGATGCAAAATACAGGAGCGCAAAGTTACGAAAGCCTAAAGGAGTTTGGTGAGGGCAACGACCGCGCCGACGGCGATGGTGAGCATTGTTCCCAGTTTGATGGTCATACGCTGCTCAAGCTGTACTATTTCCTGCCGCATCATGGCAATGTCACTTTTCAATACAGCAATATCGCCTTTCGTAGCGACATCATGCCTACTTATTTCAAGCACTTCGTACAGCGATGCCGCCTGAGCCTCTGCCTGGGCTTTGGCCTGATTGCGCGGTATCCCGGCAGCCTCAAGGGTCTCTACGTATTTAAGCGTATCGAAGGTGATGTTTGTAGCCATATGCCCAGATTCTAGCCACGTCATCGCGGCGCTGGCAAGCAGAATGAGGCGCTGTGGCATGAATTAGCACGGCATTGTTAGCGCCAATTGCGTTGCCTGATTAGCACGGGCAATAAAAAAGGGGGCTTTCGCCCCCTTTGTGTTGTGCCTTGCTGTTGCCGCGATTACTTGTTGCGGCGACGGCGCACGATAGTGCCGATCATGCCGAGACCCGCCAGCAGCATGGCATAGGTTTCGGGTTCGGGAACGGCAGTGACCGTGCCGGTGCGGATCGTGAAAACCACGTCGTCCCAGTCATTGTCGGGGCAGCAGTACATGTCTTCAAAGCCCACGACCGAGTACGTGTAATCGTACCTGTAGCCGCCCTCAACGTAGGAGGCCGTTGCCACATTCTCGGCGATCACAGCATGGTTCATCTTGTCTTTGCTGTA
This sequence comes from Azoarcus sp., assembly GCA_031285965.1. GTDB lineage: Bacteria > Pseudomonadota > Gammaproteobacteria > Burkholderiales > Rhodocyclaceae > WRNU01. The sequence goes on from JAITVD010000048.1 coordinate 34,508, forward strand.
CTGGCTGGCTGATCCAACCGCCGAGCTTTCAGCGCCGTTGAAAAAGATTTCGTGGCCATAGTTGCCATGCTTGTCTTTATTCCAAAGACGTAAAACGAGATCGTCGCCGGCCTCGAAATTCTGGGTGAACGAAATCCATTGACCCGTCTGCACCATTTTGGTGTTGTCGGCAAGCACCTGCCAGCCGACGTTGTCTTTGATATTGAGCACGGTGCTGGGATCGTTATCGTAAAGACCCACGGACAGGCAGGAGTTGAAATCCGCATCGCCTGTATGGAACATGAACTCAATGGTCTGGGCATTCTCGGGAACGACGTACTGCCCCTTCGTATTGAGGCTGGCCGAATTTAGAGTGGGCTGCTTGATAGTCAGCGAGCCAGCCTTTGCCGGTGCCGTTACCGTGCCGTTCTCATAGTCTTTCTTGACATTTTGCCAGCCCTTGGTTTGGGAGAGGGCTTGCATGCCTGGGGCAGTGAGACCCCCACCTCCTGCCAGAACAGGGGCGGAAAAGGCGGTTAGCAGTGCAACAGAAAGCAGCTTGCGCATGATGGAACTCCTTTGGTGGCGCAAAAAATAGTGACCCATGTACGATGCTCTATCTAGCAATGACTGTGCCAGTTTTTAACGTGTTGAAAAATAGAGTGTTATTTTTTATGTTGGCGGACGGTGTAAAAAAAACTGACACAACTGTTTGGCGACCATAAGCAACATGCCTTGGGGGGGGGCGATGCTTCTAGTAGGAGAATAGTAGAAACTGGACGGATTCGGGGGTTCAAAACCGGGCTGGAGCCCGCACGGCCACAGGGAAGAACGGTTTTTTGCAAGAATCTTGATTTCCGGATGGATTTGGGTTTTTTTGGGTAGTTTTTTCGCAGAAAAATGGTAGAAATCCGGAGTCCGCCCGGTAGTTTTCCACCGATTAAATGCCAATTAAAGTTACTTCAAGACAGGCTTGAAGTGCCGCTCACGAAGGCGCGTCTGTATTGATGCTGCCCGTCGCACCTCACGTTCCCGCCCTTGGCCTCCATGCCCTGTCCTTGGACGACGATGCCGGGCGCAAGCGCATGGTCGGCATCTTCATGAACACCGAGGAGCAGATCGCCGAGATGCTTGAGCCGGGGTGCGTCTGGCAGGCCACGACGGCTATTACCGCCAACAATGTCAAGGTCAGGATCGGCGGCACGGGCAAAAAAGTGCGCGGCATGAAGCGCGGCTCTTGGGCCGCGCACCCTATGGGCGAGCGGGGAAGCCAGCTTGCAGCCTATGTTCCGCAAACGCTGGTACGCCGGAAAGCCGTACCGCGATGAGCTTGGCCTGTGGCTGGAGGGACGGCAGATTCTGGGGCGCTTCATCCTGCATGGCGGGGCAAGCCACGCCAAGGTGGATTACGCCGACGAATACGTCCAGAGCCTCCTGTACGG
>JAITVD010000052.1 GCA_031285965.1 Azoarcus sp.
GCACATTTCATAATGTGAAATCCTTTTTCATTGCCCCGTTCCGGTTCTTCCCGAATCATCCCTGCCCTTCCCGCTTATCAAGCAATTTCCCCGCCGATTATCTAGGGCTCGTTCAGCTAGCCGTCAGCGCATTCCCTTCACTATCTCCCACACCCTTTCAGGCGCGAGCCGCGTAAAACAAGGCGCGTCGCCGCCGCTTGACGGCGCGGAAGCGCCGGAGGCGGAGGAGCGGAGCAGGCAGGTTTTTCGCAGACAGGGCGCACAGGGGAAATCCGTGGCAAGGCGGCGCTGGCGATGCCCCCAAGCGCCGGTCAGGCCGGGGCTTGTCGAACCGAAAAGCGACAAGGTGGGAACATCCAGCGCGGCGGCGAGATGCCCGAGGCCAGTGTCAACCGCCACGCAGGCGGTTGCGGTAGCCAGTTCGCCCGCCAGTCCCGCAAGCGGAAGCTGTGGCAGCACATGTACACCGCCCAGATTTTTTGCGATGCGTTGGGCGCGCTCATGTTCCGTTACGGAACCCCAAGGCAACCGAACATTCCAGCCCGCCTCGGCGGCAAGGCGGGCAAGCCCGCGCCAGTGGCTTTCCGGCCAATGTTTCGTCGGCCAGGTTGTTCCGTGCAGCAAGACAAGCCGGGGAGCCTCATGGGGCGTGTCGGTATTTTCCGTTTCGCCAGACAGCATCCGCGCACGATCCAGCCCATAGGCATCGGCATCGGCCAAGCCCGCGCCGTCGCCTTCCCATTGGGCGCTTTCCGGTAGCGGATAGCCGATTGCGGCAGCAAAAAGCTCGCGTGTGCGGCGCACGGCATGTCGCTCTTTAGGCACAAAATGGCGGCGGGCGTAAGCGAGGCTTGCCAGCGGCTCACGCGCTGAGCGGAAATCCAGCCCATGCACGGGAGCATGCGCCTTGCCCGCGAGCCATGCGCTTTTTATCAGCCCTTGCGCGTCGAGCACGAAATCGTAAGAAACCGCATTGAGGTTGGCACGGAAGGCTTTCCATTCCGAGCGCGTCTCGCGGGCAAAGGGATGGTGTCGCCAGCGGCGCAAAGCCACTGGAATCACCCGCTCTACCGCTGGATGCCAAGCGGGAATTTCGGCAAAGGCTTCTTCCACGACCCAATCGAAACGGACATGGGGCAACGCCCGCGCCGCGTCGGTGACGGCAGGCAAGGTGTGGACAACGTCGCCTAATGAAGAGGTTTTGACCAACAGTATCCGCATTGTCAGAAAAGTCAGGAGGAAAGTGGCGCGTCGCCGAAGGATTCCAGCCCCGCGAGCACTTTTTCAGGGGAGATTCCGGTTAGGCAGCGGGTGTGCCCAAGCGGGCAGTGGCGTTCGAAACAGGGCGCGCAGTTGAGCCGCAAGGTTTCGATGACAACGCGGCTGGCAAGCGGAGGCGTGTGTTCCGGGCTGGAAGAGCCAAAGATGGCGACGAGCGGCACATCAAGCGCGGCAGCAACGTGCATGAGGCCAGAATCGTTGCAGACTGCGGCGCGGGCGAGCGCGATCAGGTCAACCGCGTCGCCGAGGCTGGTGCGTCCGGTCAGGTCAATTACGCTGGGATTGCCGTTGGCAATCGGACGCGCCACCGCGCAATCCTTTTCCGAGCCAAGCACCCATATCTGAAACCCGCGCGCCGCGAGCAGGTGCGCCAGTTTGGCGTAATGCGTGGGCGGCCACTGCTTTGCCGGACCATATTCCGCGCCCGGCATGAAGGCGATGGCCGGACGCTCAGGGTCGAGTTTGAAGCGTTCCCACAGCGCCGCCTGATTAGCGGAATCCGCGCACAGTTGCGGCCTTGGCGGAGAGACTGGCGCGGCGTCGGGCGGCTGCCCAAGCGCGACGAAACGCTGCACGGTCATCGGCAGCTTGGCGCGGTCAAGCAGGCGCATGTCGTTTATCAGCCCGTAGCGCATTTCCCCACGAAAGCCAGTGCGCTGCGGGATGCCCGCAAAAAACGGAACGAGCGCCGATTTGAGCGAACCGGGCAGCACGATGGCTTGGCCATAGCTCTCTTGGGCGAGTTCTTTGCCCAAGCGCCTGCGCGTGAAAAGCCCCAGCCGTCCATGCCCGATTGGCATCACGACGCCGCGCCGCACTTCCGGCATCCGCTCAAGAATCGGCAATGACCAACCCGGAGCGAGCACGTCGATTTCGCAATCGCCATCGGACTTGAGGTGCATGAAAAGGCTCTGCGCCATCACCATGTCGCCTACCCATGACGGCCCCACGACCAGAATTTTGCGCATCTTTTCAGGCTTCAATCGCGGTGCAGCCAGTCGAAGTAACGTGCCACGCCCGTGGCGACATCCATGAAAGGATGGTCAAATCCCGCTGCCCGCAAAGCAGAAAGATCAGCTTCGGTAAAGCTCTGATAGCGCCCCCGGAGATGGTCGGGGAAAGGGATGTAGTCGATGCCGCCAAAGCTGTGGTCATCACGCTTGCGCCGGTACCAATCAATTGCCGCCCGCGCAACATCGTTGAAGCTCTGCGCCCTGCCCGTGCCAACGTTGAAAATGCCGGAAACATGCGGGTTGTCGAGCAGCCACAGGTTGACGGCCACCACATCGTCGACATGGACGAAATCGCGCTGCTGCTCGCCTGGGCCGTAGCCGTCCGAACCTTCAAAGAGACGCAAGCGCCCGCTGTTCTGCAACTGCGCGTCTATATGGAATGCCACGCTCGCCATCGACCCCTTGTGCTGCTCGCGGGAGCCGTAGACATTGAAATAGCGCAGACCGACGACTTGGCTGGAGATGCCGCCCATGCGCTCACGCAGATGGCAGTCAAACAAAAATTTTGAATAGGCGTACACATTGAGCGGATGCTCATGCTCCCGCGCTTCGCGGAAGGTCGGTCCCATGCCGTAGACCGCTGCCGAAGAAGCGTAGATGAACGGTATTTTCCGCGCCACGCACCAGGCAAGCATCACCTTGGTGTATTCAAAGTTCACCTTCATCATGAAGCGTCCGTCCCACTCCGTCGTGGTGGAACAAGCGCCTTCATGGAACACCGCCTCGACCTTGCCGAAGCCCTCCCCTTTTTCTACGTGAGCCAGGAAATCATCTTTGTCGAGATAGTCGCGGATATTGGCATCGGAGAGGTTCAGGCATTTGCGGCCATCGGAAAGGTCATCGACCACCAGAATGTCGCTGATGCCCCGTGCGTTCAATCCCTGCACGATGTTGCTGCCGATGAAACCGGCTCCGCCGGTGACGATCATCATGGGAATCTCCTTTCAGTCGAGAGCGGGAAGCGAGAGAACCATATCCAGTTCGGCGCGGCTTACAGCAACGGTTCCGAGCTTGCCAACCGCGATTCCGGCGGCGGCATTGGCAAAACGGGTGGCCTGGGGCAAGTCAAGCCCCCCCGCCAAGCAAACGCCGAGAGTCGCCACTACCGTATCGCCCGCGCCAGTTACATCGAACACATCGCGGGCGTGGGAAGGAAGATTGAGCGGCGGCTCGCCTTTTTGCAGCAGCGTCATGCCGCGCTCCGAGCGCGTGATGAGCAAGGCTTCCAGCGACAGATGCTCGCGCAGGGCTTCGCCGCGTTCGCGCACGGTCGCTTCATCTGGGCAAGCGCCCACGACCGCTTCAAACTCGCCCATGTTCGGGGTGATGACCGAGGCATTGCGGTAGCGCCAAAAATTTGTCCCTTTGGGGTCAACCACCACCATCAGCCCGCGTTCCCGTGCGGCAGCAATCAGCGAACTAATCTGGGCGAGCGTGCCTTTGCCGTAGTCGGAAAACACAACCGCGCCCGCGCCATCGAGCAAGGCAGTGAAGCCGCTTTCGATGCCCGGTGCTTTGACGTTGGAAAAATCGGTTTCAAAATCAAGCCGGATAAGCTGCTGGTGGCGGCTGATGACCCGCAGCTTGGTGATTGTCGGGCGTTCCGGCACATTGACCAAACAACATTGCACGCCGCCAGCGGTGAGTTTTTGGGCTAGGAGCTGCGCCGCCTCGTCCTGCCCGACCAGCCCGACAAGACTGACCGAAGCGCCCAAGGAAGCCGCGTTGAGCGCCACGTTGCCCGCGCCGCCTGCGCGATATTCATCATTCTCCACCTTGACGATTGGCACGGGCGCTTCGGGTGAAATGCGCGTAGTCGCACCATGCCAATAGCGGTCAAACATCACATCGCCCGCGACGACGAGGCGAGCCTCAGAAAAATCAGGAAGCAGTACGGACATGAAAAAGAAGTAGAGCCGGAAAACGCAGAAGCCGCGATTATCCCACGAAGACCAGCGGGAAATCCTGCTTATCGTCTTGGCTGAGCGAGGCGGCTGAACAAACGCTTACAAACTGTTACGGGCTAGACAAGATTGCGCGGGCGCGGATGGGTATCGTTGAGCCATCTTCAAAGCCGCCGCTTTCCGCCAAATGGCACAAGCGGCATAACAAGGGAGCGCATCATGAAATCACAATCTCGCAATACTTCAGTCGCCGTGCTGGCCACCCTGCTCATTGCTGGCTCATGCTTCAGCACCCCCGCGCTGGCTCGCTCTGACAGAGACACCATCCGCGATATTCTGCTCGCGCCCCTGCTGCTGCCAGCGGCCATCGTCGCTGCCACAGCGCCCCGCCCCGTCATCTATCAAGAAACCCGTTACGTTGCTCCTCAGCGCCATGTCGTGCGCCACAGGTACGCGCCGCGCCATGATGTGCGCAGATACGAAAGACAGAGGTACAACGGCAGGAATTACCGCCGCTATCGCTAATCCGCATCTTCATTCCGTGATGGCGCAATCGTCTCAAACACCCGTCCCGCCCCCGTCCGAAAGCGACAGCCTCTCGGATGATGGGCGGGAAGGAGGGTCATTCCCGCCTCCAGCCCAGCCACACAAGGGCGCGGATAAGAAATTCCGGTACGACGCTGAATATGTATATTGTCACCGCGCCATGCAGCACGGCCACGCACAGGAAAAGCGTCGGGATGCCAAATCCTTTCCCCAGAAACACCGCCGCGCCAATGGCGACCAAAACCATGAAAAGCGAATTGAGGATATTGTTCGCGGCAATAATCCGAGCGCGGTATTCCGCTTGGCTGCGTTGCTGCACAAGCGCGTAAAGCGGCACGCAATAAAGTCCCCCAAAACCGCCCAGCATCAGCAAATCGAAAAAAACGCGCCAAGTGCTCGGCCTGTGCACCATTTCAGCAAGCGGCTGCAACGCGCCGGAGGCGCTGCCGGGCGAACCCAGCGCCAAATCAAGCCCAAAAACCGTCATGCCCAGCGCCCCAATCGGAACCAGCCCCGGCTCTACGGCTTTGCCGCGCCGGCGCGTGAGCTTCTCGCAGATAAGCGACCCCGCGCCAATGCCGACTGAAAACACCGCAAGCAATACGGTGACGAGGCTTTCTTTTCCCCCCAGTACATCTTTGGCATAGGCGGGAAACTGGGTCAGCAGCAGCGCGCCATAAGCCCAGAACCACGAAATCCCGAGGATGGACTGAAAAACACTGCGTTCTTGGCGAGCCAGATTGACGCAATGAAAGGTTTCTTTGGCTGGATTGAGAGAAATCTTCAGTTCCGGCGCGGGCGCGGATGCGGGCGGAATTTTGCGGCTCGCAAAAAAACCCCCGGACGCTACAACGAGGCAGATACCGACAATCCACGCAATGCCGCCCTCCTGCCCAGCAAGCAGCCCTCCGGTAAGCGTGCCGAGCAGGATGGAAATGAACGTTCCGGCTTCTACCAGCGCGTTGCCCCCCACCAGTTCATCGGCACGAAGATGCTGTGGCAGGATGGCGTATTTCAATGGCCCAAACAAAGTCGATTGCAAACCAAGCAGGAAGAGCGCCGCCAAAAGTATGGACAGGTTTTGCAGCCAGAAACCTGCGCCCGCAAGCATAACAATCAAAATTTCGAGCGCCTTCACCCATCGCGCGAGCCACGCTTTGTCGAATTTGTCCGCCAGTTGCCCAGCCGTGCCGGAGAACAGGAAAAATGGCAGGATGAACAGTCCTGCCGCGAGATTGGTGAGCACTTCCAGCCTCATGTTTGTCCATGACGCCGCCCCGAAAGTCAGCAGCACCAGCAAAGCGTTTTTGTAAGCGTTGTCATTGAAAGCGCCCAAGAACTGCGTGACGAAAAGCGGCCAGAAGCGGCGCTCCCGCAAAAGGGAAAATTGGGAATGCTGCCCAGATTGGTTGCTGGAGGGGGAACTATCGTTGCTCATTTATGCCGTCTCAAAGAAGGTGCGTGTTTCAAATACTTGAGCCGGAAAGGATTTCCCCTGCCAGCTAAAGGAGCGTTTGAGCGCCAAATCGAAATACAGCGCGTTCGCTTCACGCAGCATCCGCAAATCGGGCAACGCCTCTTTCTGCAACAGGCCGTGGCGGGCAAGCTGGGACAGGGAAGTCAGCGGAATGATGCCCGGCAAAGGATAATCGGAGCCATTGAGCAGCCTTCCGTGCCAATCCTCGCGCATGAGCAGGGTTTTAATCACTTCCGGCTCGCGGTTGCGCAGCGCGATGGCCGAAATATCGCCGAAGAGGTTTTCTTTCCACTCTGCCCGTTCCATGAGGCGGGCAAAAAGGTCGAAGCTCTTTTGCCGGGTTCCCGGCCTATCCGGGTCTTCGTATTCCCCCATGCTTGCGCAATGCGCCACGACGACTTTCACGCCCGCGTCCAGTGCGCGGCGCAGGGACATAGGATTGCCGAAATGCCCAAGGCGAACGCCCTGCACCGCTTTTTCTTCCCCGCCATGAACCACCAGAGGAAGGCGTAGACGAGCGAGCACGGAGAAAAAGGCGTCGCACCGCTTTGATGCTGGGTCAATATTCTGTGCGGCAGGCAGCCATTTCACTGCCCGTGCGCCCTGCGCGTAAGCGGCTTCCAGCTTGTCGAGCGCATCAGCCCGGTAAGGGTGGATCGAGGCCACCCATTCAAACGCATCGGGATATTCTTCCGCCATCTGGCGGGCGTAGCTGTCAGGCACATAGAATGTGCTTAATTCAGGAACCGCCACGCCATCATCGCCGTGATACCAGTCGAAGGCAAAAACCATCGCTTTCGCGCCGGAGGGCATGTTACGCACAAGGGACGCCAAGCGGCGCACGTAATTCTCATCGACGGTTCCGGTCGGAGCCGAGGCGCAGCCTGCGTTCATGTAGAACAGGCGTTGCCCATAGAGCACTGGATGCCACAGGCTCAATAGCTGCTTCCCGACATAAAGCCCATGTCCGCTATCTCCGATGCCCGCCAGATGCACATGGCAATCCCAGACTTTAGCGGGGTCAAGCCCTTGCCAGAGATGCGCCAGCCACGGACTTTTTTCAGGAGCCGCGCTTGCAGGGTCGCGGCAGGGATTGAACAGAAAAGAGGGTGTACCGTCGAATATCGCCGCTGATACGCCCGCCGCGATAAGCGCGAGCTTGAAAAATCGGCGGCGGCTTTGCTTCAAGGAAGGAAGCTTTTCGTTCATGCTCAGACCTCTTCTGCCATGCGGTTCAAAGTGACGTAATCTGTTTTGCCCGTTCCCAGCAGCGGTAGCGCATCGACGCGCACGATCTTCTTTGGCACGGATAATTCGGGAATGCCCAGTTGTTGCGCCGCTTTTTGCAAGCTCACACGGTTGATCTGCGCGTCGGTCGTAAACAGCACCAGTGCCTCGCCCTTGCTAGGGTCAGGCTGGCTGGACGCGGCGTGCAGTCCGTCTGGAGAGGCCGTCAGCGCCAGTTTTTCCACGGCATCCAAGCTCACCATCTCGCCTGCCACCTTGGCAAACCGTTTGACTCGTCCAAGGATGTGCACGAAACCATCGCTGTCGACATCAACAATGTCGCCCGTGTCGTACCAGCCAAAACCCTCGCACGAGACGGACGTTTGTAGCACGCCGGGGTTGTCCGCCTTCAGGTAGCCGTTCATTACGTTGGGGCCACGCACATGCAGTTGCCCCCCGCGCTCAATGCCAGACACGGGCAGCAACCGATATTCGATGCAGGGCAAGAACTGCCCTACGGTTCCGCTGCGGTAAGCCATCGGCGTGTTTACCGCGATGACCGGCGCGGTTTCGGTGGCGCCATAGCCTTCCAGAATGCGAATGCCGAATTTCTCGAACCATTGCTCACGCACCGCTGCGGAAAGTTTTTCCGCGCCGGAGACGACGTAGCGCAGACGGTAGAAATCATACGGATGCGCAAAGCGCGCGTAATGCCCAAGAAAGGTGCTCGTCCCAAACATCACCGTGCAAGCGCGGTCATAGGCCAATTCTGGAATCACCCGGTAATGCAGCGGCGAGGGGTACAGGAAAACGCTCGCGCCCGAAAGAATCGGTAAAAAAGTCCCTGCCGTGAGGCCGAAGGAATGGAAAATCGGGAGCACGTTCAGCACGCGGTCATCCGCCGTGAAGTCGATGATGGCGCGGATTTGGGCGACATTGCTCAAAATGGCGCGGTGAGAGAGCACCACCCCTTTGGGCTTGCTCTCAGAACCCGATGTAAAAAGCACAACCGCCGCGTCCTCGGGACTTGCCTTGACTTCCACCAGACGCGGAAACCACAGCGCCCAGCACATCAGCCAAACCTTGTCGCCGAACGTCATTTCCTCGCGCAGTTCCTCAAGATAAACGATGCGCACAAGCCCGCGCAGGGCAGCAAGTTTGTCGGCGAGCTTCGCCTGTTCGATGAAGGCATGGGAAGTAATCAGCGTTCTGACACAAGCCGAATCGCACGCGGCCTGCATCCCATCGACGCCCGCCGTATAGTTGAGCATCGCGGGAACTCTCCCAAATGCGGTCAGCCCGAGGAAAAGCCCAAGGGTGGGTGTCATGCTGGGCAAAAGCAGCCCGACCCTTTCGCTAGGCTCAGTCACGCGCCCCGCCAGCCGCCCGAGCGCCAGCGAGATTTTCAGCAGGTCGTGGTAAGAATATTCCACCTGCTTGATGTCCTCCACGACGCGGCGGTGACGGCCATGCAGCCTGATTGCGTTGCAGAACGCGCCGTAGAGCGTGTATTGGGGCGGTTGGGCCAGCGTCATTTCCTGCATCAGGCGGCGCATGGCTTCGCCCGATTTGGCGCGGTTTGCCTTGGCATTGGCCTCTTCCAATACAGGCAGGGTCGTGGGCGGCAAAATCGTCAGCGTGACACGTGGGAAAATTTTTCGCTGCCAATGCGTCATTCTCGAAAAATAGCTGCGGCTCAGTCCATCCAGCCGCACAGGCAGCAGGGTCGCCCCCGTTTTCGCCGCCACGAAGGCAGGGCCTTCATAGACTTTCATCAACGCCCCGGTCAAGGTGATTCGGCCTTCCGGGAAAATCACGACCGGACGCCCGGATTGGAGCAGCCGGATGACCTGTTTCATCGCCATCGGATTGCTCGGGTCGACCGGCAGATAATCTGCCATCAAATCAAGACCAAACCGAAACAACGGGCGGCGCACGTATTCAGTGTGGACGATGAACACCGGATTTTTGATCGGCAAAAACAACCCCAGCAAAATGCCGTCCAGAAACGATTCATGGTTGGCAATTACCAGCAGGCGCGAATACTGCCCGTTGCCTGCCATCAGCCCCTCGTCCATCCCGCGCACCCGCACACGAAAGAGCAGCCGAGCCAGAGCGCGCAAGAAGACGCAAACAACCCTGCGGAACAGAGCTTTCTGGAAAGATACGTTTGTCATGTTCATGTTTTTCGATATGTTTGATTAAAAAAATTAGGCTCATCCCCCTTGCCCTAAAGCCTGAGAGCTGCGCCCAAACGGGGTTCAGCAATTCCGCCGCACATAGTCGAGCACATTGCCCAGCGTTTTTTCCAGCCACGGACGGTTAATCCAGAACCAGACTTCCTTGCCGACTTTCTCCGAACACAGCACATCCGCCTCATGGAGAACTTTGAGGTGATGCGACACCGTGGAACGAGCCAGCGTTGAAGCGCCCGCAATCTGCCCCACGTTGAGGCGCTCGCCCTTATCGAACATCAACAAAATGCGCTGGCGCTGCTCATCGCCCAAAGCCGCGAACACGCGAGCCAGCGGTTGCCACTCGGGGGGGATAAGGAAGGTCTCTGCGTTGAAGAATTTCATATCGAAAAGTTTAGTTATATCGATATGAGAAGTCAACAAGTTTCTGATTCATTCTTTATATATCCAACAAAAACGGCATCTCTCCCGAGGGAAAGATGCCGTGTAACAGCTATCTGACTTGGCTTAGAACAAGGGTTCGTCGAGACCGAACACCGATTCGCCGCCTTGGGTAATTTCCGTCGCCATTCCTCTGGCCAGCACCATCCAGTGTTGGGCGAAGAAACGGGCGGTCGCCAGTTTGGCTTGGTAATAACCGTCGGCTGCGCCCGCGTCCAGCTTCTCCTGCGCAATCTGCGCGGACTTGGCCAGCAGCCAGCCGCCGACCACGATGCCGGTGAGCTTGAGGTAGGGAACGGAACCGGCATGAACGACTTGCGGGGCGCTGCCATAGACACCGATCAGCCATTCGGTTGCGTCAATCTGCGCCTGAACGGCTTCTTTCAGGGTTTTGCCGATGTCGCCCAGTTTGGGACAGCCAGCCAGCTTGTCGGCATAGGCGGCAATTTCCTTGTACAGCCCACGCGCCGTAAAGCCGACATTGCCCGCTTCGTCTTTCTCGCGTGCCGTCTTGCGGCCAACCAGATCGTTGGCCTGAATGGCGGTCGTGCCTTCGTAGATTGCGGTAATGCGGGCATCGCGCATGTAGAGCGCCGCGCCGGTTTCTTCGATAAAACCGTTGCCGCCATGCACTTGGATGCCTTCTGAAGCAATGTCGATGCTGCTCTCGGTGCTCCAGCCCTTGACGACCGGGGTCAGCAGTTCGACGTATGCCTGAGCCTGCTTGCGAACCGCCGCGTCGGGGTGATGGGCGGACTTATCCATGTTGCCCGCCACGAAATAGGCAACCGCCCGCATGGCTTCGGTGCGCGACTTCATATCCATCAGGAGGCGGCGCACATCGGGATGGAACAGGATGGGTTTGGTTTCCTTGGTCTTGTCGCCGATGATTGCGCCTTGGATGCGCTCGCGGGCATAAGTCCTCGCGTGCTGGAAAGCGCGTTCGGCCACACCGACACCTTCCAGGCCCACGTTGAGGCGTGCGTGGTTCATCATCGTGAACATGTAGGCCACGCCCTTGCCCGCGTCGCCAACCAGCCAGCCTTTTGCGCCTTGGTTGTCGCCATAGGACATCACCGACGTGACGCTGCCGTGGATGCCGAGCTTGTGCTCGATGGACGAGCAAATCAGGTCGTTGCGTTCGCCCAAGCTGCCATCGTCATTGACGAGGAACTTGGGAACGATGAAGAGCGAGATGCCCTTCAAGCCCGGATCGGCATTGGGAAGGCGCGCGAGCACGAGGTGGATGATATTCTCCGCCATGTCGTGTTCGCCCCAGGTGATGAATATCTTGGTGCCGGTGACACGGTAAGTTCCGTCGCCGCTGGGGTCTGCCACGGCCTTGGTGCGGATGGCCGTAAGGTCGGAACCGGCTTGCGGTTCGGTCAGGTTCATTGTGCCTGCCCAAGTGCCGTCAGCCATTTTGTGCAGGTACTTTTCCTTGAGTTCTTCAGAAGCGTGATGGCGGATCGCTTCAATCGCGCCCAAAGTCAGCATCGGGCACAGCGCGAAGGCGATGCTTGCGGAACGCCACATTTCATTGACCGCGATGTTGACGAGGTGGGGCAAGCCTTGGCCGCCAAACTTCGTATTGACCGGCATCGCGTGCCAGCCGTTTTCGCAGAAAAGTTTGTAGACGTCTTTGTATTCCTGATTGGTCGTGACAACACCGTTTTTCCAGACCGGGCTGTCCGTATCGCCCCTCAAATTCAGCGGGTCGATGACCTCGGAAGCAAATTTGCCCGCTTCTTCCAGAATGGCATCTACGGTATCGGCGTCAATGTCGGCGAAATCAGGCAGGTCAAGAATTTCCTGCAACCCAGCCAATTCGTTTAGGACAAAACGCATATCGGCAAGCGGTGCGTTGTATGTGCTCATCGGGAGTCTCCCTCCAGTAAGAATGTGAATGTCTCGATGCTGATTTATTCCCAGATGACAGCGGGCATCGAACGCTGCCATCTATTCCAGCCGGTCAGGCCATCACCTGACCGGAAAAACAGCAATGCGAACGGCAGCAAGCATCAGCCCAGCGCGGCAACCAGTTCCGGCACGGCAGTGAACAGGTCAGCGACCAACCCGTAATCAGCCACTTGGAAAATCGGCGCGTCGGCATCCTTGTTGATCGCCACGATCACCTTGGAATCTTTCATGCCCGCCAGATGTTGAATCGCGCCTGAAATTCCGATGGCAAAGTAGATTTGCGGCGCGATGATTTTGCCCGTTTGGCCGACTTGGTAGTCGTTGGGGACAAAACCGGCATCCACTGCGGCACGGCTCGCGCCCAGCGCCGCGCCCAGTTTGTCGGCCAGCGGTTCGAGCAGATTGGCGTAGTTTTCGCTGCTGCCCAAGCCACGGCCTCCGGCGACGACGGCTTTGGCCACGGCCAGTTCGGGGCGGGCGCTCTTGGTCACTTCGCGCCCGATCAGGCGGACGAAACCAAGGTCATCTGTTGCAGCCACCGTTTCGACCGCCGCGCTGCCGCCTTCCCCGGCGGCATCGAACGCGGTCGTGCGCACAGTGACAACTTTGATGGGGTCGGCGCTTTTTACCGTTGCCAGCGCGTTGCCCGCGTAGATTGGGCGCACGAAGGTGTCCGGCGCTTCAACGGCAACGATGTCGCTGACCTGCGCAACATCGAGCAGCGCGGCCACGCGGGGGGACAAGTTCTTGCCCGAGCCGGTGGCGGGCGCGACGATGTGGCTGTAGCCGGAAGCCAGCCCTTTAACCAGAACGGCGAGGTTTTCCGGGGTCTGCGCCTCATACTGCGGCGCGTCGGCGACAAGCACTTTGGCAACGCCCGCGACCTTGGCGGCAGATTGGCTAACCGCGCCAACATTTGCGCCCGCCACAAGCAGATGAACGTCGCCGCCGAGTTTTCCGGCGGCAGTTACGGCGTTGAGAGTCGCGGCCTTTAGGGCAGCGTTATCGTGTTCGGCAATGACGAGAATGGCCATGGTCAGATCACCTTTGCTACGTTCTTGAGTTTATCGACAAGCTGGCCGACATCGGCCACAACAATCCCGGCGCTGCGCTTGGGCGGCTCGGTCACTTTGAGCGTCGCCAACCTTGGCGTGACATCCACGCCCAAATCAGCGGGCTTCACCACTTCGAGCGGCTTCTTCTTCGCCTTCATGATGTTCGGCAAAGTGGCATAGCGCGGCTCATTCAGACGCAAGTCGACCGTCACGACCGCTGGCAGCTTGACCGCCAGTTTTTCAAGGCCACCGTCGATTTCGCGGGTGATGGTGATTTCGTCCGCGCCGGGGACGAGCTTGGAAATGAACGTGGCTTGCGGCCAGCCAAGCAACGCGGCGAGCATCTGCCCGGTTTGTCCCGCGTCATCGTCGATGGCCTGCTTGCCCGCGATGACCAGTTTCGGGGCTTCCTTATCGACAATCGCTTTTAGGAGCTTGGCAACCGCCAGCGGCTGCAAGTCGACATCGGTTTCCACCAGAAAACCGCGATCTGCGCCCATCGCCATTGCGGTGCGCAATGTTTCCTGCGCGGCAGCCAAACCTGCGCTCACTACGACCACTTCAGTTGCCACGCCCGCCTCTTTCAGGCGCACGGCCTCTTCCACCGCGATTTCGTCAAATGGGTTCATGCTCATTTTGACGTTGGCCAGATCTACCCCGCTGCCATCCGCTTTGACGCGGATGTTGACGTTGTAATCAACCACGCGCTTTACCGGAACCAATATTTTCAAAGCTCTCTCCTTTTGAGATTGGTTATAACAACCGCAACGTGCGTCCCGGATCGGGTTCCGCCGGGTATGCGATTATGGCACTACGATTCGGATAACACATGCTGCGATGCGGAAAAAATACGCAGTTTTCCACCCCTCATGGCTGTGTTGTTACGCCAATCAATCTATTCGTTTTCCTATTTCCGTTTTGAATCGCGCCGAACGCGCCCGAATCCGCTTTTTTCCGGCAGTACCAACACGGCGCGGGCATTGTGGGATGTCGCCTCGGCAAGCTCTTCAAACGGAATTCCGCGCAATCCGGCAAGGGTCTGCGCAACACGCAACAGGTTCTCCGGCATATTCCGTTCGCCACGCGCCCAGACGGGAGGCATGTCCGGCGCATCTGTTTCGAGCACAATCGCATCCAGCGGCAATTCCGCCGCGAGCCGACGCAGGCGGCGTGACCCGCTAAAAGTCACCGCGCCCCCGAAGCCGAGCTTGAAACCCAGTTTGATGAAAGCGTCCGCTTGCTGGAAGCTGCCGTTGAACGCATGCGCGATGCCTCCCTTGGGACGGATTTGCCGCAAGGCCGCGAGCACGGCATCCTGCGCACGGCGGATATGAAGGATGGCTGGCAATCCGTAGCGGCGGGCCAATTTTAGCTGCGCCGCAAAAAATGCCTGCTGCCGTGCGGCATCGTAACCTTCCACGTAATAATCCAGCCCAATTTCCCCAACGGCCACGGCACGCCCTTGGGCAAGAAGCTCATCCAGCGTGGCAAGGTCGCTTTCCCCGGCGCGACCGACGTAAAGCGGATGGATGCCAAGCGCCGGAAAAACACCGGGCGTGGTTTCAGCCAATGCAAGCACCCGCGAAAACCTCTCGCGGCAAACAGCGGGCACGACAAACTCATTGACGCCCGCTTCACGCGCCCGAGCCAGCGCCGCAGCGCGATCCGGGTCGAAATCAGCCGCGTCAAGATGAAGGTGCGTGTCGATCAGCACAGGAAAACCGCTGGGCTGCGGGCTTCTCAGGCCGCGAAGGGCAGACGCGGGCGCACGGTCAGGACACGTCCTACCGAGCGCCATTGCAAGCGTTCTTCCTCGAACGCCGCCGCCGTCAGCGGCAATGCCTGCAACCACCCCGCTGGGGTTTCGACGATGAAGCCGCGCTTTGTCTGCGTCAGGGCAATATTCGGCACGCCTCGGTCATCACGGGCGCGATGAATCACCACCGCCAAACGTAAACAGACGATTAGCTGCCAATCCGGGCTGGACGGGTCAATATCCGACAAACGTTCGAGCTTGCCGCGATGCGCCAGCACGAGCTTTGAGAGCCGAGTCTGATCCATGCGCGAAAAACCCGGCATATCGGCATTGGCAAGGATGTAGGCGCTGTGCTTGTGATAGCCCGCATGGGCAACGGAAATGCCGATTTCGTGCAGCAGCGCCGCCCAGCGCAGGAAGCGCCGATCCATGCCAGACGGCTCGGTGGCCGCGCCGAACTGCGCGAACAGAGAACAGGCCGTATCGGCGACTTGTCCGGCATGGCGCGCGTTGACCCGATAGCGGTCCATAAAGGCATCGACGGTCGCGTCGCGCATATCCTTGCGGCAAGTACGCCCGAGCAAGTCATACAGCACGCCAAGCCGCAACGCGCCTTCCGAAAACGCCATGCGCCGCAAGCCAAACTCACGGAACACCGCAAGCATGATGGCAAGCCCCCCGAGGATGACGGGAACCCTGTCGCTTTTCAGGCCATTCAGGTTCGCCCCTTCAACGGAGGCGGCACGGATAAAAATCTTGCGCAGCCTCTCTAGCCCATCAAGGGTCATCCCGTCCGCTGACAAACCGTTTTCCGCAAGAATTTCTTGCAGCGCCTTGGCCGTGCCGCTGGAACCGACGGCCACATCCCAGCCCGCTTCGCGGTAATCATGGACAATCGACTGCAATTCCTGCCGCGCCGCAAGTTCCGCCTCCATGAAACTGCGCTTGCTGATCTTTCCGCCGGAAAAATAACGTAGGCTGTAGCTGACGCAGCCCATATAGAGCGAATCGAGCAAAATTGGCTCAAAGCTCTTGCCGATGATGAATTCGGTCGAACCGCCGCCAATATCGACAATCAACTGCTGGCAATAAGGGTTAGGCAGCGCATGGGAAACGCCCACATAAATTAGCCGCGCTTCCTCGTGCCCGCCAATTACCTCGATGGGAAAACCAAGCGCCTTTTCGGCCTCATGCAGGAAACTCTCCGCGTTTTTGGCGACACGCAGCGTATTGGTCGCCACTGCGCGCACCGCTTCGGGCGAGAAGCCCGCAAGCCGCTCATGAAAGAGGCGCAGCGCGGCAACGCCACGCTGGCAGGCTTCATCGCTCAGACACTTGTCCGCCGACAGCCCCGCAGCAAGCTGCACCGGCTCCTTCAATCCATCAAAGGCATAGATTTGGTCATCGACGATGCGCCCGACCTGAAGGCGAAAACTGTTGGAACCAAGGTCGACTGCGGCAATTACATTTTGCATTGTGCAGCCCAAAAAACGCGCCAGAAATACAGTGGCGCGGATTCTAGCATCGTAGCGCCCTTTTCCCCGCGCTATATTTCTTGCTCCTTTGCCGGTTTTTTTGCCGCTGTTACGTTAAGTGCCACATAATCGCAGAACATCCAGACGAAAACTAAAATCATGGAAAAACCGCACAGCAGAAACGGTTCCTATAACGCGAAGCACTTCATCAACCGCGAGCTTTCCCTGCTGCAATTCCAGCGGCGCGTGCTCGCGCAAGCCGCCGATCCGAAAGTCCCGCTCCTTGAACGGCTGCGTTTCCTCTGCATCGTGTCGAGCAACCTCGATGAGTTTTTCGAGATCAGGGTTTCCGGCATCCGCGAGCAAGTCCGCCTCGGCAACAACGCGGGCAGCACCGATGGCATCCCGCCCGCCGAACTGCTCGCGCTCATCAGCGCCGAAGTGCATCACATCCTGTCTGAGCAGTACGCCCTGCTCAACGACGACATCCTGCCCGCGCTGGCGCGCGAAGGCATTGTTTTCCTGCGGCGCGGCCAGTGGGACGAAGCGCAAAGCACTTGGATACACGAATTCTTCCTGCGCGAAGCCATGCCTGTGCTGACCCCCATCGGGCTGGACCCCGCGCACCCTTTCCCAAGGGTATTCAACAAGAGCCTGAACTTTGCCGTGGAACTCGAAGGGCGCGATGCCTTTGGCCGCGTCTCGACCACCGCCATTGTCCAAGCGCCTCGGGTGCTTCCCCGCATCATCCGTCTGCCGGATCGCCCCGGACAAGCGCCTTACACTTTTGTTTTCCTTTCCTCCATGCTGCACGCCCACGTTGGCGAACTCTTTGACGGTATGCACGTGCATGGCTGCTACCAGTTCCGCGTCACCCGCAATTCCGACCTTTTCGTCGATGAGGAAGAAGTCAAGGACTTGCGCGCCCAGCTCAAGGGCGAACTCCAGCAGCGCCACTACGGCGATGCCGTGCGGCTGGAAGTGGCCGATAACTGCTCCGAGGAGATGGCTGACTTCCTCCTCCAATACTTCCAGCTCAACCGCTCCGAACTGTATGCCCCGTCGGGCATCGTTAATCTTGTCCGCATGATGCAGGTTCCAGACTGGGTCGACCGACCCGACCTCAAATACCCGCCTTTCCACCCAGGGCTGCCCAAGGCGCTCGCGCAGCGGCGCGACATTTTCTCCGCCCTGCGCGAAAAGGATGTCCTGCTCCATCATCCTTTCCAGAGCTTTACTCCGGTCATCGAACTTCTGCGGGCGGGCGCGGATGACCCGCAAGTCGTTGCCATCAAGATGACTGTCTATCGCACCGGAACCGATTCCGTGCTCATGGAGCATCTCGTCCGCGCCGCGCAAAAAGGCAAGGAAGTCACCGTTGTCCTCGAACTCCTTGCCCGTTTCGACGAAGAAGCCAATATTTCTTGGGCCAATCGGCTTGAAGAAGCGGGCGCGCATGTCGTTTATGGCGTATTCGGCTACAAAGTTCACGCCAAACTGCTCATGTTCGTGCGCCGCGAAACCGATGGGCTGCGCCGCTATGTCCATCTCGGAACGGGCAACTACCATCCCCGCACCACGCGCTTCTATACCGATTTCGGCCTGATGACCGCCAATGAGGAAATCGGCAAGGATGTGGCCGAAGTTTTCAAGCAGATTACTGGCCTTGGGCGGGCTTCCACCCTCACCCACCTGTGGCAAGCGCCGTTTTCGCTCCAGCCCAATGTCGTCGCCGCCATCAAAAACGAAACCGAAATCGCACGGGCGGGACGGCGCGGGCGCATCATCGCCAAAATCAACGCCCTGCTCGAACCCGAAACAATCACGGCGCTCTACGAAGCCTCTTCGGCAGGCGTGGAAATCGACCTCATCGTGCGCGGTCCCTGCGCCCTGCGTCCCGGCGTGCCGGGACTCTCAGAAAACATCCGCGTCCGCTCGCTCGTCGGGCGCTTTTTGGAGCACCACCGCATCATGTTCTTCCATGCCGATGGCCAAGATAAGGTTTATCTGTCAAGCGCCGACTGGATGGAGCGCAATTTTTTCCGCCGCATCGAAACCGCCTTTCCCGTGCTGAACCCGCAGCTCAAACGCAGAGTTATCAAGGAGGGCCTGCGCGGCCACCTGCTTGACAACTCCCATGCTTGGGAGATGCAGTCCGATGGCCGCTATCGGCACAAGACCCCGCGCCGTACCGCGCGTTCCGCCCAAAGCGCCCTGCTTGCGGAACTGGCGGCAGGGGGGTAATAACTCCCCCACAACAGGTTAAGATAACGCTTACACAAGAGGTTCCAGATGCTAGAGAAAACCGCCTTTGCAGCGCAGCTTGCTGCGTTTGTAGATACGCTCAAAAATCAGGTCAGCACTGAGGATGGGCAATGGACTATTAAAGGGTTTATTGATGTTTTTAAGAATGTCTATACGATTTCCGCCGATACTAAAATTATCTCAAAAATACTTGAAATTCATCTTTTTCCAAGTATTTTACAATTTGCTCAACATCATGGCTACAAAATCGTTTTGGCAGAACATCAAAATTATTATCCAGACATTTCATTTATTAAAGCCAATGATGAATCTATTCGCTTTGCAGTCGATTTCAAGACAACTTATAGAAATCCAAAAAAACCTCATTTATGCAATGGCTTCACGCTAGGCTCTCATGGAGAGTATTTTAAGAATAGGAACAGTACAAAAAATATCCAGTTTCCATATAACTCATACACTGCTCATTTCTGCCTTGGCATCATTTATGATAGGGCAGATCATACAAGCTTGGATGAAACTGTTTCACAGAATATTGACAGTCTTCGCAGCATTATTTCAGTGGCAAGCAATTTTCAGTTTTTCGCTGTTGAAAAATGGAAAATTGCAAGCGATAAATCTGGTAGTGGCAATACTGCCAATATCGGAAGTATTAACAATATTGCCGATATTATTGCCGGTCATGGCATGTTTTCTAGGCTGGGTGAAAAATGGTTTGACGAATATTGGACAAATTATGGAAACATGATGATTCCAGATGGTGGAAATGGTTTCAAAAAAGTCTCGGCGCTGCGCGAGTTTGTAGAATATAGGCATGGCGACGTATCGCTTGTTATTGACAAACATAATGATAACGTATGAACACAAAGATTTTCATTCCTCCAATTAAATCGCAAGGTATCAAGACAAAGCTGGTTCCTTGGATCAGGAATCTTGTACCTGCTCATTTTGCAGGCACTTGGATTGAACCATTCATGGGTACAGGCGCAGTCGCGTTCAATGTCCCCCCCCATAATGCCGTACTTTGCGATACCAATCCACATCTCATTCATTTCTACCAGGCGCTCTCTGAGAGTAAGATTACATCTTATGTTGTTTCTGCTTATCTCATTAAGGAAGGTCAAACTCTGCTTGAGCAAGGAGAAAAACATTATTATTACATCAGAGACCGCTTCAATGCTGAGCACTCGCCGCTTGATTTTTTGTTTTTAAATCGCTCCGGTTTTAATGGCATGATTCGATTCAATAAACAAGGCAACTTCAATATTCCTTTTTGCAGAAAACCAAACAGGTTTTCAAAAGCCTACATTACAAAAATTTCTAATCAAGTTGACAATATTTATAAAATAATTCAAACAAAAAAAATTCTATTTATCCATCAATCATTTGAAGAAACAATCCGCCAAGCATCGGCGAATGACATTATTTACTGTGACCCACCTTATATAGACAGGCACACCGATTATTACAATGGTTGGACGGAAACGTCTGAACATAATCTTTTTAATAGACTGAGCCAATTTCAAGGCAAATTTATTCTTTCAACATGGCATCATAATGATTATCGAAACAATCAATATATAGATTCTCTATGGTCGAAGTATTCCATATTGACCCGCAAGCATTTTTATCATGTCGGCGGAAAAGAAATCAACAGAAATTCCATCACAGAGGCACTCATCACAAATCTTCCGTATAGAGAAGAAAATAGCAAAAACATAGAAAACTGTCCTGTGGTCTGATAAGATGAGCGGTCATTGCCTTCACTGCTACGGATGGCTGGTAAAGCTCCTTGAATCTTTGTCTTTGTGTACTCCCATATATACGGTAATCCGTAGTCGCAATCGGCATCCAAAAGAAATGACCAACACCCTACCCACTGGAGAAAATCATGGCGCTGTACGCTTTGATGAAACGTTTTGATGAAATAAAGCTCGCGGCAGACCAAGGCGACACGCAAGCGCAATATGAGCTTGGGCGCATGTATGAAGAAGGCCGAGGTGTCAAGCAGGATTCGGCTAAAGCCATGCAGTACTGTCTCAAGGCAGCGGAGCAGGGATATGCGAAAGCCCAATATGAACTGGGGCTGATGTACTCAAAACTTCCCGTCAACAAAAAGAACGAAGAAGAAGCCATCAAATGGATTCAGGCAGCGATGGACGGATTCCGGCAGGCGGCGGAACAGGGCGACGCGGAAGCCCAGTGCCGCCTCGGGGAAATATACGACATGGCCAGAAACGAGAGCCAGAACAGAAGAATCAAAATCGTTGCCACCGCGCTCGGCTTCAACACCGGCGAAAAAAACGCGGAATGGTTCAAGGAAGAATCCGCAAAATGGTTCCAGATGGCAACGGAAGGATTTCGCCAAGCGGCAGAACAAGGCGACGCCAAAGCCCAATTTGAGCTTGGAGGCATTTACTGCTGGTTTTTGGGCGGCAGGGCAAATGAAGAGAAAGGCATGCAGTGGTTCCAGAAAGCGGCGGAACAAGGGTTTATGGATGCCCAGCATGAGCTTGGATACATCTACTCAACGGGCTGGTGCGTCGATGAGCCAGACGTTCAGGAAGCCTTGAAGTGGTATACGAGGGCTGCCGAACAAGGGCATTTTTTGGCTCAAGCATGGCTTGCGAACGCTTACGCGGGCGGCGACGAAGCCATCGAGCCGCACTATGAAGAAGCAATGAAGTGGTATCTCAAAGTCGCGGAGCGCGGCGATGCTAGCGCCATGCACAACATCGGCGTTATTTACGCAAAAGGGCTAGGCATCGAGCAGAACTTTGCCGAAGCCCAAAAATGGCTGAAAAAAGCGACGGAGCAAGGCAGCGAGCAAGCCAAAAAAACGCTTCAGCGGCTTGCTTCCTTCCTGAATCCTGAAGACAACAGGCTGGATGAAAAAACGCTAGACCTCATCGAACTCATTTTCCCGTAACCCCAACCCAAGGTTCCCTGCCATGCCCGCCGTCCGCAAAGCAAACAAATCTTCTGCCGCCTCCCACGGCGCCAAGCTCTTCGTGCTCGACACCAACGTCCTGATGCACGACCCCACGAGCATCTTCCGGTTCGAGGAAAACGACCTCTACATTCCCATCATGACCTTGGAGGAACTCGACAACAACAAGAGAGGGATGTCCGAGGTGGCGCGAAACGCCCGCCAAGCCAGCCGGATGCTTGATGAAATCATCTCCGCCGTGCCCGATGCCATCTCTTCGGGCATCGCGCTGGAAGCGCCTTCGCACGGACTTGCGACGGGACGGCTGTTCATGCAGACCGAAGCTATCAGCGTTGAACTACCTACGGGGCTGCCGACCGCCAAAAGCGACAATCAAATTCTCTCGGTGCTGATGTTCCTGGCCCGGCGCGAACCTGAGCGCGCGGTCATCCTTGTCTCAAAAGACATCAACATGCGCATCAAGGCTCGCGCCTTGGGGCTGGCGGCGCAGGATTATTTCAACGACAAGGTGCTGGAAGACAGCGAACTGCTCTACACCGGCGCTTGCGCCCTGCCCGCCGATTTTTGGGAAGCCCACGCCGCTGGCATGGAATCGTGGAGCGCCGAGGGGCACACCTCCTACCGCGTCACCGGCCCGATGCCAAGCCGCTTCCTGCTCAACCAGTTTGTCCATCAGGAAGGCGAGCGCCCCTTTGAAGCATGGGTGCGCGAACAGTCCGGGCGCACCGCCGTGCTCGAAACCTTGGTCGACTACCGCCATAGCAAAAACAGCGTATGGGGCATCACTGCCCGCAACCGCGAGCAGAATTTCGCCCTCAACCTTCTGATGAACCCGGACATCGACTTCGTGACCCTGCTGGGACAAGCCGGAACAGGCAAAACGCTCCTGACTTTAGCCGCTGGGCTGACGCAGGTGCTCGATTCGCGGCGCTACTCCGAAATCATCATGACCCGCGTCACCGTGCCAGTTGGCGAGGACATCGGTTTCCTGCCCGGTTCGGAAGAAGAAAAAATGGCGCCCTGGATGGGGGCGCTTGAGGACAATCTGGACGTGCTCAATGGCCCGTCCAGCGAAAACAGCCAATGGGGGCGCGCGGCGGCAACCGACCTCGTGCGCAGCCGCATCAAGGTAAAGAGCCTGAATTTCATGCGCGGGCGCACCTTCATCCAGAAATTCCTTATCATTGACGAAGCGCAGAACCTCACTCCGAAGCAGATGAAAACCCTCATCACCCGCGCAGGCCCCGGAACAAAAGTGGTTTGCCTTGGCAACATCGCGCAGATTGACACGCCCTACCTCACCGAAGGCTCATCGGGCTTATCCTTCGTCGTCGACCGTTTCAAGGGCTGGCCGCATTCCGGGCATATCACCTTGCAGCGGGGCGAACGTTCCCGGCTGGCCGACTACGCCGCCGAAGTCCTCTAAAACCCTTCAGCCCACTGCCCATGCCAACTATCCACCGCCTGCCTGAACTGCTCATCAACCAGATTGCCGCAGGCGAGGTGGTCGAACGTCCGGCCTCGGTGCTGAAAGAAGTGCTGGAAAACGCGCTCGATGCCGGGTCAAAAGCCATCGACGTGCAACTGGAAACGGGCGGTGTGCGCCGCATCCTCGTCACCGATGACGGCTGCGGCATCCCGCATGACGAACTTGCTCTTGCGCTGGAGCGCCACGCCACCAGCAAAATCGCCAGCCTTGAAGACCTTGAGCGGGTCGGCACGATGGGTTTTCGCGGCGAGGCGCTGGCCGCCATCGCCGCCATTGCGCGTACCACGATTACCAGCCGCAGCGACGGCGCGGAACACGCCTGGAAAATTGATTCTGCCCATCGCGACCCCGCGCCCGCAGCCCTCAATCGCGGCACGGTCATCGATGTGACCGACCTGTATTACAACACCCCGGCGCGGCGCAAATTTCTCAGAACCGATGCCACCGAATTTGCCCACTGCGAAGAAGTTTTCTGCCGTATCGCGCTGGCTCGCCCCGACGTGGCCATGCAGCTTGCCCACAATAAGCGCGTGCTCCACCGTTTGCCCGTGGGCGAGACGCGCACGCGCATTGCCGCGCTGATGGGCGACGACTTTCTGGAGCAATCACGCGAAATCCGCGCTGAAGGCGTCATCAAGCTCACCGGCTTCGCCAGCCTTCCGGCCAGCGCCCGCACCCGGCGCGACGCGCAATACTTTTTCGTGAATGGGCGGCATGTGCGCGACAAGCTGCTCAACCATGCCATCAACCAAGCCTACGCCGACATCCTGCACGGCAGCCGCTATCCGGCCTACGTGCTTTTTCTAGAAATCGACCCAGCGAGGGTTGATGTCAACGTCCATCCCGCCAAGACGGAAGTCCGCTTTCGTGATTCACGCGCCGTGCACCAGTTTGTGTTTCACGCCTTGGTTCATGCGCTGGGCGAGACGAGCGCGAGCCGCGCTGAAGTGGCGGCTGCGGAAACCGCCAGCGCCAACGGGACGGGGCGCTATCCCCTGCCCTCCGAGCACCATGCTGCCGTGCCGGGACGCGCCGCGATGGATTCGGCGAGCCAAGCCTATTTTGGATTTGCCGAAAGCGCCCAGCGTTCACCATCCGATGCCCCTACGATTGGAACATCCGCCGAAACCGGCATCGACCCCGCAGCCGAGCCGAATGTCGAATACCCGCTCGGTTTCGCCCTCGCGCAACTGCATGGAACTTACATTCTGGCGCAGAACGCCAAAGGGCTGACGCTCATCGACATGCATGCCGCGCACGAGCGCATCCTTTACGAAAGGCTCAAGACCGTGCTCGATGGCACGCCTTCCGTGCAGCGGTTGCTGGTTCCGGCAGTATTCAGCGCAAGCCCGTCGGAAATGGCGACGGCGGAATCCCATGAAGAAATCTTGCTCAAGATGGGGTTCGAGCTATCGGTTGCCGGTCCGAGGGAACTTGCCGTCCGCACCGTCCCGGCCTTGCTCGCCCATGCCCCGATAGTGGAATTGCTGCGCGAATTGCTGGAAGAACTGAGCCAATACCCCGCGACCGAAGCCATCACCCGGCAGCGCAATGACTTGCTCGCCACGATGGCATGCCACGGCGCCATCCGTGCCAATCGGCAGTTGAGCGTGCCGGAAATGAACGCCCTTTTGCGCGACATGGAGAAAACCGAACGCGCTGACCAGTGCAATCACGGGCGTCCCACATGGACACAGCTTACATTGGCTGAACTCGACCGCTTTTTCATGCGCGGTCAGTAGGCTTGCCCTCGCACCCCTGCGAGGCATGGCCTATCTGATAAATACCCGAAAGGAGCTGGATGCCCCTTTTCGGGCAAGCGCCGTTCAGGCAGCGCAGGCGCAGCGACCGTGGCAGCGGCTGCGCATCCGCTGGTGCGAGACGCGGACGTTTTCCTGCGCCTTCTTGATGATGGTTTCCCGCTGAAGCGGCAGCGAGTGTGTTTTTTGCGTACTGGCCAACGTACCATGAGCCTTAGTGTTCATTGCTTCAACCTCCTAGAAGTGCGTATCACAAATATTTGCTGCATTGCACAAACTTAATTTTCCTCTCAACCAACGGCATGTCAAGAATATTTACGCACGAAGTTTCTACATGTTGCTGCGTTGCAACATCAACGGGCGCATGTATTCTGCCTACATCTGCCCAAACATCCTTTGCAATTTTTAGGGAACAACCTCAGTTGAGGCTATCGGCGCGTCAGCCTTATCTTTGATGCTAACGCGGTTGTGTATTTGCTCTAATTCGGAGACAACTTCATCCATGACATTCCGAAGCTGGGCAGACATTTCACGCATATCGCGCGTCAATTGCATGTTGCGGTCAGCGAGCAAGAATATGTCGTCGGAAACGGTAGAAAAACCGTCCTGCTTTGCGTTTGTACGCGCAGCCTCGATGGTAACGCCGAGGGTAAACAGATTGTTCTGCTCTGACACGACTTGATGCAATCCCGTGTTCAGCGTTTCCATGCTGCTGTTAATGCTTTGTATCTTGTATTTGACGGACTGAAGCAGCCCTTGGAGATCTTCCATTACCCCCCCAAGAGCCACAGCGATTTCATCGCCATCAACCTGGCTTGAATGCACAGGTTTGCCCGCATGCGTGCGCACCAGGGCGCTGATTTCTTCCAGTGGTTTTTTGGGTATCGCCTTGCTAAAGTAGAAAACTGTTCCCAGCACGGCTGACAAAAGCAAGCTGTTTACTACCAAACTTGGGCAGGCCTCTCTCTTTAACACCAAGCAATCTAGCAACCCTGCGCAAGCAATAATCACGGCCCCAACTAGACCAAAAACGATAAAAGCATAAAACCTTTTCTTGATATACATGCGCTTACCTCAAATGTGTTTTATTTTTAGCAAAAAAATTTTTTCATCGCAAATTGTTGTAAATACCTATAACAGACAGCCAGAGTGTACGTATAACTACTAATAGTTAACACATATATATGTTATAATATCCATATCCATATCCATATCCATATCCATATCCATATCCATATCCATATCCATATCCATATCCATAGTAATTAAATATCATCTATTTAGATATGCCATCCGTCTGCCCTGTCCGTTGGCGTTTCCCGGAACAATGGGCAGTGCCACAGTTTCATCCGTATATGGCAAACTCACGGATGCCAATCCCAATGAGTATCCCGATGCGCTCCGAACTTCATTTTCCCTGCACGCGCAACCACGTTTTTGACACCGGAAGCGCCGCCGCCGAGCGCGGCACATGGCTTGTTGCGTGGATTACCGCAGCCATGATGGTCATTGAAATCGCTGCCGGATGGTGGTTCAACTCAATGGCCTTGCTGGCTGACGGCTGGCACATGAGTTCGCACACGTTGGCAATCGGGCTGTCCGCCGTCGCCTACGCGGCGGCAAGGCGCTACGCGGGGGATGCGCGATTCGCGTTTGGTTCATGGAAAATCGAAGTTCTGGCGGGTTTTGCCAGCGCCATTTTCCTGCTCGGCATCGCGGCAATGATGGTGGCCGGTTCAGTGGAGCGGATTATTTCGCCGCAGCCCATCCATTACCGCGAAGCCATGCTGGTGGCCGTGCTTGGGCTGGCGGTCAACCTTGTCTGCGCGTTCATCCTTGGTCACGCCCAGCACGAACACGGTCACGAACACGGACATGATCCGCATCACCACGCGCACGAACATACCGCCCATCATGACCTCAACATGAAATCGGCCTACATCCACGTCATCACGGATGCTTTCACCTCCGTGCTGGCCATTGCCGCGCTGGTGTTCGGATGGCTCTATGGATGGGACTGGTTCGACCCAGCGGCGGGCATCGTCGGCGCTGTCGTGGTCGCCGTCTGGGCAAAAGGGCTTATCGTGGAAACCGGAAAAGTATTGCTGGACAGGGAAATGGATCATCCGGTCGTCCTTGAAATCATGGAATCCATCGAGACGGCGGATACGCGCATTAACGACCTGCACGTCTGGCGCGTGGGCAAAAACGCCTACTCCTGCGCCATTGCCGCCATTACCCACGACACGGCGATAACGCCCGCCGCGCTCCGGGCGCGGCTTGCGCCCCATACGGAAATCGTCCACTCGACCATTGAGCTTTCGTTTTGCGATCAGGGGCGCTCGAACAACGCCACCGATTCCACGTGCGAGGTCTGCGCAAACATGTTGATGACGCCCGCGCCCCGCAAAACATAGCCCTTTTCCCTCACCAGCACGGCGGCGTCCCGAGCGAGCGTTGCGGGATTGCACGACACATAAACGATGCGGCGCGGGTCGCTGCCCATCTCGATGGACTTTGCCACGGCAATCGCGCCTTCACGCGGCGGGTCAAGGAGAAGTTTGTCAAAAGCGCCAAGCGCGGCAAAACTGTCCTCTGTCGTCTCGAACAGGTCAGCGGCATGAAACACCGCCCGCTCGGCCAGACCGTTGGCGCGGGCATTCGCCGTCGCTCGCGCCGCCATTGCCGCGCTGCCCTCCATGCCCACCACCGACGCGCCCTGCCGCGCAATCGGCAAGGCGAAATTGCCAAGGCCGCAAAACAGGTCGCCAATGCGCTCTCCCGGCGCGGGGTCGAGCAACTGCATGGCACGGTGCACCAGCAAGCGGTTAGCGTGGACATTGACCTGCGTGAAATCGCCGGGACGGTGCGCCACGCGCACATCGAATTCAGGCAAGGAATAATAAATAAGCTCGCTATCGTCGCCCATCAATGGCCGTGCGCTCGAAGGCTGGCCGGGCTGCCCCCAGACCGACACTTCTTCCGCCTCGGCAAACGAGCGCAGGCGTTTCAAATCCGCCCCCGAAAACGGAAGAAGATGGCGAAAAACAAGCACGGTGACAGGTTCCCTGCCCTCACATTCGCCCATCACCAGTTCAACTTGCGGAACCCGGTCGGCAATCGAAAGCCCTTCCACCAGCGTCCGCAAGCGGGGCAGCATCGCGGACACATGCGGCGGCAATACGGGGCAAACCGAAAGGTCGGCGATATAGCTCGAATTTTTTTCGTGAAATCCGACCAGCACCCCGCCTTTGCTTGGAACCTTGCGCACGCCGAGACGGGCGCGTTGGCGATACCCCCACGCCTGCCCTGCCATTGCCGGATAAATAACTTCAGGGCGAAGCCGGGCGATGTGCCAGAAGGCATCTTCCATCACCCGTTGCTTTACCGCCGCCTGCGCCGCAAAGTCGAGATGCTGGTTCGAGCAGCCGCCGCACACGCCGAAATGCGGGCAGCGCGGCTGAACCCGTAACGCGCTCTCACGGAGAATACGCACGGCGCGAGCCTGTTCATATGTCGGGCGGCTGCGCAGGGTTTCGTACTCGACCGTCTCCCCCGGCAATGCGCCTTCCACAAACACTGCCTTGCCGTCCGCCCGCGCCACGCCACGGCCTTCAGCGTCAAGGGATTCAATCATGGCAATCGGCATCTGCGTCCATTGCCATTTTTGGCAAGCATCAATAAGGGAGCGCCGGATTGTATCTTCCGGCACGGCAAATCACCAATGCGCGTCCCGGCTCGTCAAATGGCTTGTTTTGCGCATCCGGCGGACAAGGACACCATCAGGAAACAAAAAGCGCCGCTGCCCCAAGCGCGGCAAAAAGCAGCGCCGCCACGACGCGGATTGTTTTCACGGGCAGCTTCTCGCCCAAGCGCCCGCCGACGAACACCGCCGGAACATCGGCAATGAGCATCCCCAAGGTCGTGCCCGCCACGACCAGCAGCGGCGAGCCGTATTGAGCCGCCAGCGCCACAGTGGCAATCTGTGTTTTATCCGCCATTTCGGCGATGAAAAAGCTGATAAATGTTGTAACAAATACGCCATGACGCGCCACCGTACCTAGCTCTTCCCCATCGAGGCGATCTGGCACGAGCACCCACACCGCCATAGCGAGGAAAGACAGCCCCAGCACCCAGCGCAGGATTCCAGCGTCGATGAGGCTGGCCGCCAACGCGCCGACCGCGCCCGCCAGACCATGATTCACCAACGTCGCGCACAGGATGCCCAGCACGATAGGCCACGTTTTTCTGAAACGCGCCGCCAGCACGAGCGCCAGAAGCTGGGTCTTGTCGCCGATTTCGGCTAAGGCGACGACTCCCGTGGAAACAAGGAATTCGTTCATTTGCTTGGCGGCTGCGGATGCAGGCAATCCCAGAGCGCCGACAACGCCTGCGCCGCGCCCATTTTCAGGCGATAGGAAACGATGGCGCTCACTTCAGTTTCGCCGGGATTGATTTCTACCGACGCAACGCCGTTCTGACGCGCCCACCACACCGGATGGGCAATGTAAGGAAAAACGCTGGTCGTGCCGACGGAAACCACAAGGTCAGGCTCATCTTCCATGACCCGCGCCAATTGCCCAAGCGCCAGTTGGGGCAGCATTTCCCCGAAAAGCACCACGTCAGGGCGCAGCGGCTTGGCACATTCGGGACATATCGGCGGTAGCGCAAGCCCCGCGTAATCCTCCACTTCGCGCTCATAACCGCAGGCGGCGCACAGCAGCCGATGCACGGTTCCGTGGATTTCAATCAGATTTTTCGTCCCGGCTTTGCGGTGCAGACTGTCGATATTCTGGGTCAGCACCCACAGGGCGGGTTTTTCCTTTTCAAACGCAGCAATCAGGCGGTGCGCGGCATTCGGTTCGGCTCCCCGGCAGTTGCTTTCAATTTGCCCGATATAGCGCCAAGTGACTTCGGGCCGACGCGCCAGCATCCGCCCGGAAAGCGCCTCCTCGATTGGCAAGCCCTCTTCCGTTAGGCGGTCGTTATAAAGCCCGCCGATGCCCCGATAAGTCGGCAAGCCGGAATCCGCCGAAATGCCCGCGCCAGTAATGAACAGCGGTCGCCGCGCACGGTCGAGCAAAGCCGCGACCTCGCCGAACATCGCCCCGGATGGGTCAATCATTGCTGCTTCTCCAGCCGTTCCATTCAGTTCTTTTTGGGGGCGGGCTTTGATGATGTGATTTCGAGATATTGGCGATGGTCTGCATCGAAACGCTGCCGCAGGCTGTCGCGCTCATTGACCTTTCTTTCAATGGCCGCCCGCGCCCGCGCCAATTCCTCGTCAGCGTAGCCGATTGCCTTTCTCAGATCAGGCGAAACGGGTTTCCCCCCCAGCGCGGCCTGCTCGTCATCAAGGCTCTTGCGGCGGGCGGAGAGCTTTTCCTCTTCGGCGCGGAGCGCCCCGATGGACTTGTCCAGTCCGGCAATTTCATGGTCACGGTGCTGGACGAGCGCCTCCAGCGAGGCATATCTTTCCAGCAGCGCCTCATCCTGACGTTTTTTCTTGAGAGCCTCTTTCCGCGCCTCTTCCTGCTGGCGAGCCAATTCCCTGCGACGGGCGCTCTCCTCCGGCGTGGGCGGAGCGTCTTCCCGGTGGACAACGATGCCGTTTCTCTTTTCGACCCAGGCGCGGCCATAGCATTCTTTCGGCAGGGTATCGCCGTATACCGCCCGCCCGTGAACTTCGCAACTGAACACTCTCATCACCTTGCCCGGTTGCGCGTCAGCGGCAAACGACAAAGCCGCCAGCGCGGCGGCGGCAATCGCGTTCCGAAGAAAATCACCGTACCGCATCATGTGTTCCATAGACATCCCGATACGCCTGAACGGCTGCGAGATGGGTTTCAAGTTCCGGCGTATCGGCCAAATAAGCAATCAGGTCTTTGAGCGTTGCGACCGGCACGACCGGAATGCCGTAATGTTCCTCGACTTCCCGCACGGCGGAAATATCCCCTTGCCCCCGCTCCATGCGGTCCAGCGCAATGAGCAGCCCAGCCGGTTCCGCCCCATGCTTGCGGATAATACCTATCGATTCCCGCACCGAAGTGCCCGCTGAAATCACATCGTCGAGCACCAGCACCCGCCCTTTGAGCGGCGCACCGACCAACGTGCCGCCTTCGCCGTGGTCTTTTGCTTCCTTGCGGTTGAAAGCGAACGGCACGTTCACGCCCTCCCCCGCCAAGCGCATCGCTGTTCCGGCCACCAGCGGGATGCCCTTGTAGGCCGGCCCAAAAAGCATATCGAACGCCACGCCGGAACCGAGAATCGCACGGGCATAGAATCCGCACAGGTCATTGAACGAATCTCCGTCGTCAAATAGGCCCGCATTAAAAAAATAAGGCGAAGCACGTCCAGCCTTGGTCACAAACGAGCCGAAGCGTAACACGCCCTTGCGGCAGGAAAGCTCTATGAAATCACGGCTGAATGACATATGACCCCTGTTTTTTGTGCGGTGTCGCACATTATACTGGCTTCAATTTTCAGGAAAGGGCATGGCGAGAATTGTCACCGCTAATCTTAATGGCATCCGCTCGGCAGCTCGCAAAGGTTTTTTTGACTGGCTTGCGACACTTGATGCCGACATCGTTTGCGTTCAGGAACTCAAAGCCCAAGCTGGGGACATCTCCCCTGAAATGCACAATTTCGATAGGCTGAAAGGCTGGTTCCATTGCGCCGCAAAGAAAGGATACAGCGGCGTCGGGCTTTACAGCCGACACCACCCCCTGCGCGTCATCGAAGGGCTTGGCATGCCCGACATCGACGAGGAAGGACGATACCTGCAACTTGATTTCGAGGCGCTGTCCGTCGTCTCGCTCTATCTCCCTTCTGGTTCCAGTTCTCCCGAACGGCAAGCGGCAAAATTCAGTTTCATGGAACGTTTTCTGCCGCATCTGGCAAAACTTGCTGCCAATGGTCGCGAATGTGTGGTCTGCGGCGACTGGAACATCGCGCACCGTGAAATCGACCTTAAGAATTGGAAAAGCAACCAGAAAAACTCCGGCTTTTTGCCCGAAGAACGCGCTTGGCTTTCAAGCGTCCTCGGCGAACTGGGCTGGGTCGATGTCTATCGGCGACTCTATCCCGAAGCAGGCGGAGAAGGCTATACATGGTGGTCGAACCGGGGACAGGCATGGATCAAAAACGTTGGCTGGCGCATCGACTATCAGCTTGCCACCCCGATGGTCGCGGCACAGGCGCTTAAAGCGGCTGTGTACAAAACCCAACGCTTTTCGGATCACGCGCCGCTTGTCATTGATTACGGATTTGAACTGTAAATCGCAGTGAGATAAAGCGTTTCCCGCCCGCCGCGTTCGCCCCGCAGCGGCTACAATTCCACGTTTTCAGCATGGAACCGTTTCCGACGGAACAAACAATGCCTGCCGTCCAAATCGAAAATCTCAATATCCGCTCCATAGACCATATGCCCTCGCCGGAGGAAATCAAAGCGCAGGTGGCGCTGGACGATGATGCGGCGGCGACGGTGGCGGCAGGGCGACAGGCGTTCATCGACATTCTCGACCGACGGGATGCGCGGCTGTTCGTCATCGTTGGCCCCTGCTCCATCCATGACCCCGTTGCGGGTCTCGATTACGCTCGGCGGTTGCGCGCGCTGGCGGATGAAGTGGCGGGCACGCTGATGCTGGCGATGCGCGTGTATTTCGAGAAGCCGCGCACCGCCGTTGGCTGGAAAGGCTTCATCAACGACCCTTGCATGGACGATTCTTTTCGCATCGACGTGGGCATGGAAAAGGCGCGGCATTTTCTGCGCGAAATCTCGCGCATTGGGTTGCCTATCGCCACCGAGGCGCTCGACCCCATCGCGCCCCAGTATTACGGCGACCTCATTTCCTGGACGGCCATCGGGGCGCGGACTTCCGAATCGCAGACCCACCGTGAAATGGCCTCCGGCCTCTCGACGCCGGTCGGCTTCAAGAACACGACCGATGGCGATATGGCGGCGGCCATCAACGCCATTCTCTCGGCGGCGAACCCTCACAGTTTTCTGGGCTTGAACGCCAAGGGCGAGTCAGCCATCGTGCGCACGCGGGGCAACCCGCACGGCCATATCGTGCTGCGCGGCGGAGAACGCCCCAATTACGATTCCGTCTCCGTCTCCTATGCCGAACAGGCGCTTGCCAAGGCGGGGCTGCCCCGCAACATCGTCATCGACTGCTCTCACGGCAATTCATGGAAACGCCCCGAAATGCAGCCTCTGGTGATGAAAGACGTTATCAACCAGATACGTGACGGCAACCAGTCTATCGTTGGGCTAATGGTGGAGAGCAACCTCGTGGCGGGCAACCAGCCCATCCCCGCCGACCTGTCGCAGCTCAAATACGGCTGTTCCGTTACGGATGCCTGTGTCGGATGGGAAACCACCGTCGAGATGCTCCGCTCCGCTGATGCGGTTTTGCGCGAAACGATTGGGACGCGGGGCAAGCCCGAATGAACCTGCTCGTTCAGGGCAACGCGTTGGTGCCTTTCGTTCTTCGATCATTGGCTCGGCTCACCGGCACGGATGGCTACGAGCTGATCGACGGCTGCGCATGTCGGTTTGATGGAAAAAACCGTTCGCAAATCGCGGACGAAGTGGCCCGCCTCTGCGCGGACAACGCGCTTGATTGGGCTTGGATACCCAAAGAGCGACGCTTGTCCGATTTCGGGCTTTTCGTCACCGACATGGATTCCACCCTCATCAATATCGAGTGCATCGACGAAATCGCCGATATGCACGGGGTCAAGCGCGAGGTGGCCGCCATTACCGAATCGGCGATGCGCGGCGAAATCGACTTTCGCACTTCGCTAGAGCGCCGCGTCCGGCTGCTGGCCGGACTGCATGAGCAGGCGCTAGCAAAGGTCTACGCCAAGCGCCTGCGGCTCAATCCCGGCGTGGAATCTCTCATGGCAAGCCTCAAGGCTGCCAAGGTGCGAACCGCGCTCGTCTCCGGCGGTTTTGCTTATTTCACCGACCACATGCGGCGGAAACTGGGCTTTGATTATGCTTGGGCCAATGAATTGGAAGTCGTCGATGACCGCCTCACCGGAAAGCTGGTCGGCTCCATGCTCGACGCTCAAGCCAAGGCTGACCGCCTCACCGCGACCCGCGACGCTCTTGGCCTCGCTCCTGAGCAAGTTCTGTGCTGCGGGGACGGGGCGAACGATATTCCCATGTTCCGCGCTGCGGGCTTCGGCGTCGCCTACCGACCCAAACCCGCACTGCGCGAAATCGCCGACTGTTGCCTCGACCACGTCGGGCTGGAAGGCATTGCGCGGCTGTTTGCCTGAGAACCCGGCTCCCCCGCCCGCAAACGGGCGAGGGGCGCGGAATTCGGTTATGCCGCAGCCAAGTAGGCGCTGATTTTGTCCTTGTCCCCGGCAATGGCCAAGATGTTCGCGTCATTCCCGCGAATGACTTCGTTGGCAAAGAAGGGCGCACCGTCTTCCATCCTAAGCAGGCTGATGCCCCGCTTCATGAACTCCCGCTCCAGCGCGTCGGAGACCATGCCCGCGCCTTTCCACGGCCCCCAGCCAATCGAGATGGATTTCACCGGGGCAGCGTTTGCGCTCAGGATGTATGAGGCCGTATCAAACACGCTGTTGGCGGACGCATAGTCGCATTGCCCGCGATTGCCCACGGCGGCGGCGATGCTGCTGAACAGGACAAGACGTTTCAGGCCGGGAAGCGGCTCGCTGAAAATCACCTCCAGCGGGTTGATTTTCGTGTAGTAGGTTCGCGCAAAAGAATCCCATGACTTATCCCGGAACAACTTGTCTTCCAAAATTCCCGCCGCGTGGGAGATGGCATCGACCCTGCCGTATCTGGCGCTGACTTCCCGCATGAAGGCACGCAAAGCATCTTTGTCGCTGACATCGACCGCGTGATATTCAGCCGTCCCGCCCGCTGCTTCAATCCTTTCCAGAGCTTCCTGAATGCCAAGGATTTTGAAAATCATCTGCACGAGCACTTCGGTTTCTTTAGGATTGGACGCTTCGCCGGACTGAATCAGGTGCTTGCGGATGTCGTCCTTTGTTTTCAGACCAAGGGCGGCATATTTGTCCGCGACTTCATGGTTGAAAATCGTTCTGCCCGCCAGCACGAAACGGCATCGGGACTCTTTCGCCAAGCTGGCGAGCAGGTCGGGGGAAATTCCCTGCGCGCCGCCCAGCGCCACCACGACGGCATCCTTATCCAATATGGCGGAGGTTTCTTCCGTTGCGTTTTCGCCGCCCGTGTCTTCCACGCTCACGGCAAAACGCATGCGCCTGTCCATTTCATAGAGGATTTCGGGAACGTCCCCGCCATCGACGATTTCCGCAACAGCCAGATCGAGGATTTTTTCCCGCGCAAAGGGCGTCATGCTGGAGACGACTTTCGCGGCCATTTCTGGATATTCGATGCACAAGGTTTTGATGAAGCCGGGGAAGCCTTGCAGCGCCGACAGCCCGCTGTAATCCCCTTCTTTCAACTGTGCGCCCGCCATGCCGGGGGCGTCGTCGAGAACAATGACGCGGCGCAGCTTTTCCGGTTCGGCCTCTTTGACCATTTGGAACAAATCCTGAATCGTACAGGCGGAAGGCGAGATGCCAAGATTCAGGACGACGATGCC
Organism: Azoarcus sp.; assembly: GCA_031285965.1. Lineage (GTDB taxonomy): Bacteria > Pseudomonadota > Gammaproteobacteria > Burkholderiales > Rhodocyclaceae > WRNU01. The sequence continues at coordinate 35,362 of JAITVD010000052.1, forward strand.
GTCTGCTTCCCCAAGATTCAGGATGACGGTGCCGTCTGCTTCCGACAGCCCATAGAAACCCTCTGCGCCGCGCCGGACGATTTGCGCCTCGGCGCCCAGTTTTTCCAGCCGCGCCTTCAGTTCATCGGCGATGAGGCCATCGTCCGTGATGGCGAAACGCATCCCCGTGAGCGATACCGTGTTGCTTTCGTCCAGCGGATATTCCTCCGTGCGCACCCTGATGCGGGCAATCCCGTAAGGCTCCTCCAGCGGTTCAGCGTCCGCCGTCCCAGACAAGGCTTGCTGCTCCTGAATCATGGCATCGTAAAAACTCAGTTCCTCTTTCTCATCCGCAGGGGCTTCCTTCGCGGGCGCGTCTTGCGTGGCAGTGTCGCCTTTCTCGCCGCGCACGGCCTGCGCCTGTTCCTCGATCCAGGCAACAAGCCCGTTCAGGCTCTTGATGGCGGCGATTTGCTCCAGCCCCGACATATCTTCCATGCTCGGGAATACCATGCGCTCGCCAAGCGCGCTGATGATTTCCAGCCGCTTGATGGAGTCGATGCTCAGGTCGGCTTCCAAATCCATATCCATATCCAGCATATTGATCGGATAGCCGGTCTTGTCGCTGACCACGTCCAGCAGAATATTTTTGACATCCTCCGAGCTGAGGTCGGTGATATGGGGAATGGCCGCGTTTTCCGCAGATTCCGCAGGCGGCGCGGCTTCCGCCGTGCTGGGTTCTTCCTCCTCCGGTTTCCATGCTTCTTCCGGGGCGGCGGAAACATATTCGATTTGCCTGGGCGCGGCGGCCATCCTTGGATAAGCGGCATGTCCCATATAGCCCAGCATGACATCCCTCTGGTCATCTATCATCGCTTTCATATTGTCGAGATAGGCAAGGACGATTTTTTCGCGTGACGCGGCGCTATCCGGGCCATTTGCGATTCCGTGTTTTGCCAATTGAGCCATTTTCAGTTCCTCAAACGAGATAAGTGGTTTTGCGGGCGGGCGTTTTTCCCCGCTCTTTCGTAGCTGCTCCGGCGAAATAGCGCCCGTTCCGTCCAGCAGCCAAGCGGTTTTGCTCCGCTTCAATGTTTCTGGCGCGTCGAAATCGATTGGGCGGGCGTTTCGGCCTTCAAACAGTTTTTCCAGCCGAAGCGCCCTGCCCGTAGACAGGTAGCGGGCCAGTGCCATGAGGAAATCCCGCAGCCCTTCCGGCCCATTGCGTTCGGTCTGTATCGTGACAATGTCCTTGCCAAGCGTGGCGGTGGCAAGCCCGCTCATCGCACCGCCCGGCCCCGTCTCGATAAATATCCTCGCGCCTTTCTCGTACATGCGTTCAAGCCCTTGCCGGAACAGCACCGGGCTGCCCAATTGGCGGCAAAGCATCTCCCGTATCTGCGCGTCGGTTTCGGGATAGGGTTCCGTGGTCGTATTAGAGAGCACGGGAATGGCGGGCGCGGCAAACGCCCTGCCCGCGAGCGCCTCGCTGAACAGTTCTCCGGCTTTTGCGAGCAGCGGCGTGTGGAACGCGCAGGCGACATCGAGTTTCTTGAAAGCAATCTTTTGGCTGCGGAGCTTTTCCATGAACGCGGCCATTGCGTCTGTGGTTCCGCCAACCACCGTTTGCTCCGGCGAGTTGTAATTGACTGCCCAAACTTCGGATTCCGGTTCCAGCAACTCGGCAAGCTCATCGGCAGGCATCATGACGGCAGCCATTACCCCTTTGTCTTGCGGCATCGCGTTGAAAATGGATTCCGCCCGAAGTTTGGAAATTTCCGGCAAATCTTGACGAGCGAACGCGCCCGCATAGCACAGCGCCGCCAATTCGCCGTAGCTGTGTCCGGCGGCCATGTCCGGCACGACACCCAAATCGGCCAATAAATCGGCAATCGCCAAATCCACGATGCCTAAAAGCGGCTGCGCGTTGCGCGTATCCGTGATGGCGCTTCGCTGCGCGTTGATTGCCTCATCCGTAAACGCGGTTTCCGGGAAAAGACGCCGCGCATAGGCCGGGTTCCGCTCCAGCAATCCGCGCATGGACGGGAACAGCACAAAGAGTTCCCGCGCCATATTTACGCGCTGGCTGCCTTGCCCCGGAAACAGGAAAGCGACCCGGCCTTCCTTTTCTTCGCGCAGCAAGACATTGCGGCTCTGCTTGCCGGAGAGCGCGCATTCGAGGCTTTGGAGCAATTCCTCCCGCGAGGCGGCAATGATGCTTGCCTGAACGGGCTGCGAGCCGCAGTCCATCGCCAGGCTCTTCGCCACATCTTTAAGTGATAAGCGCAGATTTGCTTCCAGAACATTTACGGTTTTCCGCATCCATTCTTTCGCTTGCTCCAGAGTGTCGCCCCGGAACACGAACATCTCGCACGGCCATGAACTCAGAACGGAGCCGATTGGCGCAGGCGCGTCATGGTTTTCCAGAACCGCGTGGAAATTGGTTCCGCCGAAACCGAAACCGCTGATGCCCGCAATCCGTTTTGGGCTGTTCCACAGACTGGCTTGCCCGACGTTGAAAACGAAAGGGCTGTTATCCGATGAAGCGGTGATGGGTTTTTTCAGGTTCAGCGTGGGCGGCAAGATGCCATGATGAATTGCCAAAGCGGTTTTAATCAGCGACGCGACGCCCGCCGCGCATTTTGTATGCCCGATCAGCGTCTTGGCGGAACCGATGTACGTCTGCCCTGGCAACGCGCCCGCGCCAAGGAAAACGTCCGAGAGCGCCGCCAGTTCGTTTTTGTCGCCCGCCACCGTGCCTGTTCCATGCGCTTCGACCATGCCGACTTCGGACGGAAGGATGCCCGCGTCGGCGTAAGCTCGCCTCAACGCCTTTTCCTGCCCCTTCCGGTTCGGCGCGGTCAGCCCCAAGCTGCGCCCGTCGCTGCTGCCGCTCACGCCACGGATGACGGCGTAAATTCTGTTGCCGTCGCGCTCCGCGTCCTCCAAACGCTTCAGGACGACGACGCCCACCCCTTCGCCCAAAGTGATGCCGTCCGCCTCCGCGTCGAACGTCGCGCAGCGGCCTGTTTTGGAGAGCGCGTGGCAGCTTGCGAACATCATGTAATCAAAGATGCTGTTGTGCAAATCCGCCCCGCCCATGATGACCATGTCCGAGCGTTCGTTCCACAATTCCTGGCAAGCCAAATCCAGCGAGGCCAGCGACGAAGCGCAAGCGGCATCGACGGAATAGTTTCGCCCGCCGCAGTTCAGGCGGTTGGCGATGCGTCCGGCCACCACGTTTGAGAGCATTCCGGGGAAGGAATCTTCCGTCAGCTTTGGCAGGTCGCCTTCCAGAGGTTCCGGCACTTCGCCGAAAGACATTTTGAATCCCAGCCGCAAGCCATACGCCGAGGACAGGTCGCCCGCCGCCTGCGTCCCGAAAATGACGGAGGTATTATCCAGGTCGGCTTTCGCAAGATTGTCGATGCCCGCGTCCTGCAATGCGCGTCTGGCGGCAAGCAGGGACAAAAGCTGGACGGGTTCGATGGAGGAGACGGACTGCGGGGCAATCCCGAATTCCAGCGGGTCGAATTCCGTGCCGGACAGAAAAGCCCCCCATTTTGAAACGGTGTAATCGCCCTCTTTCGAGTTCGATCCGTAGAACAGGTCGGTGTTCCAGCGGCACTCCGGCACTTCCTGGACGCTGTTGCGCCCCATGACCATATTCCGCCAGTATTCTTCGAGGTTATCAGCGTCAGGGAAAATCCCTGCCATGCCGATAATCGCAATGCCGTCACGGTCATTGAGCGGTTTGAAATCTTCCTGCCATGCCGAATCCAGCTTGGCAATCATCGCGGCAGCGCCGTCGCACACGTCCTCGTGCAGCCCCTTCATCGTGAGCTTGCGCCGGATGATGGCAATGTTCTGCCCCGTCATGAACAGCCCTCTTTGCAACTGCTCATCGACCGGCACGGCGACAACGTCGTCGTCATCCTGCCCGTCCGCCAGCCTCTCCAGCCCCTTGGCAGCGATTCTTGCCCGACCAAGGTTCATCTCTTCCAGCGCGGCGCGCATCGCCAAGGGTTCCAAGGCTTGCGCCTTGATTTTTTCCTTTTCCCGCTGGAAATGCGCCGTATAGGGCGTGGGTATCGCACGGGTTTCTTGGCCGGGGCTGGATTCCAGCAAGACCGTCCGGTCTGCCCTAATGGCCTGTTCCTGAAACTGTTCCGTAATCGCGCCTGTCTGAACGGCTTCTTCCGCGCACAGATAGGCCGTGCCCATGAGAACGCCTACCTTTGCCCCCGAAGCGGCCAGCGGAGCCGCCATCACAGAAACGAACGCGGACGAGCAGGCATCATGGATGCCGCCCGCAAAAAAGACCGTCAGTTCGGGCTTGGTATCGAATCCCAGAAGGACTTCAAGCTGCTTTTCCCAAAGCAAGGTGCTCGGCAAAGGCCCGACATGCCCGCCGCTTTCCCGGCCTTCAAAAATGAAGCCCCTTGCGCCCTCTTTCAGGTAATTCTCCAGCAAGGCGGCGGAAGGCACGTGCAGAAGCGCATGAATCCCGGCTTTTTCAAACTTTTTCGCTTGGGAGGGATGCCCGCCGGCAATGACGACCGCCCGAGGCTTTGGCGAAAGGGCGGTAATTTTCTGAATCTGCTCCTCGACCAGTTGCGGATAGGCAAAGCCTAGTATCCCAACGCCCCACGGCAGCCCCGCCATTACGGCGGAGGCATCCGCCAAGGCTTTTTGCGCCAAATCCCCGCTCGTCAGGCCCAGCGCCAAAAAGGGCATCGCGCCTTCTTCGGAGACGCGCCGCAGAAACGCGGGCGTATCGCTGACACGCGCCATCGGCCCCTGAGCGATGGGATAGCGGATGCCCAGTTTTCCCGCCAGATCGCTTTCTGCCCGAACCGCTGGCCGATGCTTGGCTTGCCTCAAATGCCCATAAGCCGCTTCACGAACGGCAAACACCAAAGATTTCAATGTCGCGTAACGCTTGGCAAAACCCGCAGCCAGCATGACATCCTGACCGAGAGGAATGACATGTTCCTGCCCCGTCCCGCCCAGATGCGGCAAAATTTCCGCGAAACTGGAATCTTCAGAAATTTTGCTCGCCCCCGGCGGCTGCCATGCCCGGAAATCCCCAAAAAGAACCGTTTCGTTGCCGCTCAATTTGCCCAGCCGCGCCTTGAGTTCCTTATCCGCGCCGCATTCAGGGAACAGCGCAACCTGCGAATCGAAAATAACGCCGTCGGCTCCCAAAGCAAGATAGGCGGCGGAAGAATGAACCCCCGCACCTCCTTGGATATATATCTTTACGCCGTGCTCAAAACACAATTCACGAACCCGCTGGAACAGGATGAATGACGATTCCTGCGCAACGCGCCCCGCCCCCTCGCTGCCTTTAATGACAATCGCAGCGGCTTTCGCGTTAATAGCGGCTTGCGCTTCTTCCACCGAAAGAACCTGAACTAGCCGCTCCGCGTGGCTTTCGTTTTTGAGATTCAACCCAAAAGGCAAAATGATTTTTTTGACATTTTCGGGAAAATCCAGCCGCCCGATTTCTTCATCGCAGACACAAACGCCAAAGCCATGCGTTGTGCTTTGGGCAAAATTCTCAAGAATTTCTTTAGCGGCATGAGCATTTCTGCCAAGATGCAGCACAGGAAACGCAGCCGCTTTGAGCGTTCCCTTCGCCAGCTGCATATCTGGCAGTTCAAATGGGGAAAGAATCAGAATTTCTTTTTGTTTGCTCATTGTTGAAAAGCCTCCAGCTTAAATCGTCCACCCAAGCACATGGTTTGTTCCAAGTTTCGCCGTTTTTGCGCAAACGTCGCCCAACATGATTTCCTCGCCGCTGACATGCGTAATCTCCAGTTTGGCTTCCTTGCCAAGTACTTTCCTGCAAGCGGCTTTTGCCGCCAAAAAACGGGCAACCCATTCCAACCTGTCATCTTTCGGCAAGCAGGAGCGTTCTTTTTGCGTCAATTCGCCTTCATGAGCAGGAATATTCAACTCCTCGACAGATAGAATTTCTATTCCAACGGGCTTATTTGAAGCCACCGCAACAGAATGTTCTTCTGTCTGAGCCAGTGACGCAAAAATGCCATCCAGATTTTCATTCCCCAAGTTCTTTAGCCGCATACTGCCTAAATCGCCTTCATCACTTTCCGCATGGATTTCCACCGGAAAACAGTAAGGCGCATCGCCATTTCTGGAATAGGTGCGTATCGCATCTTTCAAGGCTACGCGCCCTGATAAATAAGCCTGTTTTTGTTCTTTGTCATCCAAACTATCATATTTATCCTTTTCAATATGGCTCAGATATCTTTTATACAAAAAATCTATGCTATAAGATTTAGCGTAGGTATTAAAGTAATAATATGCGCCAGCGCCCAGTGAAGAAGCCAAAATGGTACTTTGAGGTTTCACAAATACATTCCATAAATCAATGCCAAGCTCAAAACGCTGATTGACCCAAGACTTTATCACTGCCCAAATTTTGCCTTCCCGCGACAAAATGGCATCCGCCACGATATAGTTCTTTGTCAAATCAGTCACAATCATGATTAGCTTGAATTTTCCGTCTTGGTCGGAAATATCTGAGTAAAAATTTAGCTCGCTCAATCGCACCGGAAAGGTTGCCCTATTTTCTTGTTCTGTCAGGTGCATATATATACCAACGGCCTGACCGAGGCTATCCAGCAGCGAACCTTTGGCTTCGCCTCTTTCTGCATCAATGCGTAAGCCTCCTTCAGAAATATAGGTAATATCTTTGATTGAGCGATATAAAGGGTCATGAAAAGAATAACGTTCATAGGCTTCCTCACCGGGCATCGGCGGTCTAGATTCCTTACCTAAATCTATTTCTTTTTTCCAAATCTCGGATGGAACAGGATATTGGTCTCCAAATGTTACTTCCAATTTCAAATATCCGGCCAAAGTTAATTCTAGTGTATTTTCATCCTTCCACTTTCCTTTCACAACACCTTCAAACGGTTTATCCGCCTGTATAAAGCGTATCGCAAATAAATTACTAATTTTTAGTATTTTTCTTTGTGGCGCTTGTTTTTGTGCAATCTCAGCGAACGTTTCAATGGAAAACGTCAAAGGAGCAACAGGATGCAAATCTTTGGGGTGTTTCCAACCCTTTGGCTGCCGAACAATGGCATGGTCGAGAAGATAGGGATAGCTCTCCAAATCAATTTTAATTGTCTCTGAAAATGTTGTTCCTGTCTTTTTAGAGTTTGAGGGTTTCTGGGGCGTTTTAGACAAAGCAGGCTTGACCGGAGCAGGAGATTTTCGTACAGCAATATGATTTTCCCCATTTTTCTTGAGAAACAAATCAATCATCTCTTTTTGGACGAGAGCCGCATCACGCAGATTGTCATTGAGGACATTTAATAGCGGGCTGGCATGTTTATCCGCAACAGAGTCATGCAGAAAATCCAGATTTGCCGTCATTCCGCTTTTTTCGTTGTTTTTGGCGACCGCCTCCCGCAAGCTCGAAAAACTGCTGACATCATTGACAGGCGCGCCAACAGGCAGTTTCAGTAAATTTTTGGCTTCTCTTATACACGCGGGCATTCCCATGAAAGCAAGGTCAGCAGCCTTGGAACCCTCTATATAGAGCAGCGCGTGGATGCGCCTCATCTGGTCAATCGCGGGGCGCTGCGATGTCAGCGTAGGCATCACCGCATACTCCCGATTTTTCAGATTGTCCTCTACAAATTTATCTAGGCTGCCGTCGCCCATTTGCACAAAAATTCGGGCATTTTCTTCATGATAAAGTTTTTCGATTAGTTTGCGGAAATAAACAGGCTCTCTTAGATTCAACGATAACTGTTCTACGAATGAATCTTTCGTGACTGGAGAAAAGTCTAACGCAGACCAGAGAGAGACATGGGTGGCTTGTACCTGTAGTTTTTTGAGGCTTTCGCGCAATTCTTCCACATAGGGATAGTACGGTGTATGGGCTGAAGACCCATACTCTAATTTTTGAGCATATATTTTTTCTTTTTTTAAGGCATCCAAAAACTTTTCTTTTGTTTCTTCTCCAATAGCACATACAATAATTTGACCGGGGCAATTATCCGCTATCAAGTAAAGCTCTGGTATTGTCTTAAAGATATTATCTATCTCTGGCGATTCATATTTAGCGTTAACTGAAAAATAGGCATACTCCTCAAAAGACTTTTTTTCTATTTCCTGTTTTCCCAAAAAATCGAGACAAATCCTTCCAAAATCTTCTTCAAACATGCCTGAAGCCGTGGCAGCGTTCCATTCTCCGAGGCTGTGGCCAATATAAATGTCCGCAGAAATATTCTGTTTTTTAAACGCAGAAACCATCAATCGAGCATCAAAAAAATGCACCAACGAGAGATCTTTCATGTTTTCTTGCAACTCATCTTCAACGCTAAGCAAATCCAAAGCATCGCTCACCGTTGTAGTATCATTATCATTACGTTCATTCAAATTAAAGCCTGAAAACATAAAAACAAGTTTTCCGCCGGACGAAAGCAGCGGTTTATTTGTAAACCATATATCGTCCCTTCCAATGCAGGGCTTTCCTTCTTGAATAATATCTATTGCTTTTTTGACTCGTTCGTAGGTGTTATTAAAAACGACAATACGATAGTCACCGCTGGTATCGCTCAGGTTTGAGCCGGTAGACTGTTGCAGTTTTGCTATCAGTTCTTCTGCGGAGGATGCCGCGACGGCAATGCAGTCATCCGCGAGCATTTCCTGTCTTGCGGCACGATAACGCTTGCGCTGTTCTGGCGTTTCTTCATAGGCGACGAGAATGGCATGCGCGTTCACCCCGCCAAATCCGAACGAATTGACCCCGGCAACGGGGGGAATTTGCTCAAAATCCCAAGGAATCAATTTTTGCGGCGGCCTAAAACGGGACTCAAGCATGGCGGGCAAGGGGTTCTCGCAATGCAGGGTTGCCGGAATCTGCCGATTGAAAAGCGACAGGGCGGTCTTAATCAGCCCAAGCATTCCCGCCGCAGGCATGGTGTGGCCGATATTGGATTTCAAGGAACCCACATAAGCCCGTGGGGAGGCATTGCCGCCGAAGAATCGGGTGAGGGCCGCAATTTCGGTTTTGTCGCCAATCGGCGTGCCTGTGCCATGCGCCTCCACATAGCCGACTCTTTCGGGATCCATCCCGGCTTTCTCCCAAACCGTCCGCAGGGTTCTTTCCTGGCCTTGGACGGAAGTCACCATGACATGAGAGCCGCCGCCATCGCTGCAAATGGCCGCTTCCTTGATGATGGCATAAATTCTGTCGTCGTCCTTCAGGGCTTTTTCAAGGGTTTTCAGGATGATGAACCCTCCCCCTTGCCCGACCAGCAGCCCATCCGCGTCTTGGCTGAAAGGCGAAATCTGCTGCTTCCGGGACATCGCGCCCATCATGTTGAACGCGCTCCAGAACGTGGCGCTTTGCGTGCAGTGCAGCCCTCCCGCCACGGCAACGTCGCACTGCCCGCTGCGGAGCAGCTTCATGCAGTGCTCGACCGCCAGCAGCCCGCTCGCGCAGGCGGCGTCTATCGTGTAGGCGGGGCCTTGCATGTCGAACTTGTTCGCCGCAAAGGAAGCCACTAGATTCGTCATCGTGCCAATCGCGGTGTCGCCCTGATAGCGCCCTTGGCGTTGTTGATATTCTTTTTTGACTTTTTGAATATCCGCCTCTGAAGCGTTCGGCAAGGCAATTCTCAGTACATCGGCAATCTCCTCCGCAAAACGGATGATCTCCAAAGCACGGAGGGTGACAAGCCCCGCAAAATTGCCTTTTCCAATAATGACACAACCATTTTTTAAAGAAATCTTTTTTTGAAAAATACCCGCATCGGTCAGCGCCTCATCAATGCCCATCAATGAAACCAATTGGTCTGGATCCAAGCCGTCTGCCGAAATAGGCAAAAATCCATACCGCAGAGGATCAACTGAAATTCCTTTTACAAAACCGCCCCGTTTGCAATAAAACCTGTCAATTGCACCCGGCTCTTTTTCAAAATAAAACGGGTCAATGATATTTTCTGGCGCTTCAGTAATGGAATCCACTCCATTCGCGAGATTTTTCCAGAATGCGCGCCTGCCGGCTGCGCCAGCGCAAGCAACAGATATTCCAACAATCGCAATGTCCTGCTTTTCAGTTTTGATGCCAGTACTTTCCACGCTGCTCATTTTTTCCTCATCCACCGCAAAAACGCCAAAACTAGACCCCGTACTTTTCATGAACCAAGCCGAGCACGTCCGGCCTCACGCCGCCCTGTCCAGCCCTTGCCATGCGCAAGGAGAAACGGGCGAGCTACCCAAAATGCATAGCTATATATACATTAACACAACATTTAATGTATTTGCGAGATTTCTTGCGATTTATTTTTATGTGGTACTCATGCAACATCAAATGAAATGCTTATTTCATATGTTGACGAGACATCCCCAGCATTCTAGCGGTTGAGCACTTTGCGCAAAAGTTCCGCGCTGGCAGGGTCATGCCAGCGAAGGAACGCTTTATGGAGCCGCCTTTGCCGCTCGCCGCGCGCGCAAGCAATGGGTTCCAGTGCGTTTTTCAGCGGATTGAAACCGCTGTGGTACATGGCCGTGGCAAGGGTGAGCGGCGTGGGCAGGAAAGTCTGCACCTGATCCGGGCGAAAACCGCGCGATTGCAGCCAGTGCATGAGCCGAAACATGTCCTCGTCCGTCGTGCCGGGGTGAGCCGCAATGAAATACGGGACGAGATGCTGCTTTTTGCCCGCGCGGCGGCTGGCGCGTTCAAAGAGCGCGGCAAAAGCGTCGAAATCTTCGATGGGCGGCTTCATCATCGCCGCCAGCGGATGAGGCTCGCTGTGCTCGGGCGCGATTTTCAGCAGCCCGGAAACATGGTGCGCCGCCAGTTCGGCAACGTATTCCGGGCTGCGCGCGGCAAGGTCGTAGCGCACGCCGGAGCCGATGGTGATTCTTTTGACGCCGCGCACGCCACGGGCAGCGCGGTAGAGCGCAATCAGCGGCGCGTGGCTGGCATCGAGCCGGGAACAGACATTCGGCCAAACGCAGGACAATCTTCGGCAGGCGGCCTCGGCGCTCTTGTCGCGGCAAGCCATCCGGTACATGTTGGCGGTGGGGCCGCCAAGGTCACTGATATGCCCTTTGAAACCGGGCGTGCGGTCGCGGATGTCCGCAATCTCGCGCAAGATGGATTCCTTCGAGCGGCTCTGGATGACGCGGCCTTCGTGCTCCGTGATGGAGCAAAACGTGCAGCCACCAAAACAGCCGCGCATGATGCTGACGGAGAAACGAATCATCTCCCAAGCGGGGATACGCGCCCGCCCATAGGCAGGATGCGGGCGGCGGGCATAGGGCAGCCCGTAGACGAAATCCATCTCATCCGTCGAGAGCGGCAGCGGCGGCGGATTGAGCCAAACATCCCGCATTCCCGTCCCTTCGCCGTGGCGCTGCGCAAGCGCGCGCGCGTTGCCAGGATTGGATTCAAGATGAAACACCCGCGAGGCGTGGGCATAGAGTAAGGAGTCAGCCTTGACTTGCTCGAAGGACGGCAGGCGGATGACGCTGCGGGCGCGGTCGGTTTTTTGCGCGGGTGCTTCGCGGGCGCGGCTCGCGTCTATTTCCGCCCAGCCTTCGGGATGCCAGCCGGGCGGAACCATGAAGGCCGTGCCGCGCAGGTTCCGAATCTCGGCAGCTTGCTCGCCCGCGTCGAGCCGCCGCGTAAAGTCGATGAGCGCCCGCTCGGCGTTCCCGTAAAGCAGAATGTCTGCCTTGGAATCCGCCAGCACGGAGCGCCGGACAGTATCGCTCCAGTAATCGTAATGGGCGATGCGCCGCAAGCTGGCCTCGATGGAGCCAATCATGACCGTCGCGCCCGGAAAGGCTTCTCGCGCCCGCTGGGCGTAAACGGTAACGGCGCGGTCGGGACGCTTTCCGGCCACGCCGTCCGGCGTGTAGGCATCGTCGGAGCGGATTTTTCTCTCGGACGTGTAGCGATTGACCATTGAATCCATGTTTCCGGCGGTCACGCCAAAGTACAGGCGCGGGCGGCCCAATGCGCGGAACGGCTCGGCGGAGCGCCAATCCGGCTGGCTGATGATGCCCACCTTCCAGCCGTGCGCTTCCAGCAGCCGCCCCACGAGCGCCATGCCGAAGCTCGGATGGTCGACATAAGCGTCGCCCGTCACGAGGATGACATCGCACTCCTGCCAGCCCAGCGCGTCCATCTCTTGCCGCGACATGGGCAGAAAAGGCGCGGGCGGCGCAGGGGGAAAAGCAGGAAGGATGGATTTCGGAAGCAGGAGCGCCCTCTCACCGGTCATGCCGCCTGCTGTAGCAGCAAAGCTACGGCCTGCGCGGCAATGCCTTCGCCCCGCCCCGTAAAGCCAAGTTCTTCGGTCGTCTTGCCTTTGATGTTGACGGCGCTCACGGGAACATTGAGGTCATCGGCAATGTTGGCGGCCATTCTGTCCGCGTAAGGGCCTATTTTTGGAAGCTGGCAGATGATAGTGGCATCTATATTGCCCACTACCCAGCCCGCTTCCCACACTTTCGCGTACACGGTGCGGAGCAAGGCGCGGCTGTCCGCTCCCCTGTAACGCTTATCGGTATCAGGGAAAAGCCGCCCAATATCCCCCAAGCCCGCCGCGCCGAGCAGCGCGTCGGCAATGGCATGCAGCAGCACATCGGCATCGGAATGCCCGAGCAGGCCGCGATCAAACGGAATGGTGACGCCGCCCAGAATCAAGGGGCGTTCCATCGCAAAAACGTGAACATCGAATCCCTGCCCGATACGAATCTCACCATTCACAGCTTTTCCTCCTTGGAGATGGTTTCTTTTTCTTCTTCCTCGCGGCGGCGCAATAGCCATTCCGCGAGAACGAGATCGAACGGCCACGTCACCTTGAGATTAGCGGCATTGCCTTCGACGAGCCGGGGGCGCAGCCCCGCCGCCTCGATGGCTGCCGCTTCATCGGTGACATTCCGCGCCCCTTCCAGAGCGCGGCGCAGCGTCAGATAGCGAAACATTTGCGGGGTCTGCGCGCGCCACAGCCCCTCGCGCGCCACCGTGCTTGCCACGCGGAGGCGTTCGTCGGTGCGTTTGAGGGTATCGCCCACCGGCATGGCCAGCAGCCCGCCCACGTCGTCACGCGCCAACTCGCGCATCAGTTTTTCAATCTCTCCGACCGACACGCACGGGCGGGCGGCGTCATGCACCAGTATCCAGTCTGTCGCGGCGACCTGTTCCCCAATCGCCCGAAGCCCGCCTAAAACCGAATCCGCCCGCGTCGCGCCGCCGCAGAAAAACGGCGTCAAGCGATTGCCCAGAACGCGCCAGTCGTGACGCGCCCATTCTCCGTCGTCGGGGGAGAGCACGACGAACACCCGCTCGATGGCAGGCACGGCGCATAAAGCGGCAAGCGTGTGGTGAATCAAGGGTTTGCCGAGCAAGGGCAGATATTGCTTGGGCAGTTCGCCCCCCATGCGCGAGCCGCTGCCCGCTGCGGGAACGAGGGCAAAATGGCGCGGGCGGGAAGGTTGGTCGTGCATTTTGTGAATTTTATAACGCTCCATTTTGATGTCTGCGAGAAATCACACGCCCCGCTCAGTCAACCACGCTTGCCTTGACTGGCTCGGAAAATGCCAGCCGCGCCCGCAGTGCGCGGGTCACTTCCACCCGCCCGTCGCCCGCGACACGGAGCGCGTGTTCGATGCCGAAATGGCGCGTCTGTTCGCGCCAGCCCTCCCCCGCCAGATAAGCGGGTTTGCTCGCCACGTCCGACAAAACGCCGCCACGCGGGCGGTTCCCCACCAGCACGGTCAGCGCCTGCGTGCCATGCGACGGCTCAAGGGTGCGTGGGTCGAGGAGATGCGCATAGCGAACGCCATCCAGTTCAAAGTAACGCTGGTAATCTCCCGAAGTGCCGATGGCCTCGCCATCGTAGAGCGGCATCGTGGCCAAAACGCCGGACTGGCGCGGGTGCTGGATGCCGACCCGCCAAGGCTGCCCGCCCTTGCTTCCGAGCGCCATGATGTTACCGCCCACGTTAATGAGCGCGTTCTGGATGCCCCGCCCTTTCAGCAGGGCGGCGGCGCGGTCAAGCGCGTAGCCCTTGGCATAGCCGCCCAAATCAATCTTCACCGCCGGATTGCGGCTTGAGACGCGCCCGTTCTCAATGACGACATCATTGACGCGCGGCGGCGCGGCCTTGAGCGCGGCCAGCGCCTCCGGGTCGGGCCGCGCCGGTTCAAACGCATCGGAATGGAACCCCCACAGTTCGACCGCCGCGCCGACCGAGGGGTCGAACAGCCCTGCCCCGATTTCGAACAAACGCTGCGCGTCGCGCAGCATTTCCGCCAGTTCGGGCGACGCCTCGAAGGATTGCCCGCTTGCCAGCGCCTCGTTGAGCGCGGTGAGTTCCGACGGTTTCCATGCGTGATAGGCGTTGTGCAGGCGGTCGAACTCTCGCAGCACATCGGCTATTGCCGCGTCGGCGAGCTTGGGGTCATCCGCGTAAACAGACACATCCACCCGCGTGCCGAAAACATAGCCCTCGCGCTGAAAAACCCGTTCCCGGTCGCATCCGGCAAACAGCCACGCGCCGCAGCAGAGCAGAAGCGCGAAAGCGGCTCCTACTGCCCGCACAGGCGTTCCAGCGTTTCGACCACCAGCCCCGCAACGTCGAATCCTTTCTGCGCGGCAATCTCGACCATGCAGGTCGGGCTGGTGACGTTGATTTCAGTCAGATGCCCGCCAATCATGTCCAGCCCAACAATCAGCAGCCCGCGTTCCCACAGAATCGGCGCTAAAAAATCAGCGATTTCCCGCTCTTTCGTCGTGAGCGCCATCGCCACGCCGCGCCCGCCAGCGGCAAGATTGGCGCGGGTTTCCCCTTCGCAAGGAATCCGCGCCAGCGCGTAAGGCACGACTTGCCCGCCAATGAGGAGCACGCGCTTGTCGCCCTCGCGCACCCCCGGCAGGTAACGCTGCGCCATGATTGTGCGTGTTCCCTGCTGTGTCAGGGTTTCGACGATGACATTGCGGTTGGGGTCGTGGGCGGTCACGCGGAAAATCTGGCTGCCGCCCATGCCGTCCAGCGGTTTGAGTATCGCGTCGCCCACCTCGGCGATGAAAGCGTGGAGACGGGTCGGGTCACACGCCACCAGCGTGTCGGGAACGGGAACGCTGCCCGCGAACTCGGCAATCGAGAGCTTTTCGGAATGGTCGCGCACGGCGCGGGGATGGTTGAACACACGCGCCCCGTCCATGAGGGCGCGTTCAAGCAGCCATGTCGCCGTTAAATATTCAAAATCGAAAGGCGGGTCTTGGCGCATCAACACCGCGTCAAACGCCGTCAGCAAGCGGGTTTCCGGCTCGCCTTCCTCATACCAGCCTTCATCGCCCGCATGAAGGGCGAGCGGCACGGCGCACGCCGAGACGCCGCTTTCTCGCCAGAAAATATCCTCGCGCCGAATTGCCCATACTGAATGCCCGCGAGCGGCTGCGGCACGCATCATGGCGATGCTGGAATCCTTGCGCGGCTTGAGGCTGGGCAAGGGGTCGACGATAAAAGCAAATTGGAGCGCCACCATTGCCAAACCCTCAGACTGCGGTTTCTTTCATGCGCGGGCATGGCTCCGGCGGAGACGCTGCCTCATCGGACTCCATTTCTTCAAGCTCGACCGAGGCGGCGAGCAGCGCCAGACGCGCCACCACGCCATAGGTATAGAGCCGATTGGGCACGGCATCTGGTTCTTGGTGGCTGTCGGGAACGCTGCCGGGGGCGTCGAAGGCCAGCGGCCTGAATTCCATGCCCGGCGCGTTGAGGTTTTCATCGCTGCCCCGCGCTGTGTGCACACGGTAAAAACCGCCGACGACGTAATGGTCCATCATGTAGACGACCGGCTCGGCAACCGCGCCATTGATGGTCTCGAACGTGCGCACGCCTTCCTGGATGATGACTTCCCCCACGACCAGCCCTTCCTTGACCACCGCCATTTTGTTGCGCTGGCGGCGGTTCAGCCCCACGACTTCGGAAGCGTCTTTCACCATCATCACGCCCATGCCGTAAGTGCCCGCGTCGGCCTTGACCGCGACGAAGGGCGCGTCCTCAATTTCCAGTTCGCGGTATTTGCGGCGAATGTCGGCCAGCAGCGCGGACACTTGGTCGGCAAGGCATTCTTCGCCCGCGCGTTCGTGGAAGTCGATGCCGCCGCACACGCGGAACGCCGGATTGATGCGCCAAGGGTCGATGCCCATTTCTTCCGAAAATTCTTTGACGACACGCTCATACGCCGCCGCGTGGCGCGACTTGCGCCGCGCGTGCCAGCCCGCGTGAAGCGGCGGAATCAGCCATTGTTCGTCCAAGCCCTGCAAAATGGCGGGTACGCCGCCGGAAAGGTCGTTGTTGAGCAAAATCGCGCAAGGGTCGAATCCGTCCAGCCCAAGGCGGTTGCCTTCGCGCGCCAGCGGCTCCAGCATGAGGCTGTCGCCATCCGGCAGCATCAAGGGGGTCGGGGACGCAATCTCCGGCAGGAGGCTGCCCAGCCTCACTTCCAGCCCGGTCATCCGCAGGATGTTCGCCAGCCTTGAGACATTTTTCAGGTAAAACTGGTTGCGGGTGTGGTTTTCAGGAATCAGCAGCAGCCTTCGCGCGCTGCAACACATGCGCTCCACCGCCGCTTGCGCGGCCTGCACGCACAAGGGCAGGAATTCCGCGCCCAAGTTGTTGAAGCCGCCGGGAAAAAGGTTCATGTCGACCGGCGCGAGCTTGAATCCGGCGTTGCGCAAATCAACCGAGCCATAGAACGGCGGAACGTGTTCATGCCATTGCCTGCGGAACCATCCCTCAATTGAGGAGCTGCGTTCGAGAAATTGGCGCTCCAATTCGAGCAAGGGGCCGGAAATCGAAGGCTCTGTACGGGAATTCATCAAAATGCTTCCTTCGGGCAGCGCCCGAAACTCCTCTGAAAAGCGGGCATTATGGCATCGTTGCCGCAGGCGGCGACCCTTTCTTTTGGAGAAGCTCCCGCAGCAGCGCCGCTGCCGCCAGCCCGTTTATCAGCCCGAACAGCACCGCCGCCGCGCAAAACAGGGGCAGGAGATAAAAAACGCCGTCATGGGGAACCAGCCACAGCCGCGCCAAGGCAAGTTGCGCCCCGATATGGGCAAAAGCGGCAAAAATACTGTGGCTGACCGGGCCGAACCATTTTTCCGGCAAGCGCGATGTCCCCGCCAGCGCCAGCAGGCTGGCCAGCGCCCCCGCCAAACTCAGGAAAAAGCCCGGCGCGAGAAATTGTCCCAGCAGGAGGCTTGCGGCAAACACCCTGAGCAGCGACACCCATGCCGCCTCGCGCCAGCCCCAACGCGCCAGCACCACCAAAATGACGATATTGGCCAGCCCCGGCTTCACGCCCGGCAGCGGCAAGGGTATCGCCGCCTCCGCCACGGACAGCACGATGGCCGCCGCCGCGCAACGCGCCACTCGTTCATCCTCGGCGCTCGGCATCAGTTCAATAATTGAGCGAGTCATAATCCGCGCCCCGCCCGGTCAGCGTAAGGCTCACTTCATTGGGCGCGCAGATTGCCACCGCGCCCGCGCGGGCAAGCCAGCCTTGGCGCACGCAATACTGGCGAGGGCCGGGGTCGGAAGCCACGCGGGCGCGTCCCGGCTCAATCTCGATCACGGTCATGCCCAGCGGGCCGGGTACGTCGATGCGGCGCGGATGGGACAAGCTGGCCTGCGCGAAAACCTTGCCCGCCGCCCGCACAATCACGCCGTCGGCTTCGCCGCCGCGCCAAAGCCAAAGTCCCGACGCCGCGCAGACGGCCAGCCCCGCCAGCGCAACCGCCCAATCGCCGGGGCGCAGCAAAACACGCCACGCGCCCGCTGAACGCAGCCTCAGCCCTGCGCCGCGCAATGGCTTTCCCGCCGCGCCACAGCGCGATGGCGAAGAAGAACGTGGGCGTTGTCCCGGAACGCCTCGCCCAGCCGCTCAGCGATATAGACCGAACGATGCTGCCCGCCCGTGCAGCCGACGGCAACGGTCAGGTAGCTGCGATTGTCGCGGATGAAATCCGGCAGCCAGCCCGCCACAAAGGCGCGGATGTCCTCCACCATACGGGCAACTTCGGGCTGCGCCTCAAAATAAGTGGCAACTTCCGGGTCAAACCCGGTCAATGGGCGCAAAAGCGGGTCGTAATGCGGATTGGGCAAGCAGCGCACATCGAACACCATGTCGGCGTCCAGCGGGATGCCGTATTTGAAACCGAAAGACTGGAACATCAAGGTCAGCCCCTCGCCCGCTTTGGCCTCAATAAAGTCCTTCACCCTGCCGCGAAGGGCGCTGGGGCGCATATCGCTGGTGTCAATGCGATGCCCGAGCGTGGAAATGTCATCGAGCATATCCCGCTCATGGCGAATCGCCTCTTCAAGCGAAATGCCCTCTCCTGCCAGCGGATGGCGGCGGCGCGTCTCGGAGAAACGGGCAATCAGCGTGTTGTCGTGCGCGTCAAGAAAAATGAACCGCAAATCTTCGATGGTTCCGCGCAGCGCCTTCAACTGTTCCGGCAGCGCCGCGATGCCGCCTCCAGAGCGCACATCGACGGCCACCGCGCACCGCCCATAGCCCGCTTTGCGCAATGCGTCCGCCAATTGCGGCAGCAGCATGGCGGGCAAGTTGTCGACGGCATAATAACCAGCATCTTCGAGCGCCTTGAGCGCAATGCTCTTGCCAGAACCGGAAAGGCCGCTAATGAGGATGAGTTGCATGGAGGCGAGCCACAAAACGCTATCGCCCGCAATATATCAAGTTATCTGATTTCCGGGCGACTTCGCCGCGATTGGGCGCGGGCTTCAACCGGGGCGGCAAAGCCGGAACGCATGGGACGCGCCCAAATTCCGCAAAGGCAGCGAAATACAGATTCGGCATAGGCTGTCCGTATGGCGGCTACCGACTGATACTGATAGAATGCGCCTCTTTTAGTTTTTGCTTTTCCTCCCCAAATTCTTACTGTTTTCGCCTTTCAGACACATGGTCGCTTTCAGGTTCAACTTCAGGAAAACTCTTTTTTGGCTGTTGCTTGTGGGCGGGTTCGTCGCGCTTGGAAGCGTCATGCTGCGCCCGCCGACATTTTCCGGCCCAATTGCCAAGCGCGCGCCCAATATTTTCCTGCCGGACGCGCTGATCCGCAGCCACAGCCTGTCAAAGCTGCCGCCCGACCTGCTACGGATGCCGCTGGCTCGCGACGTGCTCACCGAGGATTTCGTCGCCTATTACGAGCAGAACGAAAACCGCATGTCGTTCTCCGGCACGCTCAGGCGCATCGCTTTTGAGCACAAGCTCGATTTCCCTGAAAAACTGCTCGAATCCGTTTTGAACGAACCTGCGGAAGTCGCTTTGTGGCGAGACGACGCCGGACGTTTAAAAGATTTCGTGATCGTGCTCTCGCGCAATCCCCTGACGCGGATCATCCAGGCGCTTCTGTCCCCCGCCGTGTATGCGACCGACATGCAGTTGTTCTCCGCCGGAAAGCTCGACGGCACGGACGTGGAAATGCTGGTGCTGTCATACGGAAGCGGGCATCACCTGCTGCTGCTCTCCAAAGGCGACCGAATCGTCGCGCTTTCCAATCCGGGCATGCTGCTCTCGGAGGGAAATTCGCAGTCAGCAAAGGCGGCGGAAATCATTCGGGAACTGCTCGATGACGAGGAACCCATTTCCCCGTTCGCGCAGCACTTCCTCCTCGAAGAGCCGCTGGGCGAAAAAACGCATGATTTGACGCTCGGCACACGGGCGTTCGCGCTCAATTACGACATTTTCATGCCGGGGCTGGCGGCGCTGAGCCTGTCTTTCGACGACCAAGGCGCGTGGCAGAGCGCGGCATTGCTCGACGGCGACCATTGGCAGGATGACGGCGAAAGCCTTTGGGCGGCATTGCCCCACGGGGCGGGGCTTTGCGCGGCCTTGCCAGCGGACTGGGAGGAAATGGCTCCGGCACTGAGAAAGCTGAACGCCCGCCAGCCGCAGCAGCAGACAACCGCGAAAGAATTCACCTCCAGCTTTGCCGGCCCCGCCGGCGTGTGCTGGTACAAAGAGGCCAAACTGTACGCGCCGCTTTTCGCCGCGCGCCTCACCGAGGACGCTAACAAGGAAAAGGTAGAAGAGTTCTTTGATTTGGCGGCACGGGCAATCAAGGCAAAAGAAGGCGGAACCTCGACGGAGCCAGCAGAGGGCATCGCGCTCTGGCAGGGCGAAATCGACTCGCGCTTCGGCTCGCAAAACAGCAGCGGCAGCCGAACCCTCAAGCCCGCGCTGGCCATTCAGGGCGATACCGTTTTCTTCTCTCCCGACGCGGCGCTGGTGGAAAACGCGCTGGCCGTCGCGGCGAAACGCTATCCGGCGCTCTCCGACAGTTTCCCGTCCAAAAAAGGCACAACGCTCGCTTTCGTCAATCCAGACGCGATGGCGGCGCTGCTGCAAGACGAAATGTTTGCCGCCCTGCCCCGCAACGAAGAAGAACTGTTCCGCAATGCCGCCGAGGCTTACCTCGTGCCACGCCTGAAAGCATTGGCGCGTTATTCGCCGCAAGCCGTCGTTCTGCCTAAAAAGATACAGAGCAACGGACTGGCGTGGTATCCGCTGGAGTGGAAAGAAACCAAACCGGCACACTGACCCAGAACCCGATGCCGACCACGCAATCACGCCGCCGTTTCTGCCAAACGCTCGCCGCGCTGGGCGCGGCGGGATTTGCCACGCGGTTACGCGCCCTGCCCGTAGGTATCTCGGATGACACTCCCGCCGCGCAAACGATTCGCCTCGACGCGGCGCAAAGCCGCGCCCTGCGGGCATGGATTGTCCGCATCGCAATGGAACAGATCCGGCGCGGGCCAACGCCGCGCTGGACGCACCGCGACTGCGCGGGCTTCGTGCGCTTCGCCGTGGCCGAGGCGCTTGCGGAACATGACGCGCGCTGGCAGCGGGCAATGGGGCTTGGCGGACGCCTGCCGCCCGACCTCGTGCCGGAAGAGACGCGCCTTGCCCTGCGGCATCGCTGGAAGCGCCCGGACGGCAGCGAAGGCGCTTATGTGAGCGCCATCGGGCTGATTCAGGGAAATAGCGTCTGGACAGGCAGCGACGCGCGGCAAGCGCAGCCCGCCGATTTGCTGTTTTTCGACCAGGGCGCGGAACAGCACCTCATGCTGTGGACAGGGCATGGCGTCGTCTATCACAACGGCTCGCCGCCCGCGCCCGGCGACAACGGCTTGCGGACGGCCACCTTGCCCGCCCTTCTTCGATGGAACGACACGCGCTGGCGGCCAGAACCCGGCAACCCGAATTTCGTCGGCGTGTTTTCACTGGCTTTTCTAGGCTGAACGATGGCGATGATGATTGTGCGCAACAAAAACAAACTCTCCTTCATGGCGCTTTTCACGTGCGCCCTGCTCTCCCTCGCCCTGCCCCTAAATCTGCGGGCGCAGCAGGACATGGGCGAGCGCAGCAACTATTCCCCGGAACCCGGAGAGCCATTTTTCGTCCTGACCGACACGCAATACGGCACGAACGACGAAGCCCTGCTGCGGGTCGAGATTTCAGCGTCGAACGGCAAGGAAGCGGCGGCGCGGTATGGCGGCATCGACATCGCGCTCTACCGCGTCCCCGACCCGCTCGCCTTTCTGAAAACGCAAAAAAACCCGCACCGCATCGACGTGGCGGCGCGTCCCCGCGACGAAGGCATCAGCAATACGCTTTCCTATCTGTGGAGCAACGCATGGAACAAATCGCGCCGCGCTTGGCGCGACCTGTTTTCGGACAAAACCCGCCGCTCGGTGACGGAAACCGTCCCGGCGCTGAAAACCCGCTTTGCGCGGCCCGATTACCGACCCGCCAATGTGTTCAAACCGCTGGAAGGGTTTGAACTGGTCGATCAATTCCGTTACCCGCTGATGGCCGCCAAGCCCATCGACCCGCTGGAAAAAACACAGGGCGTGCAGCTTCAGGGTTCCAGCAGCAATTTCAGGCCGAAGAACGAAGGCAATTTTTATGTGCCGCTTGGCAAGCTCCGCCCCGGCCTCTACATCGCCGAGGCCATGCTCGGCACGCGGCGGGCCATGACGCTCGTTTTCGTCTCGGACACCATTGCCGTCACCAAGCTCGCTTCCGGCTCGCTTACGGTGTGGACGGCGCACCGCTTCGATGGCCGTCCGGTTCTCGGCGCAAACCTGCAATGGACGGACGGCTTGGGCGTGCTGGCTTCGGCCATCACCGACAGTAACGGACTTGCCACCTTGTCGCGTGTCGGGCCAGAACGCACTTACCTGCTCGGGCAGGACGCGACAGGCGGCGTTTTCGTGTCCGAGAACTTCTATTACGACAGCGAAATCTACGACACCAAGCTCTACACCGCCACGGATCGCCCCCTCTACCGCCCCGGCGACGAGGTGCATCTGAAATTCTTTGGGCGTGAGTACCACGCCGCCAACCGTTCCTCGCCCGTTCGGGCGGGCGGGCTGGAAATCGCCATCCTCGACCCCAATGGCTCGCCGATTTGGTCGGGCGCGGCAAAGCTCATGCCAGATCGCGGCGGCGAGGCCATGTTCCATTTGCCGCTGGACGCTTCGGCGGGCGGCTACGAAATCCGCACGAAATATCAGGGCAAGACTTACGGCGCCGCTTTCCGCGTTGCCGAATATGTGAAGCCACACATGGAAATCGCCATTTCCCCCGATCGCGCCAGCTTCAAGACCGGGGAACCCGTTTCCGGCATGATTCGCCTCACCTACCCGAATGGCGACCCGGTCAAGAAAGCTGCCCTCGACCTGACCTTACGCGCACAGGTCTTGACGATGGTGCAGGGCGAACTGCGCTACGGCGGGCTTTTTCCGGTCGAGCAGGCCACCTCCAGCCTTGCCACGAACGAACAGGGCGAGGCGAAATTTTCGCTCCCTCCCGCAAAAGAGCCTTCGCGGCTCATCATTTCCGTGCTCGCCACTGACGGCGCGGCCTACCGGGTTCGGAAAACCAGCGAGCTTCTAATCGAACGGGCGGCGGCGAACTGGAAGCTCGTCAGCGCGCGCAAATTCTCGATGCCCAATGAAACCGTGCGCTTCCAACTGGAACCGGAGAACCCGGACAGCGAAAAAACCGCGCAGCCCGCGCAATGGGAAATCATCCGCCTCGAAAATCAAGAAAAAACCAGCGGCGCGTTCACTGAAACCGCCCGCGAATGGCTGCCCGCTTTCGACAAGCCCGGTTCCTACTCCCTGTTGCTGCGCGATGCCCAAGGGCGAATCGTTGCCGCTGCCGCGCACTGGGTCGGCGGTCAGGGCAGCGAAGCGCAGACCATCAAAACGCTGCCCGGAACCATCGAAATGGTTCCCGACAAGGAACGCTACAAACCGGGCGAGACTGCCGAAGTGCTGATGACCTTTTCCGAGCCAGTCGATGAAGCCTTGCTCACTTTGGAGCGCGACCGCGTGGAAGCCAGCGCGTTGCTGTCCGCCGCGCAAAACAAGAACGCGGCATGGGTCAGCGCCGAGCGCATCGCCTCCAACCAGTGGCGCGCCCGCGTGCCCGTCACGGAAAACCACGCGCCGAACATGACCTTCTCGGTCGCCTACGTGAAAAAGGGCGAATACGTTTTCCAGAACGCTGGTTTGGTGGTCGAAACCCCGAGGCTCACGCTCGACATCGCCCCTAAAAAAGCGGTGGCGAAACCGGGCGAAACCGTCGAAGTCGACATCGGCGTCAGCTTGGGCGGGCAGCCGACACGAGCCGTGCTGACGGTTTCCGTTGTCGATGAAATGGTCTATGCCCTGCAACCGGAAATCGCCCCCGACATGGTGGAATTCTTCCAGCACGTCCGGCGCAACAACGTGCGCACCGGGGCGAGCCTGAATTTCATCACCTACGATGAGGCCGCCGATTACGCCCATGATGCCGCCCGCCAGCCGCCCGCCCGCCACCAGTACAACGAACGCGCCATCAAGGTGCTCGAACGCGCCCGCCGCGACGATACCGACACGGCGGCATGGGAGCCGACGCTCCTGACTGACGAAAAAGGACGCGCCAAATTCAGCTTCAAGATGCCGGATGCCTTGTCGCGCTGGCGCATCACCGTGCGGGCCGTGGCGCTGGACAAGGCATCGCCCAAAGAAAAATCCGCGCAGCAAAACGCCGTCTATGGGCAGCGCGTCGCTTGGATGCAATCCGACAAGCCTTTGTACGCAAAATGGACTTCCCCTGTTTGGATGCGCCAGGGCGACGCGCCGGTCGCCACGCTTGCCGTATTCAACAACACCAGCGCCACACGCGAAGCCGACATTACGCTCAAACTGGCAAAAGAAACCCTCACCCAAAAAGCCTCGCTCCCGCGTGGGGTTTCTTGGCACTCATTCAAGCTGCCTTCCTTCTCCGACAAACAGCAAGCGCGGCTGGAAGTACGCGAGGCGGGCAAGAGCGAACTCGCCGACGCGCTGGAAACTGATTTGGTTGCCGAACCCGCGCGTTGGCGCGGCGTGCATGAAAAGGTCGTTCCCGTTGAGCGCGGCGCGGCCTCCTTTCGCTTGCCCGCCGATGCCCGCCGCCTGAAACTGCGCTTCGCCGCCAATGGCAGCGAGCACTTTCTGCGCATCGCCGATTCCTTGCTCGAATATCCGTGGGGCTGCGTTGAGCAGACATCGAGCCGCCTCATTCCGCTTGCCATCATCACGCCGCTGCTCTCCACAGACCGCGCCCAAGGCAAGGCCGCGCACCTGCGCCAGACCCTTTACAGCCAACGGCTTCGGCTAGCCGCGCTGGCAGGTCCCAAGGCCGTTTTCGGCTGGTGGGGGCAAGGCACGGACAACAGCGCCCTGATGACCGCCTACGCTTATTACGCTGACTGGCGGGCAGGACGCGCACTGGGCATCAGCTTGCCCGCCGCGCACTGGGAGCGCGTGCTGACGGTCTACCGAGACCATGCTGGAGGCGAGCCGATACTGCATCGGGCGCTTGCCCTGTGGCTCATCCAGCAAATCGGCTTGCCCGTGCGCACGCAAGCGGAAGGGTTGCTTGCCACGCTGGCGAAAACCGAAAACGGGGACGATAAAAAACAGAAAAAAGCGCCGGACGCGGATGAGAGCAGCCCTCTCCTCACAGCGCCCAATTCGCCGCTCGGCATCGCTTACGCGCATGTGCTGGCCGCCGCCGTCGCCCAGGAATCCGGCATCGCATCCCGGATAGATGGCAAGGCGCTCGACAATGCCAGACAAGCCCTGCGGGCAAGCGGGCTGCCTTCCGCGCAAGCCCTGCTGCTCCTGTCCGCCAGAGGCGCAAAAAACAAAGAAAGCGCCGCCGCTGAAATTCTTTCTGACATCACCGAAGAGATGCCTACCCTCGACCGGGCGCTGGCGCTCGTCTGGACGCAGCAGGCGCTTGGCGGGCGTCTCGCGCCCCAGAACGCCCCCTCCGCCCTCAAGCCCGTCACCGGAAAATGGCAAGAAGCGCCCGCTTCGCTTCACGCCTTGGCGGACGGCCAGCCCGAATGGCTCTGGCCAGCCAACACGCCCCTGCCCGACATGCTGCGGGTTCTCCACGCGCCCGCACGGCTCACGGCCATCCTGCGCTACGAGAGCGAAGAAACAAGCAAGAGCGCGTTGCCTGTCAAGATTGAGCGCACGCTCTATCGGCTGGAGCAGCGCGACGCCACCCGCTACGCGCTCACCCCCGTCGACCCTGCCGCCGGACTTTCCACGCAGGAACTCTATCTTGATGAAATCAGCCTCTCGTCGAAACAAGCGCACCAGTACGGCATCGTTGAAGTGCCGTTGCCGCCGGGCGCCAGCATCGAGCGCAGCACTTGGGGCATCAACCTGATTGAAAAAGGCGGCGAGGATGCGCAGCCTATCGACCGGGGCAAGGCCGAAGAGCATCGGGACCGTTACGGCGTTCCCGTTGAATTCCTGTCCGCGAACGGGAACATCGTCGTGCGCCACCTCCTGAGAGTCGGGCAGAGCGGGCGCTTCACCTTGCCCCCGGCGCGTTACTACCGGATGTACCAGCCTTCGATGAAAGCCTACGCCCAAGAAGAAAACGGGACATGGCTGGTGAAATGACACGTGCGCGAACCCGCGCGGGCATCCTTGCCTGCTGCGGTTTCGCGCTCGCCATGATGCTTGCCCCGGCAAGCGCCGAATCCGCCCCCGCGCTGGAAATGCTCTGGCGAGCCAAAGCGGATGGGCGGCTGGAATGGCGCACATTCGACAGCGCGGGTAAACCCCTCGCCAGCAAACAAATCCCGGAATCGCCCACAAACGAAGCGGCAGAGCGCGGAATTGCCGAACCTTTCGAGCAACGCGCCCCGCTGGGCAGCCTTTGGAAACTCTTTGTCTACCTGTGGCTTGTCGAACAGCGCCATCCCGCGCCGGATTACGTCTGCGCCGGAGCGCGGAACAATCCGCCCAATGCCCGCGAGCATCTTGAAGAAGAAGCCTATTGCTGCGATGTTGGCCAGGGCATTGGCCGGGAACTGGCGCTGGTGCGCTCATGCGGCCTGTTTTTCGAGCCGCGCCGCCTCGGCATTTCACCGGAAGCGTGGCGCACATTTTGGGAAGCGCGTCCCGGCGTGCTTGCCGCCGCCCCTTGGTTGGCCGACCTTGGCGCAATGAAGCCTGAGACGCTCGTCTCCCCCGCCTCCATCCTGCGGGCGCTCGAAGCCGCGCCCACCCGCGCGCGGCTTGAGGCGACCAACACCCTGCTCGCACGGCTGTTTGCGTTCTCGCCCGGACTGGAAGCAACGGGGCTGGTGCGCGGCATGGGCGGGCGCTTGCGAATCAAAACTTTTTCGTGGCATCGACCCGGCCAGCCGAAAAGGCGCTATGGCGGCGGCGCGGGCTGGCTCATCGATGGCCGACCCGTCTGGTTCGCGGGCGAAGGCTCAGGGCAGCAGGTCATGGCGCGTTACGGCTCGCATCTGGCAAAGGCGCTTGCGGAAACGCTGCCGCCAGACGCGGGAACGACCCTGCCGGGCTGCGTTCGGGTGAATTTCTTCGCCCGCTATCCGTTCGATGTCGAACTGCCAGGTGGAAAAGCCGCGCAAGAAGGTGTTCTGCATGGCCGTTTCATTGCCCGTTTTCGGAGCGGCGTCTCGATTCCTTTTGCCTCATCCGGGGAATTGGCGCTCTCCCAAGCGGACGGGCAGACCCGCATTGAGGGGCGCTTCGGCATCGACGACTACGTTGCCCGCGTCATCGAGCGCGAAGCCGACCCGAGGGAGACTGAAGCCGCCCGCGCCTTGGCGGTTGTCATCCGCAGCTATCTGCTCAACGAAGCCGCAAAACAAGGCAATTGCCTCAATATCGACGACAGCAGCCGGAAACAGCGGGTCTCCATCCTTCAGCCGGGAAGCAAAGCCCGCGCCGCCGCTGGTTTCACAACCGGGCTGGCGCTGCACGGCGCACCCGTTGGCTATCACAGCACAACGCCCTCGAAAAACCGCTTGGCTTGGACAGAGGCCGTTGCCGCCAGCCAACGCGGCGAAACATGGGATGCCATCTTGCTGAAAGCCTTTCCAAAATCGAACCTGGGCGCGATGGATGACCCGGCGGGCATTGCCTGCCAGCGTTTTGCCGAGGCGGAAAACTGGCTCGCGGCGCGAGCGCCGCAATGGCATCGCGCCCTCTACGCGCACCTGCCCGGATTTGAGCCTTCCCCCACGCTGCCGGATATTTGCCTGCTCCCCTACGGCCTGCCGTTCTCCGAGCAAGACAGGGGGCGCATCCATATACGCGGCCTCCGGTCAGCCGAAGACCGTATTACACTGGCGCACGAATACCTGCATATTGGCTTGCGCCATCACCCCTCCGGGCACGATGAAAAGCTCATCGAGCACTGGGCACGCAAACTTGTTGATGAAGTCATGCCATGAAATTTCCGCAGCCTTGCCCATCTGCCTTGCTTCTTGCCGCCGCAGCATACCTGCTGCCTCTGCCCGCCGCCGCACAGGAAAGCGCCCCGGTTGAATCTCCGCACGGTGGATGGAATTTCAGCGGGCTGACCGACCGGAGCAAGGAAGAAGCCGTCGCCTATCCCTACAACCTCATCGACCGGGGGACGCAGCGCGGGCGCACCTTGATTCGCGGACAAATCGACAAGCGGCTGCGGGCAGAAAAGGCGGGCACGGTTGCGCCGCGCAAACCGCCGACAATCGTGGTCAACGGCAATCCGATGCCGCTCTACAGCAATGAAGAAGGCCATTTTGCCCGCCCTTACGCTTTCGGCCCCGGCTCGAACAGCATTGAGGTGCTCACCCCGGAAGGCCAACCCGTCCAACGCCTGCAATTTTACGAAACTAATCCCGCCAGCCCCAAAGCCCAGCTACGCGCCATTTTGTCTTGGGACGACAATCAGGCCGAAATCGACCTCCACGTGCTCGCGCCTGACGGCCAGCACGTCACATGGTCCAGCCCGGTGCTCGTCGGCGGGGGCGGCATGGATGTCGACAGCGTCGATGGCGCGGGGCCGGAAATGTTTTCCGTCACCGCGCCCATGCGCGGCCCCTACCTGTTCTATATCAACTACTGGGGCAATTTCGGCAGTTCCGGCTACCACTTTGAGGAAACGCGGCAAAAGCCGCTCATCACCTGCCGCCTGACCCTTATCCTCCACGAAAACACGCCCAATGAGCGCCGCGAGAGCTTCGTCGTGCCGGTGCGCAAGGTTGGCGAGCTTTCGCATATCCGCACGCTGATTTTCTGAACTATCGGAATGTGACACATGAATACGCGACAAAATGAAATAAATGCCTGTTTTTTCAGACGGAACGCGGCGCTCCTCATTCCGGCGCTGGCACTCGCGCTGCTGCCTGTTCCCGCGCTGGCGGAACTGGACGCGCCTATCGCGGGCTGGCGGCTGGGCAACCCCGACACGCCTTTCTCGCAGGAAGTGCACTATCCCGCCGTGCGCCCCGGCATCGACGCCGATACGCCGGAGAGCGCCCAAATACGGGGGCGCGTCCGCGCATACGCGAAAAGCGCCGATACCGCCACGCTCGTCGTCAATGGAAACGCCATGCCGGTGCGGCTTGAGGCAGGCGGCGCGTTTGCGCGTCCCTACAGTTTCGGCGCGGGCGGAAACAGCGTCGAAGTCATTTCAGGCGAGGAACGCTCCCGCGTCCAATTCCACCAAAGCGCGAACGGGCAGTCCGTCTCCCGTCTGCGCGTCCTGCTCAGTTGGGACACTGGCGGAACCGACCTCGACCTGCATGTCGTCACGCCGAACGGCCAGCATGCGTGGTACGGGCAGCGAGCCATCAATGGCGGCGCTATCGACATCGACGTGACCGACGGCTATGGCCCGGAGATTTTCGCCTCGGCAGCCCCGGAAAAAGGGCTGTATCAGATTTACGTCAATTTCTACGGCAGCGGTCGCGAACTCTTGACCATCGCTCGGCTGTCCATCATCACCGATGAGAGCACACCGCACGAAAAACGCCAGGAATTTACCGTGCCGATGCGCTTTCCCGGCGAACTCGTCCTGATGCGGCAATTTATGTACTGATGATAATCATGGCGACACGGATGGCACAAAATAATGTATGCACATATATGCTGGCTCTATTTTTATTTTCAAAAAAGTATCCACACTAAAAGTGTCAGTACTTTTTACAGATTTATCCTGCTGACACGAAACTACAAATATAATCAATAAGATAAAAACAGGCATACTTCCTGCTAGATAAGTTTGTTTTTCATGCTTTTATGCAAAAACAAACTAGCTTGAAAACGCTCAATATAGTGCGTTTAGCTTATTCTGATGGAGGTTTCGCCATGATGTTCGATTCTGTCGCAACGACTTTCGCCCAACCTGAAACCTGCAAGCATGCCGCTTTGCACAGATGCGCCCACGAAGAGGTTTCACCGGCGGAAAATGTTGAGTTTCCCCTGGACTCCGATGTGCTTGATGCCCTGCATGCAATGGGCGATGACTGGGAAACCCACTTCAATGCCATCCTGCGTAAATGGCTGCGCTCAAACCCCGTCCTGTCATAGGGTCAGCCACGGGAATTTTAATTAGCGTAAATACTGTAAAAATCAGATACAGCGAGGCACGATATGCCGGTCAGCTTTCAAGATCTCTTGCGGAAATTGCTGCCAATGCTCCGACAAGAAACAACCAAGTGCGCTCGACGCTCGACACCTCGACCCGCTCCGTGGGCGCGTGTGCGTCACGAATTGTTGGCCCGAAGGAAATCATGTCCATCTCAGGCCACAACCAGCCGAAAACGCCGCATTCCAGTCCGGCGTGAATCACTTGGATGCGGGCTTCGCTGCTGAAGGCGCGCCGATAAACGTCCCGCGCCAGCGCCAACAGCTTCGATTCGGGGTTTGGTGTCCATACGGCTCCGGCGCCTTCGACACGGATGCCCTCGAAGCCCGAATCGGCAAAACACGCGACGATTTTGTCGCTTAAGGCATGGATGAGATGGTCGTCCGAAGAGCGCACCATCATGTTGACGTGCAGCAGCCCTTGTTCCAGCCGCAGTTCCCCGATGTTGTTGGATGTTTCGACTACGCCGGGCATTTGCTCGCTCATGCGATGCACGCCATAAGGCAGCCCGTGCAGCAAATCCAGAACCTTGCGCGTCGCGCCTAAATCAAGGGCATTGCCCGCCTCCTGCGGCGGAACAGGCTCAAAGCCGATGCGGATTCCGCTGTCCTCGGCATTCAGGCAAGCCCGCAGTCCCGTCAGGAAACTTTCAGCCTCCGCCCGCAAAACAGAAGGCGCCGACATCCAGAGCACCGCTTCGGCATCCCGCGCAATGGCGTTATGCGCCGTGCCGCCCCTCATCGAGGCAAGCTGGAAATCGATGCCTTTTTCGAGCGACTCCCGCAAAAACCGCGCCAGCAGCTTAATCGCGTTGCCGCGCTGGCGGTGGATGTCGATTCCCGAATGCCCGCCCGCCAAGCCATCGAGCCGTATGCGGACAGGCTCAAGCCCCATTGGGGCCGCCGCAAAAACCAAAGGCACGTCGGCAACCACATCGACGCTTCCCGCGCAGCCGATATAAATCTCGCCCCATTCCTCGGTATCGAGATTGATGAGCAAGCGCCCTGCCACGGCATCCCGCCCAAGCGCCGCCGCGCCATGCATGCCGGATTCTTCTTCCACGGTCAGCAGCACCTCCAGCGCGGGATGTTTGAGGTCGTCCGCCTCCAGCACCGCCAACGCCAACGCAACCCCAATCCCGTTGTCGGCCCCGAGCGTCGTGCCGTCCGCCCTCACCCAGCCGTCTTCCAGCACGGGGCGGATGGGGTCGCGCCCGAAATCATGCGCGCTGCCGCCGCGCTTCTGGCACACCATGTCCAGATGCCCTTGCAGCACAACGCCCGGACAGTTTTCATATCCCGCCGTCGCGGGCTTGGCAATGACAAGATTGCCACGGGCATCGCTCCTCGCGCTCAGCCCGCGCTTGGCGGCCCATTCCAGCAAAGCGCCGCGCACGGCGGCTTCATGCCCAGAGGCGCGGGGAATCTGGCAAAGCCTCAAAAAATGCCGCCAGACGGCGACGGGCTGCAAGCGGGATAAATTGTTCATGGCGGGTTCGCTTCAAAAATATCGGCGGCAGGCTGGAGGAATACAACAGAGCCGGAAGCCGTGGATGATAGCGACCCGCATGGTTCGCGCCAACCCAAAGGGTTCCGGCATCGGGGTAACATACACGCCCCGCCGCCCGCCCATCACCTTCTAACTCACCGCCTTTCCCTCAAAAATAGCGCCCCCGCCGCATCGAGATTCTGACCGGCAAAACGGCGTATCCATTTTTCCCGCTACCGCAATGCCTGCTTCATCTGCCCTCGCTTCCCTCCTGCCTTCTCTCTCAAAGCTGAATCTTCCCAAGTCCGGCACGCGGCTCACCCTGCCGGAATTGCCCGGTTCCAGCGACGCGCTGGCGATTGCCGCGCTGGCGGAGCGCGGGCAAATGCTCACGGTCATCACCGCGCAGCCCGCCGAAGCCCAGCGGCTTGCGGACGAAATCCTCTGGTTCGCGCCGCATCTCAAAGTCCGGCTGCTGCCCGACTGGGAAACGCTTCCCTACGACAGTTTTTCGCCGCACCAAGATTTGATTTCCGAGCGCCTCTCCACGCTCCATGCCGTAAGCCGCAACGAAGCCAACGTGCTGGTCGCTCCGGCAAGCACCGCGCTTTATCGGATGGCGCCGCCCGCGTTTCTGGCGGCCTATACCTTTTTCCTCAAGCAGGGAGACGCGCTCGAAACGGAACCTCTGCGCATGCAATTGGCGCTGGGCGGATACCACTGCGTCACGCAGGTCATCAGCCCCGGCGAATTCGCGGTGCGCGGCGGGCTGATCGACCTTTTCCCGATGGGTTCGACGCTGCCGCTGCGCATCGACCTTTTCGACGAGCGCATCGAGAGCATCAAAACGTTCGACCCCGACACCCAGCGCACCGTCTATCCGGTGAAGGAAGTCCGCTTATTGCCCGCGCATGAATTTCCGTCCGATGAAGCGGGGCGCACCCGGTTCCGGGGGCGTTTCCGCGAGGCTTTCGAGGGCGACCCCAGCCGCGCCGCCATCTATAAAGATGTCTCGAACGGCATCATTCCGGCGGGCATCGAATACTACCTGCCGCTTTTCTTTGAAGAGACGGCAACGCTTTTCGACTACCTGCCCGCCGCCGCCCCCGTGCTCCTGCACCATGACGTGCAGCAAGCCATTGGCGGCTTTTGGCACGACACCCGCTCGCGCTACCAAATGCTGCGCGGCGACCGCGCACGGCCCGTGCTCGCGCCCGAGGCGCTTTTCCTGAAAGAAGATGAGTTTTTCGCCGCCCTCCATGACCGCCCAAGATTGGCGCTGGCGGCAGCCAAAGCAAGCCCCCCTTCCCCTTCGGGAACGGGCGCGGAAAACGGACTCGGCGACATGCCACGGCTTTCCTCCTCTGAACCTCTTCTCCAAAAGGGAGAGGGAAAACCCCCGTTCCGCGCCCTCCCCTTGCCCCCGCTTGCCGTCGACCGCAAGGCTGCCGAACCTCTGCATCTTTTCAAAGCGTTCCGCGCCCAATTCGCTGGCCGCGTGTTGCTGCTGGCCGAATCGCCGGGACGGCGCGAGACCATGCTCGAATTCTTCGGGGAGCGCGGCGAAGCGCCGAGCATCTGCGCCAGTTTCGCCGCTTTCGCTGAAGCGGATGAACCCAACTTTGCCATTGCCACCTCCCCGCTGTCCGCCGGTTTCATCCTGCCGGAAGCGGGGCTGGCCATCATCACCGAAAACGAAATCTATACCGCCGCCCGCGCGCGCGGACGGCGCGATACGCGCAGGGCCACGACGATGGAAGGCTGGCTGCGCGACCTCTCCGAATTGAAACCCGGCGACCCGGTCGTGCATGCCTCCCACGGCATTGGCCGCTACCTCGGGCTTGTCCACATGGATTTGGGCGGAAACGAGGCCGAACTGCTGCACCTTGAATACGCGGGCGGCGACAAGCTCTATGTACCGGTCTCACAGTTGCATGTCATCACCCGCTACGCCGGCGCCGACCCCGAATCCGTCAGCCTGCACCGCCTCGGCTCCGGCCAATGGGAAAAAGCGTGCAAAAAAGCCGCCCAACAGGCACATGACACCGCAGCCGAACTGCTCGCCCTCTATGCCGCCCGCGCCGCCCGCCCCGGTGTGCGCTTCAACTTCGATGCCCACGATTTAGATGCCTTTGCCGAAGGCTTCGGCTTTGAGACTACGCCCGACCAGCAAAGCGCCATTGAAGCCGTGGTCGCCGACATGAAATCAGGCCGCCCGATGGACAGGCTCGTTTGCGGTGACGTGGGCTTTGGCAAAACCGAAGTGGCGCTTCGCGCCGCGTTCGTCGCTATCCAGGACGGCTATCAGGTCGCGGTGCTCTGCCCCACCACGCTGCTGGCCGAGCAGCACTTTCAGACCTTTTCCGACCGCTATGCCGACTGGCCCGTCAAGATTGCTGAACTCTCGCGCTTCAAATCGCAGAAAGAACAGGCTCAGGCGCTCGCCCAACTGGCCGAAGGCAAGGTTGACATCATCATCGGCACTCATCGCTTGCTGCAAAAAGATGTGCGCTTCAAGCGGCTGGGGCTTGTCGTCGTCGATGAAGAGCATCGTTTCGGCGTGCGCCAGAAAGAAATCCTCAAGCAGCTTCGCAGCGAGGTCGACATCCTCACACTTACCGCCACCCCGATTCCCCGCACCTTGGGCATGGCGATGGAGGGGCTGCGCGAATTCTCTGTCATCGCCACGCCGCCCCAGAAACGGCTGGCCGTCAAGACTTTTGTCCAGAACATGAGCAAGGGCATTGTTCGGGAAGCGGCGCTGCGCGAGTTCAAGCGCGGCGGGCAAGTCTACTTCCTGCACAACGAGGTCGATACCATCGAGAACATGCGGAGCGAACTGGAAAAGCTCCTGCCCGAAGCGCGCATCGCCGTCGGCCACGGGCAACTGCCCGAGCGCGAGCTTGAGCGCGTCATGCGCGACTTCACCCAGCAGCGGACGAATCTCCTGCTCTGCACCACTATCATCGAAACGGGCATCGACATTCCCACCGCCAACACCATCGTCATCAACCGCGCCGACCGCTTCGGCCTCGCCCAGCTTCACCAGCTTCGGGGGCGTGTCGGGCGCAGCCACCACCAAGCCTACGCTTACCTGCTCACCGACGCGGACGCGAAACCCTCCGCGCAGGCAAAAAGGCGGCTTGAGGCCATTTCCATGATGGAAGAGCTTGGCTCCGGCTTCTACCTCGCCATGCACGACCTCGAAATCCGGGGCGCGGGCGAAGTCCTCGGCGACCAACAATCCGGGGAAATTGCCCAAGTCGGCTTTTCCATGTACAGCGAAATGCTCAAACGCGCCGTTCGCGCCCTGCAATCCGGTCAGGAACCCGGCATCGAAAGCCCGCTCGACGCTATCTCCGAAATCAACCTCCACGCACCCGCGCTCCTGCCAACCGACTACTGCCCCGACGTGCAGGAGCGCCTCACGCTCTACAAGCGGCTCGCCAGCAGCGACACCGAGGACGAACTCATCGGCCTGCGCGAGGAGCTTGTCGACCGCTTCGGCAAGCTGCCCCCGCAAACCCAAGCCCTCATCGAAACCCACCGTCTGCGCCAATTCCTGCGCCCTTGGCACATCCTCAAGCTCGATGCCTCCCCCAAGCAAATCGCCATCCAGTTCGGGAAAAACGCTCCCATCGACCCCGTGAAAGTGATTCTCCTCGTCCAGCAAAACAAGCACACCCGCATGTCCGGGCCAGACAGGCTCGTCCGCCAGGCAGACCTGCCCGATTTGCGCCAGCGGGTGGAAGAAACAAAAAGGCTGCTGGAGGAGGTGCGGCAATCTAATTAGCAGGAATGGAGCTAGGGTTTTATCTCAAATTCCTATCAGGCACTACTCTCGCTTTTAGAAGATATTGCTTATAGATAATGAAAAGTATCAGCACGATAATAAAAGACACGATTCCGTTCATGAAAAAGCCGTATGGTTTTCCCGCCCAATCCATTGCCCAGCCGGTAAGCGTATTGCCGAGCGGTGTGCTGCCGGTGACGAGCAGCACGTAAATGCTCATTGTCCGGCTGCGATATATGTCGCTGATGTTAAGCTGTATCCGCGTGTTGGCGCGGTTGAGAAAGCACAGTTGCAAAAATCCAAGAACCACCAGAAGACTGGCCATCGCGGCAAAAGAATAGGTGAATATCAGCGTTATCATTTGCAACGCGGCAATAGATAAGGCGGTGATAACCAAAAAATACTTGCTGCGAATGTCTTTTCCAATGCCTCCCATAAACAACGCGCCGAAAAGCGCCCCGATGCCAAACAGAGACATCAAAGTGCTATACGTGTGTTCGTTGCCCAGCAGCACATCTTTGGCAAGAACAGGGAGGATAACGTTGTAATTCATGGAAAAGGTACAGATGACCGCTACGATTAGGAAGGTCGGCAATATTTTTTCGTTTTCCGCCACATAAAGTACGCCCTCCTTTATCTCCGTCAATATTTTTGCTTCTACATCTTTTTTCTGTGGTTTGCCGATCACGCTAATCAGTGAAACACCGTACAGAACAGGGATAAAGCTCAATCCATTGATAAAAAAACATGTGCCTATTCCAAAGTATTTCATGATAACGCCCGCAATCAACGGGCCGACAATACGCGCCAAATTGAATGTGGTGGAATTCAAAGAAATAGCATTCGGCAAATCTTCCTTGCCGACGAGTTCCACAAAATAAGATTGCCGGGTAGGCTGCTCAACACTCATCGCAACACCGGCTACCAATGCCAGAAAGGCAAATACCCAATAGTTCGTTACGCCCAGCCAAACTAAAATTGCCAGAGCAAAAGATTGAATCATGAAAACAATTTGCGTGATAAGCAAAATTTTCTTTTTTGGAAAGCGTTCTATCAGTACACCGACAAAAAGCGTCAGCAATAATACGGGACCAAACTCGAAAACACCCATCAGCCCTAATAAAAAAGGCGAACCGCTAATCTGATACACATACCAACTCAGCGCCGTGACTTGAATCATCCCGCCAATTGTGGAGATTGATTGTCCTACCCAGAAATTTCGATAATCCTTATGGTATAGCGCGGAAAAAGTTTTTCTTAGAATGACTATTAGCGACATAAGGTGGCCGCCTGATCTTCCGCCCACTTTGTCCGCGCCTGGCGCGCTTCTTCAAAAAGCTGTTCAAGGCGCGCGCCGTTGCCAGAGAGCAGCAGGGAGCGGATGAGGGCGAGTTCGCCAAGGTACTGGTCGAGTTCGCCCAGAAGCGCCTGACGGTTGGCGAGGCAGATGTCGCGCCACATTTCGGGATGGCTGGCGGCAATGCGGGTGAAGTCGCGGAAACCGCTGGCGGCGTGGGAAAACAGCAGTTCGGCGTTGGCGCGTCCCGCAAGGTCATGCACCAGCCCGAAGGCCAGCAGGTGCGGCAAGTGGCTGACGGCGGCAAAAACGCGGTCGTGGTCCAAGGGCGACATTTCGTCCACCGACGCGCCGCATGCCCGCCAAACTTTCTTGACTAGCTCGACGGCGGCAGGGTCGTTTTCAGACAGCGGCGTCACCACCACACGCCGCCCCTTGAAAAGCGTGGCGCTGGCGGCTTGCGCGCCGCTTTTTTCCGCGCCGGCAATGGGGTGCGCGGGCACGACATGCGGCAAGTGGGCGGCGAGGCGCTGATAGACGGACAGCATCACATCGCGCTTGGTGCTTCCGGCATCGGTAACGATGGTCTGCGCTTGCAGATGGGGTGTCATCGCTTCCATGACTTCATCGGTCTGACCGACCGGCATCGCCAGCAGGACGAAATCCGCCCCATCGAGCGCGGATGCCCATCCATCGGCAATTTCGTCGATAACGCCGAGGGACATGGCGCGTTCGAGCGATTCCTTCGAGCGCCCGATGCCGACGACACGCCCCACTTTTTTCTTGCCGCGAAGCGCCAGCGCGAAGGAACCGCCGATCAGCCCGACGCCGCATACCACCAGTTTGCCAATCAAAGCCATGAGGCAGGTTTCCTTATTCCGGTTCAGGCATTGAGCGAAATCGCCAAGGGCGGCAATTTCGGTTTCATTTTTTGGCTTATTTTTCCAAGATGCGAGATTTTTCATGAAGCGCCCTTGCGACTATTTCACGCACTTCAGGCGTCTCGTCTTGACCAAAAAGGCGCTCGAGATCGTCGTAGGCGGCAATGGCTGCCTCATTTTTACCTTGTTTTGCCAAAATAAAGCCTTTGCCTGAAAGTGTAATTGCAACTAGTGCACGCACTTCGGGTGTTTCATCTTGACCAAAACGGCGCACAAAATCGTCAACGATGGCAATAGATGCTTCATATTTGTCTTGTAGTTCCAAGCAGACCACTTTGTAGAGAAATCCTACTGCGACCCATCTACGCATTTCAGGTGTTTTATCTTGACCAAAACGACGGTCAATATCGTCGTAGACGGCAATGGCATCTTCATATTTTTCTTGGTTCCGTAAGGCATAGCCTTTGTAGTCAAGCGCCTCTGCGACCTGTTCACGCACGCCAGGCATCTTGTCTTGACCAAAACGCCGGACGACATCATCAAAGACAGCAATAGCATCTTCATATTTTCCTTGTTTGGACAAGGTATCGCCTTTGTCGAAAAGCGCCTTTGCGGCTTGCGCACGTTCTTCAGGCGTGCCGTCTTGGGGGCGGGTTTGACAGCCCATTGCCACGCTGACGCCCAAAAACAGGATAAACGCACGGACAAGCGCGGCCATGCTTTTTTGAGGGGTGCTCATACGAATTCCTTATTGATATTCAGCACGCTTTCTCTCGCGTCTTTGCCGTGGCGGGCGCGTTTAGTTCCAGCCGTTTCTGTGTCATTTGCGGGTTTGCCCAGAAGCACGGATGCGCCTGAATCATCTGGGTGCGGTTTCTTCCCGCTTTTTGGAAGGCTCCAAAATGTACCAGATTTCAGGGGCGACCTCGGAAAAGGTATGTTGATAGCGCGGCGCGTCGCGGGGTTCGTGGGTCACGTCGCGGATGTGGATGGCAAGGATGCGATCCGGGTAGGCGCGGGCGATGTCAGCGTAAATTTCAGGGTCTTTTTCGCCAGAATCGCCAATCAGGATGAATTTTCGCTGCGGCCAGCCGGTGATGAGGCGGATGAGTATGTTTTTCTTGTGCGCGACCGTTTCTTCATGGTTGGCGTACAAGGTGCGCCACGAGGTCGATTCGCGCAGATGCAGGATGCCCGCCGAAAAGCCTTCTTCACGCAGAAATTCCGATAAGGCCGGATACATTTGCGCGGGCGCGGCGGAAAGGTAATGAAAAACAACACTCGGCCAGTAGTTTCCCGCCAGTTCTTTATACCAAGCGGCCATGCCGGGAACCGCGCGGAAGGGTTCGATAAAGGTATTGCGAAGCAGGGCTTTTCTGTCCCGCACTTCCGAAATTTTGATGGTGTCGTCAATGTCGCTGACGATGGAGACACCTTCCGCCGAAATCGCCTGCGCGGAGCCTTTTTCGCCGTGCGACGGATGCCCCGGCGCTTGCAG
The DNA here is from genome assembly GCA_031285965.1 of Azoarcus sp. Lineage (GTDB taxonomy): Bacteria > Pseudomonadota > Gammaproteobacteria > Burkholderiales > Rhodocyclaceae > WRNU01. Next base: position 74,343 of record JAITVD010000052.1, read on the forward strand.
CGTCCAGTCAACCCTGCCGAAGCCATCCGGCCCTTTGTACCAGTGGAAGGCATCATGCCCCACTTTGAGCTGGCCGCTTGCCCGTCCCGATGAGTTCGTGTCCGGCAAAGTGAACGTCGTTTGCTTGTTCAGCCGCACCGTCAGCGTTTTGCCGCGCTCGGAATCCGTGCGGAAATAGCGCGTCCTTTCCATGAACCTTTCTTTTTGCGTGGGCGTGCAAGCATCAAGGTCGATGCCCATCCAAGAAGCGAGCGCAAAGGCGGCAACGCGCCTAGGTTCTTCCTCGAACACCCAGGCTTCGATTGGAACCATGAAAGTGCCGTCCGCCTGCTGGACGGCAAGCCCCGGAAAGAACATGACGCGCTCGTCCGCCTTTAAGCCGCTGCCCGCAGCGGAGGCGGTCAGAGCACCAAAAACGCTGAAAAAAAACACCAATAATGTTTTGATAGAGGTCATCGTCAAACGCGCTCCGCTGTGAAAACCGCAAGCATTGGCCGAGATTGGCAAGGGCGGCAGTTTCGATTTTATTTTTTGGCTTGTTTTTCCAAGAGGCGAGATTTGTCATCACGCGCCCTTGCGGCTACTTTACGCGCTTCGAGCGTCTTGTCTTGCTCAAAACGCCGTGCAATATTGTCAAAGACAGCAATAGCGGCTTCATAATCGCCTTGTTCTTCCAAAGCGTAGCCTTTGCCGAAAAGCGCCCTTGCGACTCGTACACGTACTTCAAATGCCGTGTCTTGTCCAAAACGGCAGACTATATCGTCATAAACAGCAATTTCGGCTTCATACTCGCCCTGTTTTTTCAAGATGGAAGATTTATTGAAAAGCGCCTTTGTGACCAGTTCACGCACTTCGCGCGTTTCGTCTTGACTAAAACGGCGGGCTACATCGTCGTAGTCGGCAATGGCTGCTTCATATTCTTCTTGTTCTGCCAAGCGATTAGCTTTGTTTAAAAGTTCCTCTGCGGCTTGCGCACGTTCTTCGGGTACGCCGTCTTGAGGGCGGGTTTGACAGCCCATCACCACGCTAACGCCCAAAAACAGGACAAAAGCACGAATAAGCACATTCACGCTTTTCTGAGGGTGTTTCATACAAACTCCTTATTGGGATTCACAAAATTCAGCAATGCTTCTTCCCGCGCCTTTGCCATTCAACCGAGCGCGCGCCGCAGCGCCTCGATGAAACGTTCGTTTTCCTCCGGCAAGCAGATGGAGACGCGCAGCCATTCCGGCATGCCATAACCGGCGACAGGGCGCACGATGACGCCTTGCGCGAGCAGGGATTGGTTGACCTTGGCGGCATCCCCGACTTTGACGGTGACGAAGTTGCCGAAGGAAGGTATCCACTCCAGCCCAAGACTGGCGAAGGCCGCTGTCAGTTGCGCCATGCCTTGCCGATTGTTTTCGGCCACTTTTTCGATGAATGCCTCATCTTCGAGCGCGGCCACGGCAGCGGCCTGCGCCACGACGGAAGCATTGAAGGGCTGCCGCACCCGGTTCATGAGGTCGGCGATTTCCGGGTGCGCGACACCATATCCGAGCCGCAGCCCCGCCAGCCCGTAAGCCTTGCAGAGCGTGCGGGAAACCAGCAAGTTCGGGAAACCCGCCACCCAGCCAATCGCGTCATAGCGCATTTCGGCGGGCAGGAACTCGGTATAGGCTTCGTCGAGCACCACCAGCACGTCTTCCGGCACACGGGCAAGGAAGGCTTCAATTTCGCTGCCCGTCAGGAAAGTACCCGTGGGATTGTTGGGATTGGCGATAAAGACAATGCGGGTCGTCTCATCGATGGCGGCGCGCATCGCGTCGAGGTCATGCCCGTAGTTTTTCGCCGGAACACTCTTTCCGAGAGCGCCCCGCGCAAGCGTCGCCAGCGGATAGACCGCAAACGAGTATTGGGCAAAAACCGCCGACGCGCCGGGAGAGAGAAAAGCCTGTGTGGCAATTTCCAGCACGTCGTTGGAACCGTTGCCAATGACGAGCTGATCCGTGCCTACGCCGTATTTTCTGGCAAGCGCCGCCTTGAGCGCGAAAGCGTTGCCATCCGGGTAGCGCGCGCCCTCTTCCAGCGCGGCTATCGCTGCCGCTTTGGCTTTTTGGCTCATGCCCAAAGGGTTTTCATTGGACGCGAGCTTGACGATGTCCGTTTCGGGAATGCCGGTTTCGCGGGCCAGTTCCGAAATGGGCTTGCCGGGCTGATAGGGCGACAAGGCTTGGATATGCGCCGGGGCGCGGCTTGCGGCGCGGGCAGGGTTCGTCATGGGCGGGTTCCTATTAGCGGATGTTTGACGGGGATTTGTGGAGGCTCAGTTTTTGGGCGGAACGAGTGTTTATCCGGCGACGGGATAGGAGCCAAGCACCTTGAGAAAACCGGCGCGTCCATTCAGTTCCGCCAGCGCGGCGGCGACGGGCGCGTCGTTCCGATGGCCAATGAGGTCGATGTAGAACACGTATTCCCACATGCCGCCGGGGGCGGGGCGCGATTGCAGCCGCGACATATCAACCCCATGCCGCGCAAGCGGCTCCAGCAATCCGAGTACGGCTCCCGGCTGATTGGCCGCCGAGCAGACGAGCGAAGTTTTGTCCCGCCCGCTGGGCGCGGCGTCATGGCGGGCGATGACGAGAAAACGGGTCGAGTTGCGCGAGTTGTCCTCGATGTTCTCCGCCAGTTTGCCCAGCCCGTAAAGCGCCGCTGCCGCTTCCCCGGCAATGGCGCAAGATTGCGCGTCCTCCGATGCCATACGCGCCGCTTCGGCGTTGCTCGCCACAGGCACTCTCGGCAGATGCGCGAGGTGGGCGTTGAGCCATTCGTGGCACTGGGCGAGCGACTGCGCGTGCGAATAAAGCCGCCGCGCCGCGCCAAGTTCCGAGGCGCGGGAGAGCAAGTGGTGGTGGATGCGCAACTGCACCTCCCCGCAGACCTGAAGCGAATGCGCGAGCAGCAAATCGAGCGTGCAGCCCACCGCGCCCTCGCTCGAATTCTCGACTGGCACAACGCCGTAATGCGCGTGTTCCGATTCCACGGCGCGGAAAACTTCGTCGATGGACACTTGCGGCTGAAGAGCCGGGGCAGCGCCAAAATGCTTGCGGCTGGCACTCTCGGAAAAGGTTCCCGCAGGCCCCAGATAAGCCACTTTGAGCGGCTGTTCCAGCGCGAGGCAGCCCGACATGATTTCGCGGAAAACCTGCCGCACGGCATCTTCTGGGAGCGGTCCGGAATTGAGTTCGGCAATCCGGCGCAAGACCTGCGCCTCGCGTTCGGGCCGGTACGGAAAACCCGCCTCGCCGTGGCGCGATTTGACCTCCCCGACTTCTTGCGCACAACGCGCGCGGCGGCTCAAAAGGTCGAGCATTTGGCTATCTATGCCGTCGATTTCCGAGCGCAAGCCCGAAAGTTCAGTTTGCAAATCTGATTCCATTGGAAATGATGCCAAAAGCGCAAGTATAATCGTCGACCGCTTTTGATTTATAGAGACCCGCCATGTTCTCCGCGCAAAACACCCTCGCCAAGGCCGATTCTGAACTGTGGGACGCCATACAGGCCGAAAACCGCCGACAAGAAGAGCACATTGAACTCATCGCTTCCGAAAACTACGTTTCGCCCGCCGTCATGGAAGCGCAAGGTTCGCAGCTCACCAACAAATATGCAGAAGGCTATCCCGGCAAGCGTTATTACGGCGGCTGCGAACATGTCGATGTCGTCGAGCAGATTGCCATCGACCGCCTGAAGGCGCTCTTCGGCGCGGAAGCCGCCAACGTGCAGCCCAACTCGGGTTCACAAGCCAATCAGGCGGTGCTGATGGCCTTTGCCAAACCGGGCGACACCATCATGGGCATGAGCCTCGCCGAAGGCGGGCATCTCACGCACGGCATGCCGCTCAATATGTCCGGGAAATGGTTCAACGTCGTCGCCTATGGGCTGGACGGCAAAGAAGCCATCGACTATGCGGCAATGGAAGCGCAAGCCCGCGAGCACAAGCCGAAAATCATCGTCGCGGGCGCGTCCGCCTATTCGCTAAAAATCGACTGGTCGCGCTTTGCGAAAGTCGCAAAAGAAATCGGCGCGATTTTCTGGGTCGACATGGCGCATTACGCCGGACTGATTGCCGCAGGCTTCTATCCCAATCCCGTGCCGCATGCCGATGTCGTGACCACCACCACCCATAAAACCTTGCGCGGCCCACGCGGCGGCGCGATTTTGATGCGGGCCGAGCACGAAAAAGCCATCAATTCCGCCGTGTTCCCCGGCCTACAAGGCGGGCCGCTGATGCACGTCATCGCCGCCAAAGCCGCTTGTTTCAAGGAAGCGGCCACGCCCGCCTTCCGCCGCTACCAAGAACAAGTCATCGCCAATGCCCGCGTCATGTCCCGCGTGCTCGGCGAAGAGCGGGGGCTGCGCATCGTCTCGGGCCGGACGGAAAGCCACGTTTTTCTCGTCGACCTCCGCGCCAAGAACATCACCGGCAAGGCTGCCGAAGCGGCGCTGGGCCAGGCTCGCATCACCGTCAACAAAAACGCCATCCCGAAAGACCCGGAAAAACCTTTCGTCACCTCGGGCATCCGCATCGGCTCGCCCGCGATTACCACACGCGGCTTCACCGAAATCGAGGCGGAAAAAACCGCCCATCTGATTGCCGACGTGCTCGACGCGCCGGAGGATGCCTCGGCCATCGAAAAAGTGCGCAATGAGGTCGCGGCGCTCTGCGCCCGTTTCCCAGTGTACGGAAAGTAGGCGTACCCCCAGTCCTGCCGTGAAATGCCCCTTTTGCGGTGACGCTAACACCCAAGTCACTGACACCCGCGAAAACGACGACGGCGACATCGTTCGCCGCCGCCGCCGATGCGTGCATTGCGACCGCCGCTTTACCACCTATGAGCGCATCGACCTCAAGATGCCGCGCATCGTCAAGCGCAACGGCGACCGCAGCGAATACGAGCGCGGCAAGCTCTTTGCCAGCATGCTGCTTGCCCTGCGCAAGCGCCCGGTGACGACACAGGCATTGGAAGCGGCTGTCGAACGCATTGAAACGCGCCTGCTGGCTGTTGGCGAAACCGAAATCCCCAGCGCCCAGATTGGCGACTTGGTGATGAAAGAACTTAAAAAGCTCGACAAAGTGGCCTATATCCGCTTTGCCTCCGTCTATCGCAACTTTACCGACGCGGACGACTTCTCCAGCTTCGTCCGCGAAGTGCAGCCCTCCCCCCGTTCGCGTCCCCGCGAATCCGGCTCGCCCGAGAGCCACGGACATGACCTTTTCGACGGCTGACCGCGACGCGATGGCGCATGCCCTCGCGCTTGCCCGCCGGGGGCTTGAAACGGCCACGCCCAACCCCCGCGTAGGCTGCGTGATTGTGCGCGATGGCGCGATTGTCGGCGAAGGCTGGCATCGCCGCGCGGGTGAGCCACATGCCGAAATCCTCGCGCTGGCCGCAGCCGGGGACGCGGCGCGAAACGCCACTGCCTACGTCACGCTGGAACCTTGCGCCCATTTTGGGCGAACCCCCCCTTGCGCCGACGCTCTCATTGCGGCGGGGCTTTCCCGCGTTGTTGCCGCGATAGAAGACCCCAACCCCAAAGTGAGCGGGCGCGGGCTGGATAGACTGCGCACGGCGGGCATCGCCACAGACTGCGGCCTGCTTGCCGACGAAGCGCGTGAACTCAACATTGGCTTCATCTCGCGCATGGCGCGTGGTCGCCCTTGGATTCGGCTAAAAGCGGCGGCCTCGCTAGATGGCAAAACCGCACTGGAAAACGGCATCAGCCAATGGATTACCGACACGGAAGCCCGCGCCGACGTCCACCGCTGGCGCGCCCGCGCCTGCGCCATCCTCACCGGCATCGGAACCGTCAAGGCCGATGACCCGCAGCTCACCGTCCGCGACCACTCTTGCGAGCGAGCGCCCCTGCGCATTCTTCTCGACCCCTGGCTGGAAGCCGACCCGGCATCCCGCGTCTTTCAAGGCGCGTCCGTGCTCATCGTCACCGCCTACGGCAATGACGATTTCCGCGCAAAGCCATTCGCCCAACGCGGGCATCGCCTTCTCCCCTTGCCCGCGCCAAACGGCCTCATTGACCTTTCCGCCCTGATGCGCGAACTCGCGGCGCTCGAACTCAACGAAATCCACGTTGAAGCGGGCGCGACGCTCAACGGCGCGTTGCTCGCCGCTGGCTATGTGGATGAGCTTCTTCTCTACCTCGCGCCGATGGCCATCGGAAACGCCGCCCGTGGCATTTTCAACCTCCCTGCCCTCGCCGCGCTTGATGGCGCGGCAAAGTTTGACATTCGGGAATGCGCGAAAGTAGGCAGGGATTTACGGATTTTGGCGAGAGCGGATTTTTCCGCTGGATAAGCGAATAAGCATTAGTGCCCCATTTATGTCATGAAGAATGAGGGCGCTATTAGTCATCGAGTTATTTATTTTTTCTTCGGCGGATAAGTGTCTCTATCCCCGCCAGAAGGGTTTTGTGGCTTGCCAGGAATGTCGGTTGGCCTACCTTTTTTGGGCAACCCATGTAGCTTCCCATCATCGTGGGGGATAGGTTTGCGTTCGTTGCTTTTTGTATCCGTGCCATTCGCGTTCATGAAAAACTCCTAGTTGGCGTAATTGAAAAGAAACGTTGCTGAACCTGAAACAGGTATAAGTACGGGCATCATGTCATGTCATGTCATGTCAAGCAGCAAACGCTACGGAAGCCTGTCGTGCAAGTGTTTTCGGAAAAATTTTTATGGTGGCTCGCCCCTACGACAAACATCACAGTAACGGCAATCCTGACCAGTTCGGCAGCACTGTTTCGGTACAATGCGCGTTCGTGTAATAGCGGTAAATTTCGGCGTATCAATTTTTTAAGGGAGAGCTTCATGAACGACCAAATCAACGAACAGCCTAACAACAACCCCTATGCGGCTCCAACTGCGGAGGTGGGATTCGTGCCCGACCGGGAAGAAGCGGATTTCATCCCCGGCGGACGTTCGGTTCCTGTAGGAAACAGCATTGCGTGGATTTCCGCCTCGTGGGAACTGTTCAAGCGGCAACCCGGCACATGGGTGGGATTTGTGGTTGCCTATTTTGTCATTGCCCTTGGTCTCTCCTTGTTGGGCAAGATTCCTCTCATTGGCATTATTGCGAATATCTGTGTTGTGTGTTTGCCCATTCTCCTTGTGGCGGGCGTCGTCTATTCCTGCGATTTGCTCCGCCGGGAAGGGAAATTTGCTTTCGGCGACCTTTTCATCGCCCTCAAGCGCCAGACGGTTCCCCTGCTGCTCGTTTGCCTGCTCGCTCTGGGCTTTTTCATTGTGATCACGATTCTCAGCGGCGTTTTTTTCGTCGGCATGATGGGCGTTCAAGCCTCTCTATCGACGGGGATCGGGATGGCGCTTGTCGGTACGCTCATCTTTATTGTCATCTCGGCTCTTTATGGCATGGCGATTTGGTTTGCGCCCGCGCTAATCATCATGCACAACGCCACGCCGCTCGCGGCGGTCAAGGCAAGTTTTTCGGCTTGCCGCAAGAACATCCCGGCGGGCATCGTCTTTTTCATCGCGATGTGCGTGCTGATGTTCATCAGCGCAATACCGCTCGGGCTTGGCTTGCTGGTTACGATGCCGATGATGTTCATCTGCTATTACACGACCTACCGCGATGTTTTTTTCGATGTGAAATGACATAACGTTGACACTGACCTGTCCCAAAACGCGCCATGTCTGTTCAAGCATGGCGCGTTTTTATTGGAAACAGGCATTGCAGGAATCAGCGCCGAGCAAGCTCCGCCGCGGGCAACTGCAAAACACGCGGGACGCGCTCCATCTTCCAATTGCCGAGCGCCCATGCCCAGATGTCCCTGACCGACGCGCCGCCTAGCTCAGCGTCCGGGTTCTGCCCCAGAAAATCCAGCGCGGCAACTAGCATCCTTGAAGAGGACTCTTCATCAACCGCCCGCGCCTGCGTCTGTTTGGAAAGTTTTTCTCCGGCGGCGTTTGTTGCCACCGGCAAATGCGCGTAGTTCGGAACTGGCAGCCCAAGCTGTTTTTGAAGGTGAATTTGACGCGCTGTCGAGCCAAGAAGGTCCGCCCCGCGCACAACATGAGTCACGCCCTGTTCGGCATCATCGACGACCACGGCAAGCTGGTAGGCAAATACCCCGTCGGCGCGGAACACCACATAATCTCCCACGTCGCGGGCAAGCTCTTCCTCCTGCCCGCCCTGAATGGCATCTTCAAAGCGAATCGTTCCCTCAGCCCTCACCCGCCATGCCCGTGGCCTGACACCCAACGGCAAGCCGCTTCGGCATGTACCCGGATAGCGCAGGGAACCGTCGCGGGCGAGGATGGAATCTGGCACTTCCGCTTGTTCGCGGCGGGAACAGGCGCAGGGGAAAACATGTCCGCCCGCTTTGAGCCGTTCCAACGCGCTCGCGTAAATATCGGCACGGCGGCTCTGCCACAAGACTTCGCCGTCCCATTCAAAGCCGAAACGCTCCAGCGTGGCAAGCATCGCGCCGTCCATGCCGGGCATGGCGCGTGGGACATCGACATCCTCGATGCGCACAAGCCAGCGCCCTCCGTGGCGGCGAGCTTCAAGCGCGCTGCCCAGCGCGGCGACGAGAGAGCCAAAATGCAGCGGGCCGCTTGGCGTCGGGGCAAAGCGGCCCACATAAGGGGAATGAATCAGGGCTTGCTGCCCTCTCAACGCGCTGGAGCCAGCAGGACGCGCATTTTCTGCATGGCTCGCGCCTCAATCTGGCGGATGCGTTCAGCGGAAACGCCGTATTCGGAAGCCAGTTCATGCAGCGTCGCGGCATCGCCTTCGGCAAGCCAGCGCCGCGCCACAATATCGCGGCTACGCGCATCGAGGCTGCCAAGCGCCTGGTGCAAGCCATCATCCTGAAGGCGGGCGTATTGCGCCTCCTCGATGACGGCGGAAGGCTCCGCGTGCGGATCGGGCAAATAGGCGATGGGCGCGAAATGTTCGTCCTCATCGTCGCCGCTCCCTTCCAATGGAATCTCGCGCCCGCAAAGCCGGGTTTCCATCTCGGCAACCTCTTCGGGCTTCACGCCGAGGCGGGCGGCAATCGAATGAACTTCCTCGCGGTTCAGCGTGGAACTGCCCTGCTTCATGCTGCGCAGGTTGAAAAAGAGCTTGCGCTGCGCCTTGGTCGTGGCGATTTTCACCAGCCGCCAGTTGCGCACGATGAATTCATGGATTTCGGCCTTGATCCAGTGAATCGCAAACGACACCAGCCGCACGCCACGCGTGGGGTCGAAGCGTTTGACCGCCTTCATCAGCCCGATATTGCCTTCCTGAATCAAATCGGCATGTGGCAGCCCATAGCCGAGATAACCCCGCGCAATGGACACCACCAGCCGCAGATGCGAAACAATCAACTGCCGCGCCGCGTCAAGGTCGCCCTGCTCTTTGAGGCGCACGGCAAGCTCCGCCTCTTCCTGCTCAGTCAGCAAAGGCAGCCTGTTGACCGAGCTGATGTACTGGTCGATGCTGCCAACGGCATATGGGACAGGGAACGAAAGAGCCTGATTCATGGATAGGAACCTCCTTGACCCGCCATGTTAGCACTCTATGGCTGAGAGTGCTAACACGAATTGCTCACGGGCAAAAGGCGGTCGGCGAGAGAAATTTTTGTCGAATGAAACGATCGCGAGCCAGCAAACGGCCAGATTATTCCGCCTCGTCCATCCATGCTTGCTGAATAGCCTCAAGAATCCGCTCCCCGCAGCGGGCGGGGTCATCATCAAATTCGGGCAGCGCCTTCACCCAATTCATGAGATCGACGAAATTGACGTGCGCCGGGTCGGCTTCAGGATGGGCTTCGAGAAGCTGCGCGGCAATTTCGCGGACATCCGTCCATTTCAGCTTCATCCATGTTTCTCCTCGCGGACGAGGTTGACCGTGTAGCGCGGGATTTCCACCGTCAGCGCCGCCGTGCCGATGACGGTTTGGCAGGACAGGCGCGAACAGGGGTTAAGCCCCCATGCGCGGTCGAGAAGGTCTTCTTCTTCATCCGTAGCCTCTTCGAGCGCCTCGAAACCTTCGCGCACAATCACATGGCAAGTGGAACAGGCACAGGACTGTTCGCAGGCGTGTTCAATTTCGATGCCTTCGGCAAGCAGCGCGTCGCAGAGGCTCTGCCCCGCTTCGGCTTCGATGACCGCGCCTTGGGGGCAGTATTCGGCATGGGGCAAAACGATGATGCGGGTCATGACAAGCGGGCGTTGTCCTGTAGTTCAGAGTTCATCAATGCTGCGTCCAGCAAAAGCGTCGCGCAGGCTGCGGTTCATGCGCCGTGCGGCAAAATCTTCGGTTGCGCGGGAAAGCGCGGCGATGCCATCGGATAGGGCGCTAGCATCGTGCCCGCCAATAATCTCCCGCAAGCGCGCGATGAGGGCGTTGATGGCGGACAGTTCCGTTTCATCGAGCAAATCGCCGTCAGCGGAAAGGGCTTGCGCACAGGCTTCGAGGAGGCGCTCAGCCTCAACCTGCTGTTCGCGCAAGGCGCGGGAAGCGAGGTCGCCGTCGGCATACTCCAGGCCGTCGCGCAGCATACCCGCGATTTCGTCGTCGGTAAGTCCGTAGGAAGGCTTAACATGAATACTCGCTTCCACGCCGGTGCTGGTTTCGCGCGCGGAAACGGACAGCAGCCCGTCCGCGTCGACCTGAAAAGTCACGCGGATACGCGCCGCGCCTGCCGCCATCGGTGGAATGCCGCGCAACTCAAACCGGGCGAGCGAACGGCAGTCCGAGACCAGTTCCCGTTCCCCTTGCACGACATGGAAGGACATGGCCGTCTGGCCATCCTTGAAAGTGGTGAATTCCTGCGCCCGCGCCACAGGCAAGGTGGCGTTGCGCGTGATGATTTTTTCGGACAGCCCGCCCATCGTTTCCAGCCCGAGGGAAAGCGGGATGACATCGAGCAGAAGCCAGCCCTCATCCTCCCGGCGGTTGCCCGCAAGCGCGTTCGCCTGCATGGCCGCGCCCAAGGCAACGACCCGGTCAGGGTCGAGATTGGTCAAAGGCTCCTGCCCGAAGAATTCGGCAACCGCCCGCTGGATGTGCGGCATGCGCGTCGCGCCGCCGACCATGACGATGCCTTTGACATCCTTGGGAGAAAGCCCCGCGTCGCGCAGCGCCCGTTTGACCGGAATGAGAGTTTTCTGGACGAGCGGGCGTGTCATTTCAAAGAAAGCTGCACGGGTAACGGTCAGGTCGACTTCCTCACCGGAACCGAGCCGGAGATGAAATGGCGCTTCCTCGCTGATGGTGAGCAGTTCTTTGACCGCCCGAGCGGCCATGAGCAAACGGCGGGCATCCTCGACTGAAAGCGGGGCAATATGGGCGTTATCGAGCGCCCAGCAATACAGCCGATGGTCGAAATCGTCCCCGCCCAGCGCGGTATCGCCGTTCGTTGCGAGCACTTCAAACACGCCATGCGTGAGCTTGAGGATGGAAAGGTCGAACGTCCCGCCCCCCAAGTCGAAAACGGCATAGACGCCTTCAGAAGCGTTGTCCAGCCCGTAGGCCACCGCAGCGGCAGTCGGCTCGTTGAGCAGGCGCAGGACGTGAAGCCCTGCCAAGCGCGCCGCGTCCCGCGTGGCTTGGCGCTGAGCCTCGTCAAAATAGGCGGGAACCGTGACGACGGCGCCGGTCAGCTCGCCGCCTAGGCTGGCTTCGGCCCGCTGGCGCAGGACGCGCAGCAGGTCTGCGGAAATTTCAACGGGGCTTTTGCTGCCCTGCACGGTGCGCAACCGCAACATGCCGGGCATTTCTTCAAAAATGTAAGGAATGCTTTCGGTGTGCGCCACGTCGCCCAAACCGCGCCCCATGAAGCGTTTGACGCTGACGATGGTATTCCGGGGGTCCGACACCCGCGCACCCAAAGCGTCGAATCCGAGGCTGATTCCGCCGCCATCCCGGTAATGGACAACCGAGGGCAAGAGGGCGCGGCCTTGCTCGTCGGTCAAGCAAACGGCAATGCCGTTCCTGACCGTGGCGACCAGCGAATTGGTCGTGCCGAGGTCTATCCCCACCGCCAGCCGATGCTTATGCGGCACTGCGGACTGGCCAGGTTCAGCAATCTGCAACAGCGCCATGTTCTCGTTTCGCCCGTGTGGTTGTGCAGGTCAATTGTCGAGCGCCGCGAGGGCGCTGTCGATGCCAAGGCGGAGCTTATCGAGAAACTTCAGCCGACGCACGGTGTCGGCGGCTTTTTCAAGATCGCGAAAATCGTCGATTTGTTCCGCCATCTGTTCGATGACGCTGCCCGCCTGTGTTTGCAAACGCGCAGCCAATCGTTCCAATGCGCCAATATCTTTGGCGGCACGCGCCTCTTCCAATGCCTCGTACCATTCCAATTGCTCGAACAAATATTCGGGAGCCACGGTATTCCCGTCGATAGCATCAACACTCACCCCACCCAACTCAAGAAGATACTGGGCGCGCGTGGCGGGTTTTTTGAGCGCGGCATAGGCTTCGTTGACGCGCAGTGCCCCTTGCATCGCGCCACGGCTGTCGGGCAGATGAGCGTGTCGATCCGGGTGGGCTTCGTTTTGCAGCGTATGCCACGCACGGCCAAGCGCCTCTTCGTCGAGCCTGAACCGACGCGGCAAGCCAAAAAGGGAAAAGAAATCGAGGGAAAGATCAACGCTCATGAACGGGGCGCGGCGACGAAAAAGCCGCTGCCTGCTACACGCTGAAGCTCTCGCCGCAACCACACTGGCTTCTGGCGTTGGGATTGTTGAACTTGAAACCTTCGTTCAAGCCTTCGCGCACGTAATCCAGTTCGGTTCCGTCGAGATAGACGTGGCTTTTCTGGTCGATTACAACCTTGACGCCGTGGCTGTCGAAAACGAGGTCGCCGTCGAGCGCCTGATCGACAAATTCAAGCTTGTAGGCCATGCCGGAACAGCCAGATGTCTTGATGCCCAACCGCACGCCAAACCCTTTGCCGCGCTTGTCGATGAAATGGCTGATATGTTGGGCAGCGCGTTCTGTCAGGATGACGCTCATTTTGCTTCTCCGTGCTTTTTCCTGTAATCGTCCACCGCAGCGCGGATGGCGTCTTCGGCCAGCACCGAACAATGGATTTTGACGGGCGGCAGTGCCAGTTCCTCGGCAATCTGCGCGTTTTTGATTGTCAGCGCCTCGTCGAGCGTCTTGCCCTTGACCCATTCGGTCACGAGCGAAGATGAAGCAATCGCCGAGCCGCAGCCGTAAGTCTTGAAGCGGGCGTCTTCGATGACGCCGTCCTTGCCGACCTTGATCTGGAGCTTCATCACGTCGCCGCAGGCCGGCGCGCCCACCATGCCGGTGGCCACGCCCTCTTCGTCCTGCGCGAAAGAACCCGCGTTGCGGGGGTTTTCGTAATGATCTAGAACTTTGTTGCTGTAACCCATGCCGCTTTTTCTCCTGTTGCCGTTTGTCCCGCTTCTAGTGGGCAGCCCACTGTACCGTGCTCAAATCAATGCCCGCCTGCGCCATTTCCCAAAGCGGGGAAAGGTCGCGCAGCTTACCGACACCGCGCCGGATAATATCGACGGCATAGTCGATTTCTTCGGCGGTCGTGAAGCGCCCGAGGGAGAAACGGATGGAACTGTGAGCCAACTCGTCATCACGGCCCAGCGCCCGCAGGACATAAGACGGCTCCAAACTCGCGGAAGTGCAGGCCGAGCCGGAAGAAACCGCAACGTCCCGAATCGACATCATCAAGGATTCGCCCTCAACATAGGCAAAGGAAACGTTGAGGTTGTGGGGAACGTGCCGCCCCGGCGTCAGGTCGCCATTCATGTAAGTGGCTTCGATGCTGGACAGGCCAGCGAGCAGCCTGTCGTGCAGCGCGTGGATGCGCGGCAATTCGGCAGCCATGTTTTCTCGCGCAAGGCGGAAGGCTTCGCCCATTCCAACAATCTGGTGCGTCGGCAAGGTTCCAGAACGCAGCCCGCGCTCATGTCCGCCGCCGTGCATCTGGGCTTCAAGTCGCACACGGGGCTTGCGCCGGACATAGAGCGCCCCGATGCCTTTTGGACCGTAAGTTTTATGGGCGGAAAAGCTCATCAGGTCGACGGGCAGCTTCGCAAGGTCGATTTCCACCTTGCCCGTCGCCTGCGCCGCGTCGACGTGGAATATGATGCCTTTTTCGCGGCAAATCGCCCCGATGTCCTCAATCGGTTGAATCACGCCAATTTCGTTGTTGACCAGCATGACCGAAACGACGCTGGTATCCGGGCGCAGCGCGGCGCGGAAAGCGTCGAGGTCTATCAGCCCGTTTTCCCGCACGCCGAGGTAAGTGGCCTCGAACCCTTCCCGTTCAAGTTCGCGCACGGTATCGAGCACCGCCTTGTGCTCGGTTTTGAGGGTGACGACGTGACGCCCTTTTTCCTTGTAAAAATGCGCCGCCCCTTTGATGGCGAGATTGTCCGATTCCGTTGCCCCGGAAGTCCAGATGATTTCACGCGGGTCTGCGCCGACCAGCGCCGCCACATTTTCCCGCGCCTTTTCCACCGCCGCGTCCGCTTCCCATCCGAAAGCATGCGAGCGGCTGGCGGGGTTGCCGAAACGCTCGGTCAGCCAAGGAATCATCGCCTGCGCGACACCCGGATCAACTGGCGTTGTCGCCGAATAATCCAAGTAAATAGGGAGCTTCAGCATGTCTGTTTCTCGTCTCTCCGAATGGAGGAATCAATCAAGTTGGGCGAGTGGTGATATACACCAAACACGGCGGCTCCGGTACAGCAATGAGGTTTTTTGATGGAAAAAACCGCGAAAACCCACAGGAACGTTTAGTTCACCAAAGCCCGTGCTTGTCCCTGCCGCGATGCCTGCATGCCGTCAGAGACGCAGGAGCCGACATAGACAGGCCGTCCGACAAACGAACCGAGCGTCACCGAATCCAGATAATCGAACATGCGCCTGTTCAAGTTGCTCCACAGGTCATGCGTCATGCACTGCGCGGCATTGTTGCAGTTCGCCCGCCCGCCGCAGCGGGTCGCGTCAAGCGGCTCATCGACCGCCAGCACGATGTCCGTCACCGTAATTTCGTCCATATCCCGCGCCAGCCGATAGCCTCCGCCCGGCCCGCGCACGCTTTGCACTAGATTGCAGCGACGCAGCCGACCAAAAAGCTGCTCAAGATAGGAAAGCGAGATGCGCTGGCGCTCCGAAATGGCGTTCAGCGTCACTGGCCCGCAGTCTTGGCGCGTGGCCAAGTCAATCATCGCCGTCACCGCAAAGCGCCCCTTGGTTGTCAATCTCATTTGTTGTCTCCTCCATCCCCGTCATTATGGTTGTCATTGTAGATACGCCTGCCTTGGGAAATACCCGAGTTAAACGCTCAACAACTCGACTTTAACAATTTCCGCCTAAATTAGTCAACTACTTGCTTAAACTGAAACTACTACTTGCCATCGTCCGGCAGGTTCCTATATAGTGCGACCCTTCCAACGCGGGGTGGAGCAGTCCGGTAGCTCGTCGGGCTCATAACCCGAAGGTCGAAGGTTCAAATCCTTCCCCCGCAACCAATGCAATCCGCAGAGCGCCGGCCAGCCCGGCGCTTTGTATTTCTGCGGTGAGCGCGCCGTTCTCCGGGGTGAGCTTGACCTCGCCGATGAGTTCGCGCAGGGCTTCGCGGGCAACGCTCACGTCCTGCACGGTTTCCAGCTTTGTGACGAGACCGCGGTAGACTTCCCGCGCGCGCGGGAGCATCTGGGATGGCTCGAAACGCTCGATCAGCCTGAGTTCTTCCTGCGCCTCAAGGACGCGGGCCTCGGCATCTTCCAGTTCCGCCTTGGTCGTCGAAGTGAAGATGCCCGCCTTGATCGCCGTCATGATGTTGGCGATGTCAGCCCGCGCGCGATATTTAGGGGATATAGCGGGACAAGGCGGGACGGAACGGGACGGGCTTTGCAAACAGATTGCGGGGGGCGCAAACAAAGCGCACCGACAGGATCAGCCGGTCTGCCCTCTGATTTCGTGCTCGATGATATGTCCAGCACCGTCCTCTCGTCGGCGCGGGAGAGGCCGAGGAACGGCTTGGCCGGGATCGTCGCTTTGTGGCCGCGC